>JANOBC010000065.1:0-12645 GCA_031411455.1 Limisphaerales bacterium
GACCAACGACGCGGGCGGCCAAATCGCGCGCGACTATTTGCAGAAGCGCGCCGTGAGCGATGACGCGGTGAAACTCTTCCGCCTCGGCTACGCGCCGGAGCTGTGGGACGACACGGTGAACTGGGCCAAGCGCAAGGGGCACGAACTCGCGGACGTGGCCCAAGCAGGTTTGATTATTCAGAAGGAGGGCACGGATCGTTACTACGACCGCTTCCGTGGTCGCCTGATGTTTCCCATCTGCGACGAGCAGGGCAGGGTGGTGGCGTTCAGCGGACGCGTTTTGCCCGGCGATGAGAGTCCCGCGAAATACGTCAACTCGCCGGAGACGCCCATCTTCACCAAGAGCAAAATTTTCTTCGGCTTGGACAAATCCAAGCGCGCGATTCTCGACAATGGTTACGCCATCATCTGCGAAGGCCAGTTGGATTTGATCGCGTGCTACATGGGCGGCGTGCAGAACATCGTCGCGCCGCAAGGCACGGCCTTTACCGACCAGCACGCGCGGATTTTGAAACGCTATTGCAACGAAGCCGTGCTGTGTTTCGATTCCGACAACGCCGGGCAGAACGCCATCGTCCGTTCGCTCGATCATCTGCTCGCGGCGGAACTGGCTGTGCGCGTGGCCGTCGTGCCGTCGCCGCATGACCCGGATAGTTTCATCAAAGCCAACGGTGGCGAGGCCTTTCGCACGCTCGTGGAAAGCGCGGAAGGATTTTTTGATTACCTGTTGAAGCGGCTTTGCGCCACGAACGACGCCGCGACGGACAAAGGTCGGCTCACGATTCTCCGCAGCATGGCCGAGGCGCTGCACAAGACGAACAACTCTGTGCTGCTCGATACGCACGCGCAAAAAACCGCGCTGCGCCTCGGCGTGGCGGTTGATGCCGTGCGGAAAGAATTTTCCAAAGTGAAAGCGCCGCCGACGTATGCGCGGCCACAGGAGGAAGAATTGGATGAATCCATTTACGCCGGCGAAGCGGAGGCGGAAACGCCGAGCCGTCCGTCGAATTACGAACTGCACCTGCTGAAAATTTTACTACTGCACGACGAGTTGGTCGGCTGGTCGGTGCTGCACTTGGACGCAAATTGGTTGCAGCATCCGCTGGTGCGGCAGCTCGTATCCGCTCGCCTCGCTGCCTGCGAACACGAAACCTGGCCCAGCCTCGCGGAATTTTTGGACGGCTGCGAATCGCCCGAGCAACGCAGCCTCATCACCGAAGCAGTCGCCGAGGAGCGTCCGATGCCGAACCCGCAGACGCAACTTGCAGACGTGACGTTGAAATTGCGGAATCAATTCTTCGACACGCAGATTGCCGTGCTCACGCAAAAAATCAGTCAGCCAGAACTCACCGACGAGACGCGGTTGGAATTGCTCCACGAACAGCAGCGGATGAAAGCGCAGAAGCGGTTGCCGCTCGCGCCGCTGGAAAAATAATTTTTGCGCGAGCCTTTACCGCGTCCGCCGGTGTGGGCTGTTGCCGCGCCTCTTCCGGTGTGAGTTGCTCAATCGGCTTTCCGCCGAGCGCGGCGAGTTGATCGAGCACCGCTTGCATTTGCGCGTTCGCCTTAATGGGTTCTTGAGCAGAAAAAATTAACGAGGTAGATGCCGCCAGAGTGGCGAGAGCGAGAAATATTTTCATAACGTTGGGTAGGGTTGGCATAGGTGGATGGTCCAAGTCGCGCTGGGTGTGGGATCACACCCAACGCGACCGGTGATTTAATCCAGATTTTAATGCACTGATTACCGATTGCCATTACGCCCAGTGTTGATTCCGTTCGGGAAGAATCCACCATGATTGACGTTCGGTGCGAAGTAAACGATGGATAAAACCTGCGCCGCAGTGCGGGCGAAAACCAAGCCGTTACTGTCTGTGGGCACGATGTTGGCATTGCCGTCCAGCGTCACCCCTTGGTCATCGTCGGTGGCACCGTCGAGCGCATCTCGCAGATCAGAAATTTTCTGGGCAGCCGCCACGGCCTCGCCGCCAACATGGTAGATCTGCGCCCGGATGTTCCCCGCGTGATACGCCTCGGTTCCCAAAATGCCGGCCGCAGCGGAGAGAACTTTTTTATTCTGCACCAACGGCGCTGCCCCGCGATAGGCGGTGACACCCACATCTTCAAAGATAAACGCTGCAAGCAGAAACGAGACTTCATCGGCGAATGGATCGAAAGTTTCACCGGCTCCGATAAGTCCGGCAGCCTGGGCGGCGGCGGTGAAACTGTCCTGCAAATCAATCGTCGGGCGGGCGACCGCCTTCTGGCCGAGCGCGGTGCGGAGGTATTGCACATGGCTCACTTCGTCCGCCGCGATTTCCTGCGCGTATTGCCGGATCTCATCCGTGACAAAAGGAACCTGCGGATTTGATTTGATGATGACATCGCCAGCCCTGCCGCGACCGTCCACCGCTACCCCCAGCGATTCGAGTCCCGCGCCCGTGGTGGCGTAGAGGTAAAATTCCGCCTCCAAATATTCCAAGTTCAGCGCGAAATTCAAAATGCTGATGTCGTTCGGATTGCCCTGACCGTTGTTGCCCTGACCATCATTGTTGGCCGCGCCCACTTCAGAGACGCTGCCAAAGAGGCCGAGACTTAAGGCTCCGAGGCCAATGCCCCGCAACGCCTGCCGCCGGTTCGTGAGGCCGCTGAATGAATGATCACTGTCTTGTTTAGTATCAATAACGCTCATAATTTTTTTATTTTATTTTGTTTTCTACCTAGCGCGTAGATCGATTCCAAAAAAATTGGGTCGCGCGCCGTTTGCGGAAAGGCGAACTGATTTGCCCGCACTCCTGCACTAATTGGTTGCGTGTTCTGGATGGAAATTATTTATCCAACATTTTGAGGCGATGAAGATAAGGACGACGTCACCCAAGCCGCCGCCAAAAGAGGAGATACAATAATTGAGTAACCAGCCGCTGCAAACAGGGGGTGAATCAGTTCATTCATAAGATTTCTTTTTTTGGGGGGGGGTAGTTTGTAGACTCCTGCAACCGTCCGGTAACGGTTGCAGGAGAGTGCTAATTATTTCGACGCCATAACTTCTGCCCGCTTGCTGGTGGCGGCGGATGGACGTGCGCCCGAGGACTTCTTGTTCGGTTTTTCATCAGCGTCGTCATCGGATTCGTTTACGTCGGATTGCATTTCCTTAAATCCCTCCAACGCCTGTTGATTGCAGGTAGAACGCGCCAGAGCGGTGAGCGAATCGTTGGCGGCTTTCTCTTCCTGAAGGATTCCCTCCAAAATTTCGGCAGCCTCTTCATTGTCCAACAGTCCGGCCCATTCGTGCAGACAGCCGTAAGAAGCCATCTCATAATGCTCCACTTTCTGCGCCGCCGAAACTAGGGCGGCGTTGATGGCGGGTGAGCCTTTGAAGTCCGCCGCAATTTCGTCGCCCTCTTTAAGCAGGCCGACCGTCGCTTCGCAGGTTTTGCCCCGCGCTTTTTCTTCAAAGGCTTGGAAGACTCGTTCAAGCTTCGTTACATGACCTTTGGTTTCCTCCAAGTGCGCCATGATCGCCGCCTTCAAGTCTTCGCAAGTAGCGGCCTTGGCAATCTTCGGCAAGGCTTTCACGATGCGCTTTTCGGCGTCATACATATCCGCCAGTTCGTCCAGAAATAAATCTTTAAGTGTTTTCATTTTTTTGTTTTTCAGTTTGTAGGAGAGTTAAGAATTTCTGCGGCGAGTCTGCTCTACCGCAGAAATTCATTTCACGACCATCAACGATCTACGTCGACCAAATCAGGATTGGTTTCGTATTTTGAACGCGGGATTCCAACCAAACCGGGATCGGTTTGGGACTGTTTGGGGTCTTTGAGCTTGTTGTCCTTAGGAGCGGAAGCTTCGCCCGTGACGCAGATATCTTGCGCCCCGGCTTGGGTGAAGATGTCTTTGGCCCGTTTAATTTCCTCAGAGCTTTCGGTATGAACCGAAATGAGGAGGTTGCCGGCTTTGATCTTGCCTTCATAGCGTTTGGCTTCGATTTCAGGGATGCCTAGACCAATTAACCCGCCGGCGATTCCGCCCACGGCCGCACCAATAGCGGCCCCGCTCAATGCGGCGAGAATGGGTCCGGCGGCGATGAACGGCCCGACTCCTGGAATGGCCAAGGCGCCAATCCCGACGATCCATCCCAACGCGCCTCCGACGGCACCGCCGGTGCCCGCGCCGGTGACTGCGCCTTCAGGGGCTTTCGTATTTTTTTCATGTGCGAAATCGCGCGTGGTTCCCTGATCGGGGAAAAGCACGGAGATGTCGTTGCTGGAAAAGTTCGCGTTTTTCAGGCTGTCAACAATTTGATCAGCTTGGTTGCGCGAGGTGGCAATGCAGAATACAGATTTTTTTGACATATAGTTCACTTTCGTTTTTTGTTTTGTTTGTTTGACGGAATTATTTGTAGTCGTTATTGGAAGACTGAATTTCCAGTTGGTTGTCCACCTTGCCGGAGTGTGGACTCCGTTCCGCGATTTCACCAATGAGACGTTTCTCCTCCGCCGTATTGACCGGTCCGCGCAGGGTGATTTGCCCGTCATTCGTGATGATTTTCACGTTTCTGGCGTTCACTGACATATTTTTGCCAGCGATGATTTCTTTGCGAATCTGCGCCGTGGTGGCGATGTCGGCTGTGCTGTTGCCTTGATTGAGCGGGGTCAGCGTCCGGTTGTCGCGGTCACGAATGTTGCGCGCTGCGTTGTCTGGCTCGGTTGTGCCGGTTATCCGGTTATCGCGATCACGAATGTTTTGCCGGGTATTATCCATATCATTCGTCCCGCCCGTGTTAAAGTAAGGTTCAACTTGGTAGGCGCGATATACTTCACTAGCATAGCTGGGCTGATTAAAGTTCGGCCATTGACTAGCCTTGAAATGCGGCGCGGCAGTCAACATTTCCTTTGAGGCGTCAAGCTGGAGAGCTACCCGGTTCGAACTGTAACTTAAGGCAGTGGGGGGGATGGCGCTGAGTTCTTCGCCCATCTCCAAGAATCCACCAGATGCAATGATCACGGCCACAATGCGGCCTGACGCTATATCCACTAGGATGTTTTCCACATCGCCAAGCTTCTCATTCTGCCGGTTGATTACGGACTTGCCCATGAGCTTACTTGCCAGTTGAACATAACCTAGACTGGATCCTGAGGAGGCTGATTGGTTCGCATTTTGGGAATATTCCCGCTTCCAAGTGCCGTCCGCATTACGCGTTGAAAGCGTATTCTGGCTCGCCGCCGCGTTGTTCACGGCTTCTGCATCGCGGGCATTGTCCACTAACTTTCCATTTTGCGTATTATACGTTCCATCCATGTGCCGTGGCAGAGTTTGAACACGTTTTATGTCGGCAGTGGCAGCTCCATTTGTTTCTGCAGTTGTTTCATAACCTTCGCGGTTGGCACCGAAGTAAGGCTGTTGGTCAAAGTAAGCATATACTTCACTGGCTTGGGTAGACTGGCTGTTTTCGTCCCACTTCGAGCTGTCAAACTTAGGTGCGGCCTTTAGTTTCGCCTGATCGGCATCCAGATGCAGGACTTTCTGGCCGATATCATGATGCAACGCTCCCGGAGGCACGGCAACCAGGGTATCACCCATGCCAAGAAATCCACCGGAGGACACGATAACTTGGACAATGCGTCCGGATGCCACATCCACTGCGAGGTCGTTCACCTTGCCGAGCTTTTCGTCTTGATAATTTTTAACGGTCATCCCGATGATGTCTGAAGCTTTGGCCGCCTCGTTTAACTGATCCGAGTGATTCGACTGGGACGCGCCATCGCGATTGTAACCAAGATGATCTGTTTTTTGATCGGGCGTGTGTTCCGCGAGAGCCGTGAAGGTGAACATTAAGGCGGCCGCAGCACTGGGAATAACTATAAGTTTTCGTTTCATAATTTTGTTTTCTTTCATTTATTGTTTATCGGTTAAAAAGCTTTTTTGTCTTTAACACTGATTCTATCCTAGGCAGAAACGTTTTTGGGTGCTATGGGGTGTTGCCCTACCCGTTGGATCAAATTCCTATGGTTTCGCACCAAGGGTTTTCCTAGTGTCATTGAGGTTTTTCCCAGTGGCGAAGGGTTCGCCATGAACGAAACTGTGTTCATGTCATTTAATGTCGAATCTAAAAAATCTAAAGTTAACCGCTCCGGCGAGGTTGCTGACAGCATCTTGCAATGAACAAATGATCGGACGCTCACTTCAAATTTTCTGGCTGGCCTTCTGGCTGGTCAGCCTGTGCACTACGGCGACTTTGCATGCGGCGTTAACGCCCGAAAAACTTTACCAAAAAGTTTTACCCTCAGTGATGACGTTGGAAGTGGAAAGCCAAAGCGGGGAAAGATTTGTCGGCAGTGCCGTGCTCGCGCTGGCCGACGATGTTGCGCTGACGGCTTGGCATGTCATCGCCGATGCGCGCTCAGTTTGGGCCGTTTTCGCGGACGGGCAGCGCGTAAAGGTGATTGGGTGCATTGATCAGGACGCCAGACGCGATCTTGCATTGGTGAAGTTGGAAAAGAAACTTCCACATCGGCAAGCGCCCGTGGGCAAGGAATTGCCAGTGGTCGCCGCCCGCGCTTATGTGATTGGCGCGCCCAAGGGCTTGGACTTTAGCATCAGCGATGGATTGATCAGCCAGATTCGGAGCGTGCATGGCTTTCTACAATATCAACTGTCCTGTCCCATCTCTCCGGGCAATAGTGGCAGCCCGGTCTTCAATCAGCGCGGCGAAGTCATCGGCATTGCCTCCTGGACGAAAGCCGACGCGCAGAACGTAAGCTTCGCCATTCCCATTCAGGAATTCCCCCGGCTCAATAATCCCGAACGGCTGGCAACTTGGAAGCAACTGGCTGCCATCATCCCAGCTCCTCCGCAACCCAGCTTACTGGCGTCACGTCATGATCATGACCAAGCGCTCACAGAAAAAATGGAGGGAGGAAGTTACGGGGCATTCCAGCAACGCTTGAATGAGTCTGTGGGCAAATCAGTGACGGTCGTGGTTCTGGAAGCAGGCCGAACGAACAGTTTTAGGTTCACTGTAAAGTGAAGGCAACTTGAGCCGGTCTATTCAGTTTGACTAGAAACGTAGAAATTAATTATTAACCGTGAATCATTTTCCAAACATTTTTAACGCGACAAAAATAAGGACGGCTCCGATCAATCCTCCTCCGCCTAGAAGATAGACAAGGGAATAACCTGCGGCGGCAAAAATGGGGACTATTGTAAGTGCAATCATAGTTAGATTTTTTTCGTGAAAAGATTTATTTCTTTTCAGTGCCGAATAGTAGGCGGGAAAACGATGGGAGGCTATGGGGTGTTGCCCTACTGCGGAAAAATGAAAACAGCGGTCGTGATTTGTAGTTAATGGTGGTTCCGGCCGGAACCGCTTTTTTTGCCGCCGCCGGATAGTTTGTTGACCGTCGCCCAGGCGCGCGCTTCGGACGTTTTCGAGCCAAGACCTTTTTTTTCATAGCCGGCTTCGATGTGAGCCGCCTGACGTTTCTGTTTGTCAGTGTAACTGGATTTATCGCCTTGAGGCATGGTGCGGGTTAGTTAGTCAACCACCAGCAAGACGGTGGCGTCGCCGCGCAGAGCCTTGGAATACGGACAAGTTTTGTGCGCGGCTTCCATGATGAGTTGGGCTTGGATGCTCTCGGTTCCGGGAAGCTGTGCGTGCAGCTCCACCGTCAGGCGAAAGCCGCCCTGATTATTTTCTATTAGGCTCACTTGGGCCCGCACGGTAGAATCCGCCAACGGAGTGCCGAGTTGCTTGGCCGCGTTAACCAAAGCACTGTGGTAACAGGCGGCATAAGCGCCCGCGAATAGGAGTTCGGGATTGGGGCCGGGTTTCGCGATGCCTTGCACTAGGGGGTTTCCCAGCGTGACGTCGAGCAGGCCGTCCGGTGACTGGATTGTTCCGGAACGTCCGCCCTTGGAAATGGCTTCGGCGGTGAACAAGGTTTTCATGATAGTAGTGAAGGGTTAGTTGGGAAACCTGCAGCGAATGAATTGTCGGTCAAGCCCTCCTGTCCCGCGCGGTCTGAAGGGAACGCAATCAGCAAACTTCTATTTTTCATAGACGGGCATCATCGTCCGGCCCGCCTGCGGATGCTATGGGGTGTTACCCGAATATAAAAACGGGTTTGATCGGTTGATACCACTAGGCAGCGGCGGCCCACTGGTTATACGGGATAAAAAAATGCGCCACGGATTTTGTCCGTGGCGCGCGTGATGAAATTAGAAATTATTTGGCGCCCTGGTCAATCCACGCGCGGACGAGGCCGACTTGTTCAGCGGTCAGGGTCTTCGCTCCGGCCTTGTTCGGCACCGGCGGCATCCATTCGTCTTTTTCTTCCGTGGCGTGGGCGACGCTCTTGACGAGGAAGCTGTTCGCGCTGTCGCCGACAGTGACAATCTTGCCGGCCTTGGTTCCCTTGAGAATGCCTTCAAGCGATTCCATGTGTAGCTTAGCCTTGGCGCGTTCGCCGCTGTGGCACTTCGCGCAATTGGCGTCAAAGATGGGTTTGATGTCAGTAGCGTAGGTCACGTCCTTTTTGTCGGATGCGGGCGGCAGCTTGGCGTCAGCGGCGGAGGACGCGAGGGTGAAACTGAAAGCCGCCGCCAGAGCTGCGAGCGTGATTTTGGTGCAATTCATAGTGATTTAATTGGTTTGGTTCCGCGTGTTCGGGAGATAGGACGCCAGAAATGGATGAAAGGTTCAAACTATTTTTTCCAGAACGACTAGGGAGCGCGATGCTTGAAGTTGTGTCGCCGCTCCGTCAATCTTGGCGCGTGAGTGATGAAAATTTTTCCGATGCCGCGCTCGTAGTCATGGGCCACGGCACGACATTGAACCACCAGTCCGCCGCGCCTGTGCTGCAGCACGTCGCGGAACTGCGTCGCCGGAAAATGTTCACCGAGGTGCGCGCGGGTTTTTGGAAACAGGAGCCACACATCAAGAAAGTTCTCGCCGAACTGACCGCGCCGCGAATTTTCATCGTCCCATTCTTCATCAGTGAAGGTTACTTCAGCGCCGAGGTCATCCCGAAAGAACTGGGCTTTGGCTGCGCCCGTAACTGCACACGTTTCACCCGCGACTCGGTTTTGTATTATTGCCTTCCCGTCGGCTCCCACGACTTGATGACGACTGTGATCCTCGCCCGTGCGAAGGAAGTCGTGGAAAAATTTCCCTTCCCGCGTCTGCCGAAAAATTCCGACACGACGCTGCTCATCGCCGGTCACGGCACGGGGCGCAATGCCAACTCGCGCCAGGCCGTCGAGCGGCAGGCAGACTTGATCCGCGCGCTGAATGTTTTTGCAGAAGTCGGGGCGGTATTCATGGAGGAAGCGCCATTCATCAAAGGCTGCTGGGAGCAGGTGAAAACCAGGAATATTATCGTCGTGCCATTTTTTATCAGCGATGGCCTGCACGCAGTCGAGGACATTCCCGTGCTGCTCGGTGAACCGGAGCGCATCGTTAAGCAGCGCCTCGCCGCCGGTCAACCGACGTGGCGCAATCCCACGGAGCGCGAGGGTAAACTGATTTGGTATGCGTCGTCCGTCGGCACGGAACCGCTGCTGGCGGATGTGATTTTGCAGCGCGTCAGGGAATCATCCTCATCGTCATCCTCATTCTCACCAATCAAAGTTTGAGAATGACGATGAGGATGAGAATGAGGATGATTTGAAAAATGAAACAACTACGCATCGGCTTCTTGAGCACCGCCGGCATTGGCCGGAAAAACTGGAAAGCCATCCTGAATTCCGGCAACTGCATCGTCAGCGCCGTCGCCAGCCGCGACGTGCAGAAGAGCCGCGCCTTCATCCGCGAATGTCAGGATGAAAATGCCTTCGACCTCATTCCTGACGCGCTCGGCAGCTACGAGGAATTGATTGCCTCAAAAAATGTGGACGCGATTTACGTCCCGCTGCCGACCGGCTTGCGGAAAGATTTTGTCCTGCGCGCCGCCGCTGCGGGCAAGCACATCCTCTGCGAAAAACCGTGCGCCGCCAACGTCGCCGAGCTGGAGGAAATGCTCGCCGCTTGTAAAAAAAATTCCGTGCAGTTTCTCGACGGCGTGATGTTTATGCACAATCCGCGCCTGCCGAAAGTGCGCGAGGTTCTGGACGATGGCCAAAGTGTCGGCCCGATCCGCCGCCTCGCCTCTGCGTTTAGTTTTTATCCCAACCAAGAAGATTTTTTTCGCGCGAACATCCGCGCGAACGGCATCCTGGAACCCGCTGGCTGCCTTGGCGATCTCGGTTGGTATTCCATTCGCTTCACGCTGTGGGCGATGAAGTGGCAGATGCCGGAAAGCGTTGCGGGGAAAATTCTTTCCGCGTCCGAGAATCTACTTGGGCGTCTCTCGTCGCCCACGGAATTTTCCGCCACGCTGAATTATCCTGGCGGCGTAACGGCGGAATTTTACGCCTCCTTTCTCGCGGCCAAGCAGCAGTGGGCATTCGTGAGCGGACAGAAAGGCTGGCTGCGCCTGCCGGATTTCGTCCATCCCTTCAACGGCTACGAGCCTGCATTCGAGGTGAACGAAAAATTCCTCACCGTCGCCAGCGATGTGAAATGTCCGCCCGGCGCGAACCCGATGGATTTCGGCCACGCCACCGCGCAGGACACGCGCATGTGGCGCAACTTCGCGAATCAAATTCACTCCGGCCAACTCAACGACGACTGGCCGATGTGGGCCCTGAAAACGCAAAAAGTTTTGGACGCCTGCCACGCATCCGCGCTGCGTGATATGCCGGTGAACATTTGAAAACGTCCGAGTTACTATTCACGCCCGCCAAAGCGGGGCTGAAGCAACCGCAGTCCCCCGAAACGGCGCGCAACGTCTGGACTGCGCGCGGTTGACCGCCGCTTTTTATTTCGCGCACAACGTGGTTTTGGAAATTTCCATCTTCCATCTTCCATCTTCCATCCGCTATCCTCCGCGCGTGCAGTTTCAGAAAATCTCCATCATCGGCGTCGGCTTGCTCGGCGGCTCCATTGGGCTGGCCGTCAAACGTCGCCAACTCGCGCGTGAAGTCGCGGGCTACGTCCGGCGCGCGGCGAGTCTGAAGGATTGCGAGCAGGCCGGCGCGGTGGATTACGCCACGACCGATTTGCTCGCCGCTGTCTCGGGTGCTGATTTAATAATTCTCTGCACGCCGCTTGCCCAGATGCGTTCGCTGACGGAACAATTTCTGCCCGCGCTCAAACGCGGCGCAATTGTGACCGACGTTGGCAGCGTGAAAGCCGAAGTCGTCCGTGAACTGGATTCGCTGCTGAAAAAAACTGGCGCGCATTTCGTTGGCAGTCATCCGATGGCGGGCGGTGAGAAAATGGGCGTGCTGGCGGCGAAGGGGGATTTGTTCGTGAACGCCGCCTGCGTCATCACGCCGTCCAAAAAATCCAGCGCGTTAGCCGTCGGCAAAGTGGAAAAGTTTTGGAAAACGCTCGGCGCACGGACGCTGCGGCTGGACGCGGCACAACACGATTTGGTTGTCAGTCGTTCCAGTCATCTGCCGCACGTTGTCGCGGCGACGCTGGCGGGTCTGGTTTTGGATACCAAGCAACCGAAGCAACAAGCTGCGCTCTGTGCCACGGGTTTCCGCGACACGACGCGCATCGCGTCCGGTTCGCCGGAGATGTGGCGCGACATCGTGCTGGCCAACCGCAAGAACGTCTCGCAATCCGTGGATGCTTTCATTGCCGAACTAAAACAATTTCAAACCGCGCTGAAAAAATCTGACGGCCAGGCGGTTGAGAGATTTTTCGCCACCGCCAAAGCGCGGCGTGATGCATGGTGCGTGAAATCAACCGCCACTTCATCCGAATGAATTTCAGCCACAGATTGAACACCGATGAAACACGGATTTTTTGTCCGCCGATGGCGCCGATTTGCGCAGATTTTTTTCAGGGCAAATTCATCTGCGTAAATCTGCGGAATCTGCGGATGCTTTTGTCCGTGTTCAATCCGTGTTCAATCCGTGGCTAAATAAAATGGCTTTACCCGACCTCATCGAAATCGTCCCGCTCACCGCGCTGGTGCGCGCGGAGATCACCGTGCCCGGTTCCAAGAGCATCACGAACCGCGCGCTGATTCTCGCGGCGCTCGCGGATGGCGAGGTGACGCTTGCGGGCGCGCTATGGAGTGAGGACACGCAGATCATGGTCGAGTGCCTCAAGGAACTCGGCTTCGTGGTGAGCGTGGCGCAAGACCCGGATGAACTTTGCAATCGCACCATCACGGTCGTGGGGCAGGGCGGTTTGATTCCCCCCGGCGGCACGGAGACGAAACCACTGGATTTGTTTGTCGGGAATGCTGGCACGGCGGCACGTTTTCTTGCGCCGTTCCTTTGTCTCGGCAGCGGCGTTTATCGGTTGCATGGCGTGAAGCGGATGCACGAACGCCCGCAAGCCGCGCTGTTCTCGGCGTTGCGCGAACTCGGCTATCGCGTCGAATGTGAATTTGAGAACGACAAATTGCCCGCGCGGATTTATGGCAGTGTTGGTAGGGCTGACCTGCCGGTCAGCCCGGACGCGCGGCAGCGCGTCCCTAGCACGCGCTCGTGCAAAGTGAGCATTGAGGAAAGTTCGCAGTTCGCCTCGGCGCTGCTGTTGAGCGCGGACGTGGGCGGTTGGGAAATTGAAATCGTCGGCGAGAACGCGGA
>JANOBC010000066.1:0-5963 GCA_031411455.1 Limisphaerales bacterium
GCGCCGCCGACGTAGCCGAAATCCGCATCCGCCATTTCGCCGGGGCCGTTCACGATGCAGCCCATGATGGCGATCTTCACGCCTTTGAGATGCTCCGTGCGCGCCTTGATGCGCGCGGTGACGGTCTGCAAGTTGAACAACGTGCGCCCGCAGCTCGGACACGCGACATAATCGGTCTTGAACGAACGACAACCGGCGGCTTGAAGAATGTTGTAAGCGAGCCGCAGCGATTGTCCGCCACCCGCTTCGCCGCGCACGAGAATGGCATCGCCGATTCCGTCGGCCAGCAAAGCGCCGATGACCACGGAGGCGCGGAGCAAGGCAATCTTCGGCTCCAGCGGGACAGATTCAAAGTTAATGCAATCCTTCAGGAGAATCGGATTATTGCGGCCAAGTTTTTTCAACTTCGCCACAAGCAGGCGAAACGCGGTGATGGCGGGGAGATTCACGCCGTCCTTCACCGTGACGAGTTGCGTGTCGCAGTTGATTTCAAAATCCTGCGTCGGGTCAATCTCCGCAACGTTGAGGTCCTCGTAAATTGCTTCCGGCTTCACATCATCCTTCGGGCGGATTTTGTGCGCGACTTTGTCGAACGTGGCTTTGGTGACGACGACGCGGATGAGTTGTTCGCCGCCGCACTTGGTGTTTTCGTTCAGTTCAATCTCCGGCGTCTCGCGCTTCTCGAAATGGAACGGATCAAAAGGAAATTCGGAGTGCGGAATTCGGAGTGCAGAATTAGAGAGCAGCGGAATCTGCACCAGCAAGTCGGTGCAGACTTCGATCTCGCGCGGTGAATCTTCGGTAAGCGAAACGCGGATGGTGTCGCCGAGGCCGTCGCACAACAGCGAACCGATGCCGATGGCGGACTTGATGCGTCCGTCCTCGCCTTCGCCCGCTTCGGTGACGCCGAGGTGGATGGGATAATTCCAATCCGCACCGAGGTCGTTCAGCCGCGCGACCAGCAGGCGATAACATTCAATCATCACCTTCGGGTTGCTCGACTTCATCGAGAACTTGAAATTATGGAAATCGTTTTTGCGCGCGATGTTCGCGAACTCCAGCGCACTCTCCACCATGCCGAGCGGCGTATCGCCGAAACGGTTCATGATGCGGTCGCTCAACGAGCCGTGGTTTGTGCCGATGCGCAGGCAGCGCTTGAGCCGCTTGGCTTCCAGCACGAGCGGCGTGAACTTTTCCTCGATGCGCTTCAACTCTTCGGCGTATTGCTCATCGGTGTATTCCTTCGTGGCAAATTTCTTCGAGTCAGCGTAGTTGCCCGGATTCACGCGCACGACTTCGACCCACTTCACCGCTTCCATCGCGGCGTCGGGTTTGAAATGGATGTCGGCGACAATCGGCACGTTGCAACCTTGCTTACGAAGTTCGGCGACGATGTTCTGCAAGTTCGCGGCGTCCTTCACCGTCGGCGCGGTGATGCGGACAATCTGGCAGCCGACGGCGACGAGTTCGAGCGTCTGCTTGACGGAGAGCGCGGTGTCCATCGTGTCGCACGTCAGCATGGACTGCTTCACGACGGGATGATTGCCGCCCATGATGACGCCGCCATTGGCCGGATCGCCGATGACGATCTCGCGGGTCTGGCGGCGATGATAGAAGAAGGGGGATTCGCAGTAGCGCATGGGAAATTATTTTTGAGGCGCGAAGACAATCGGCACATCGCGGTCGGCCCGCGCGCTGCGGAACCAATCGCCCGTATCGAAGAACGCGATGTAAATCATGAACGTGATGAGCAGCGCGGCGAAGCCAGTTTGGATGGTGTTCAAAATCCGCGCGCTCACCGGGCGGCGGCGGATAGCTTCAATCAACGAAAGCGTAATGTGGCCGCCGTCGAGCACGGGCAGCGGCAGCAGGTTGAGGAGCGCGAGGTTCACATTCAAAATCACGCTGAACCACAGCACGCGTCGCCAGCCGTCCTCGTTTTGAAACAAACCGCTATACACCCGGATAATCATCACCGCGCCGCCAAGTTGTTGCACACCGATGTCGCCTTTGCGCGCAAATAAGGCGCTGAACGTGCTGACGATTTGTCCCGCGCTGGCCTTGATTTGATCGAAGGGTGCGGGATGGAGGAGCGCGATGTTCGTGTCGCCCTTCCACGTCGTGATGCCGAATGATGGCGCGGCGTTCGTCGGCTGCACCGGTTTCACGGCGAGAATGGATTTCTCAAACTGCTCGGCGGCGCGCTTGATAGTGAAGGTGACCGGCACGTTAGGTTTGTTGGTCAGCGCCGCTTCGCCAAGCATGACAGCCAGCGGACTGTAAATTTTCTGCCCGTCCATCACCAGAATTTCATCGCCGGTTTTCAATCCCGCGACCGCCGCCGGGCTGTTGCTGGCAATTTCGCCGATGATGGTTTTCTCCGCGTAACTCACGAAAATTTTCCGCAGGGCTTTGCGCTCATACCATTTCGTCGGCAGGTTGGTGGGCGTGACGTAGGCGATGGGCATTTCCTTGCCGTCGCGGACGTATTTGAAGGCGATGTTCGTGCCGGTGCTGGTGACGATGCGCCACATGACGCTGTCGGCGGAAACCGGCGCGAAGTGATGCACGGGAAAACCATCAATCTCCAGCACCGTGTCGCCCGCGCGCAAACCGGCCTGCCCCGCCGGGCCGACCGGGTCAACCCAGCCGAACGTCGTGGTCTTGTCCGCCTCGTTGCTGGGCTTGCCGACCTGCCAGACGATGACGGCGAAAACTATCGCGAGCAAAAAACTGAACAGCGGCCCGGCGAACGCCACGATGATTTTGTCGAGCGGCGAAACATTCGGAAGTTTTTCCGCGTCGGCTTCGACTTTGCCTTCGATGGCTTCCATCGTGGCCATTTGCGGCAGCGAGACGTAGCCGCCCGCCGGAATCCAGCCGAGCGCGTATTCGATGCCGTTGATTTTCTTTTTCCAAATCGGTTTGCCGAACCAGATGGCGAAGCGCTCGACTTTCAGTCCGCGCCAACGCGCCGCGAGGAAATGTCCCAACTCGTGCACGCCGATGATGAGATTGAAAATCAGCACGACTTCGAGCGCGATGAGGATGTAATGTAAAATTGTCATTTCGAGACGATGAAAATATATTAATTAGAAACTATCCGCAAATCACAACCAACCTTCAAACTCCCAAAGCTCCACCTCGGCGTCCTTGAGAATCTTGTTCAGCAAACCTGGCCCAATGGTTTCGCCAGAGTGAATGGGAACCACCGTGCGCCGACCATCTGGATGATGCATAAAATGATGACTGCCTTTGACGCGCAAAACCAGAAAACCACCTTGACGCAAAGCCGCCAAAATTTCTCGTCCACGAAGGCGGGGCAAACGCGGCATAATCAGACAGCAACGCGTTGCAGACCGATGAACTCGTTCGCTGACGGATGTTTTTTTTCGACTTCGAGGCAAAGTTGAATCGCCTCGCGGATGCGATCCATCAGTTTGTCGAGTGACCGCGCCTGCGTGTGGCAGCCACGCAGTTCCGGCACACTGGCGACGTAATAGCCATCCGCATCGCGTTCGACGACGACGCTAAACTCACGCTTACTTGCTTTCTTCATGCCGGAATTATGGTTCAGTTTTTCAGTCGAGGCAAGGAGCCGGTTTCACTTCGCCGCCTCAACCCGCGCCCACGCATCGGCGGCGAGAATCTGGTCGAGCGTCGGGTGGGAAATAGTTTTATGCGCGTCCATCGTGCGGCGGACGGTGGCGGTGATCTGCGGGAAATTGATTTTACGGTTCACGAACGCTTCGACTGCGATTTCGTTCGCGGCGTTCAAAACGGCGGGCAAAGTTCCGCCAATCTCCCCTGCCCTGCGCGCCAGTTCAATCGCGGGAAATCTTTCCACGTCCGGCTCTTCAAACGTCAGCGTGCCGATCTTTGGAAAATTTGTCTGCACGCGGTCGCTCGCGGCGCGTTCGGGATAGGTCAGCGCGTATTGGATTGGCAGACACATATCGGGCGTGGAAAGTTGCGCGATGAGCGAGCCGTCCACGAATTCCACCATCGAATGCACGATGCTTTGCGGATGCACGACGACGCCGACGCGCGCCATCTCGATGTCGAACAACCAGCGCGCCTCAATCATCTCCAAGCCTTTGTTGAAGAGCGTGGCGGAATCAATCGTGATCTTGCGCCCCATCACCCACGACGGATGTTTGAGCGCGCGCTCGACGGTGATTTCGCAAAATTTTTCTTTCGGCCAATCGGTCTTGCTACGAAACGGGCCGCCGCTCGCAGTCAGCAATAGTTGGCGGACGGATGAAGTCGGCTTGCCGTCGAGACACTGGAAAATTGCGGAATGTTCACTGTCCACGGCGAGAACGCGGACGCCGTGCTTGCGCGCCTCGTTCATCACGATTTCGCCCGCCATCACCAAAATTTCCTTCGACGCCACCGCGATGTCCTTGCCCGCGCGAATCGCTGCCAGCGCTGGCTGCAATCCCGCCGTGCCAACAATCGCGATTAACACGATGTCCGCTTCCGGCAACGTCGCGAGCTTCAACAAGCCTTCGTTGCCGCAGAGAACTTGCGTCGAAGTGCCGAGCGTGTTTTGTAGTTCCTTCGCCTTCGCCGGGTCGTTGATGGAAATGATGGCGGGCTTGTGCTTGCGAGTTTGCTCAAGGAGCAATTCCGAATTACCGCCCGCCGCCAGTCCGATCAAACGGATTTGATCAGGCAAATCTTCCGCCACTTTGACGGTGCTTGTGCCGATGGAACCAGTTGAGCCGAGGAGGACGACGTTTTTCATGGATGAGTCAGGACGTGCCGTAGGTAGAGATACATGATGGGCGCATTGAACAGCAGGCTGTCCAGCAAGTCGAGAATGCCCCCGATGCCGGGGAACATTTTTCCAGAATCCTTCGCGCCCGCTTCGCGTTTGAAAAGTGATTCAATCAAATCACCGATAACCGCCGCCACACTCAACACCACGCCGAGAATAATCGCGTGCAGCGAATTCATCCCCGCCATGTGCGCGCTAAAAAAATGGAAGAACGCCAAGCTCGCGCCGGTCGAGACAAGAATCGCGCCCGCAAAACCTTCCCACGTTTTCGCGGGGCTGATGCGCGGAATCATCTTGTGCTTGCCGATGAGCGAGCCGACGAGATACGCGCCCATGTCGCTGAACTTGGTCACGAGTAGAAAATAGAGGACGTAGTATTTTCCATCGCCGTTGAGGCCGGGGAAATAGAAAATTTTCTGGATGAAATTCAACAGCCACGGCACATACATCAATCCGAACAACGTCACCGCGATGGCCGTCAGGCCGGACAAGCCGGACGTGGAGAGAAATTGCCGGACGCATAGCCCGAGCACGAACAGAATGAGGAAGCCCGTTTCAAAATCATTCACGCGCGCCGGTGTGCCGTAGATGCCCAGCCAGCCGTGGAAATGCGCGAACGTTCCCACCATCAGCAGCACGCCGCTAACGACGCCGGTGTATTTGAAGCACGCGAGCTTGCAGTTCTCCGCCAGCCCATAAAATTCCAGCAACCCGACTAGCGCCAGCGTGGTGATGAACAGACCGCACACGCCGTCCGACAGCACGGGGTTTGAGGAAAACATCGCCCCGATGACGACCGTCCACAGCAAGAGCGTGGAACCCGCCCGACGCAGAAAAACCTGCGCCTTGTTGGGCGCTGGCGGGGCGGTGATCGGAGTGGACATGGGCGCGAAAATTAACAGGCGCGCTATGAAAAGCCAACGGCGATTTGACCGGAATTGCCCGCCACAGATGGCCACAGATGAAACACAGATCAATCAAAACTCCGTGCGCGCTTCAAATTCCAGTTCCAATCTGTGTTTCATCTGTGAAAATCTGTGGCTAAAAGAACGGGTTAATGGTGGCCGTCCGCAAGGGGGAAAAAGAAAAGAGGCCGGACACTACTCCGGCCTCCTGAGAACAAGCGCTCTAAAACTTTTTGATGCTTTCGCAGCTTACAGTTTGCACACGGTTCACTGCG
>JANOBC010000067.1:0-9319 GCA_031411455.1 Limisphaerales bacterium
TTCAACGGCCAGCGCTTCAATGGCAAATTCTTCGTGCCGCCGGAGCCGACGTGAAGGCCGAGAATTTTTTTGCCGAACAACTTATGCTTCGTCAGAAAGTCATCCGCGAAACGTTCATCGCCCGGTTCGAGAAAAAATTCCATCTCGTGCGCTGGAAGTTTTTTCTGCGCGCCGATCATTGGCAGCACGTCGAAATTATTATCAATCGAATGACGCGTGTAATCTTGCGGCAATGAACCGGTCACAAGCCAGTTGTCCAGCCAGTGGAAGCACTCGTATTCGTGGCTGATGCGCACCTGCGCGCCGGCGAGAAACGCGGCGAGACGGTAATGGACGCGGCTCTGCGGATGCGTGTTGATGGAAAGCTGGTAGCGTTCGCGCCGCAGTGAAAGGAGAAACCGGATCGCTTCGAGCTTTCCGCATTTCATCAGATTTTTCTGAAACACGCGGTTCACGTTTGGATTGTGCTCCAGCAAATCCTTTGCGCCCGGCCACATCACCAGCGCATCAATCACGGCGTCAGGAAAATTCTCCCGCAGCTCGCGAATAAATGGCGTGGCGATGAGCGTGTCGCCGATGCCGGCGAGGGAGATGACGAGAATTTTTTTCACAACCGCGAAATCTTTTCCAGCAAGCCCGTCGTGGATTTGCCGGGAACGAACGGAACGAGAATAATTTTTCCGCCCGCCGATTCGACCGCGCGGCGCTCATCTTGGTTCAAAGTTTCCAACGTGTAATCGCCGCCCTTGACGTAGATATCCGGCTGCGCGGCGGCGAGAAATTTCGTGGCCGTCTGCTCCGGGAAAATGCAGCAGGCCGTGACGCTCTCCAACGCAGCGAGCACAGCGGCGCGGTCAGACTCGACATTCACCGGGCGCGTGGGGCCTTTCAAGCCGCGCACGCCAGTGTCGCCGTTCACACCGAGCAGGAGCGCGTCGCCGAAGTTGCGGGCGTTTTCCAGATAGGTGACGTGGCCGAGGTGCAGAATGTCGAAGCAACCGTTGGTGACGACGAGCTTTTTACCCGTCGCGCGAAATTGTTTTCGCCACTCGGCCAGCTTGTCCCACGCGATAATTTTGTCGCAGAAATTCACGCCGATAGTTTGCCGAGGTCACGCCGGTTGGCAACGCTTTTGCGCGATGCGCGACGGTTTGAAAATTCCAGAGCCACGTAGCGCGGTAGAACTTACTTCATCAATGCTGCCCGCACCGTCTCTGCGATCTGAATGAATACCTTGCCCGCCGCGTGATTCGGCGCAGAAACGGTGATAGGCATTCCCCGGTCGCCGCCTTCGCGGATTTCGGTGAAGAGGGGAATCTCGCCAAGGAACGGAACTTTCTGCCGCGCCGCCTCTTCCTTGCCGCCGCCGTGGCCGAAAATTTCTACGCGCTCGCCATTCGGCGTGGTGAAGTAGCTCATGTTCTCGACGATGCCGAGGATCGGCACATTCACTTTGTTGAACATGGAAATGCCTTTGCGCACGACGCCGAGCGATGCTTCCTGTGGCGTGCTGATGATGACGCCGCCATCGAGCGGCACGGTCTGGCAAAGCGAAAGCTGTGCGTCGCCGGTGCCGGGCGGCAAATCCACGAGGAGAAAATCCAAATCACCCCACTCGACCGCGAGGAGAAATTGCTGAATGGTTTTCGTGATCATCGGCCCGCGCCAAATGACGGCTTGATCGTCGGTCACGAGCAGCCCGATGCTCATCACCTTCACGCCGTGCGCCAGCGGCGGCACGAGACGCTCGGCTTCGTTGACCGTTGGTTTTTCGTGGACGCCCATCATCAGCGGAATGCTCGGCCCGTAAATATCGCAGTCGAGCAGGCCAACTTTCGCGCCGAGATGTTGCAAGGCACACGCGAGATTCACGGAGCAAGTGGATTTGCCAACGCCGCCTTTGCCGCTCGCAATGGCGATGATGCGCTTCACCCCGCGAACTTTATTTTGATTGGCAAATGGATTCGTCGGCGTCCCCTGCCCCGCCGCCGGCTGGCGCACTTCGACGAGAACGTGATTCACGCCCGGCAATTTTTTCAGCACGGCTTCGCTCTCGGCCTTGACTTGGAACGCAGCCTCGACATTCGGCGAGGTCAGTTGCATCGCGACGTTCACCGCGCCGTCCGCGATAGAAACTTCTTTGACAAGGCCGAACGAAATGATGTCGCGCGAGTAGCCGGGATATTTCACGGCCTTGAGCGCGTTGAGAATGGATTCTTGCGAAAGCATGGACGCAGAGATTGCCATGTTTGATTGCGAAAACAAGTATGCGGAGCGCGGAGCATTGCTCCGCTCGTATGAAACCAGCGGTCAGAAACTTGCGGAGCGATGCTCCGCGCTCCATTGCAACCCAGACTTGCCCCCGGCTCGATTGCATGGAAAAATAAGCGTTCGATAGGAAGCAGAAAAACATGACGTCACCGACCAATAAAAGTTCCAGCGAAGCCACCGGCCCCATCGTTGAAAAATTCTCGCAGCTTGAAACCGCCGCCAGCCAGCCGAAATGGCTCGCGCCGCTCCGCAAGTCCGGCCTTGCCAGCTTCGCCGACCAAGGTTTTCCCACGCTCGCCGATGAGGACTGGCGTTTCACCAACGTCGCGCCAATTGCCAAACTTAATTTCCAACTCGCCGCGCCCGTCGCCGTCAATGGCGCGGAGAACAAAGCGCTCGCGGAATCCGTTTTTGCCGAACTGCCCGGCCATCGGCTGGTGTTCGTGAACGGATTTTTCTGCGCGAAACTTTCCAGCGTCAAGCCCGTCAGCGGCGGCGTGCGGATTGAAAATCTGGCGGCAGCGCTCGCGAAAGACTCCGCGCTCATCGAGAAACATCTCGGTAAATACGCGCACACGGCGAATAATTCCTTCGCCGCACTGAATCAGGCGTTTTTCTCCGACGGCGCGTTCATCTTCGTGCCGCAAGGCCAGGAAGTGACCGAGCCGGTGGAATTGATCTACATTTCTTCCGCGAAAAATTCTGGCGAAGCCATTCTCCCGCGCAACCTGATTATCGCCGAGGCGAACAGCAAATTGACCGTCGTGGAGAGCTACCTCAGCACCGGTAACGTCGCGTATTTCACCAACGCCGTGACAGAAATCCTCGCCGGCGACAACGCGAACGTCGAGCACATCAAGTTGCAAGACGAAGCGGCGGACGCGTATCACATCGCCACCATCGCTGGCGAATTTGGTCGCGCGAGCAATGTGAACGTCCATTCGTTCGCGCTCGGCGCAAAACTCTCGCGCAATAACATCCGCACCAAGCTCGCGGGCGAAGGTTTGGAATGTGTGCTCAACGGCCTCTACCTCACGCGCAACGAACAACTCGCCGATCATCACATGATTGTCGAGCACGCGCAGCCGCATTGCGCGAGCCACGAGTATTTCAACGGCATCCTCGACGACAAATCGAAGGGCGTTTTTCACGGGCGCATTCTCGTCCGCGAAATCGCGCAGAAGACGGACGCCAAGCAGACGAACAAAAATCTTTTACTCTCCGATGACGCGACGGCGGACACCAAGCCGCAGCTTGAGATTTACGCGGACGACGTGAAATGCACGCACGGCGCGACCATCGGCCAGTTGAATGAGCAGAGCATTTTTTATCTGCGTTCACGCGGCATGAGCGCGGACACGGCCAAGCAGATGTTGATTCACGCCTTCGCCGGCGAAATCATTGAGCGCATCAAACATGAACCGGCGCGCGCAGTGATTGACAAGCTCGTGTGGGATCGCCTCGAAGCGAATCCGCACCTACAAAAAAAGTGAGACAGAATGGACAGAATTATTCAGAATTAAATTTGCCTGAAGAATCTTGTCTTTGAATTCTGATAATTTTGTAAATTCTGTCTAAATTAAATTTGAATTGTGTTCGACGACATCAACGATCTTTATCAGCAGGTCATCCTAGACCACTGCAAGAAGCCTCGTAATTTTCACGAGATGCTCGCGGCGACCACCTCGGCGCAAGGTCACAACCCGCTCTGCGGCGATAACCTGAAATTATTTCTCACCCTCGAAGGCGACGTCATCAAGGACGCCAGCTTCGTCGGTTCCGGCTGCTGTATTTCCAAAGCCTCGGCGTCGCTGCTCACGGAAAACGTCAAAGGCAAAACCAAGGCCGAAGCCGAACAGATGTTTGAGCGCGTCCGTGAAATGGTGACGACCGGCAAAGTCGAAGGCGATGTGGCCAAGCTCGCGGTCTTCGCGGGCGTCTATAAATATCCAGCCCGCGTGAAGTGCGCGATTCTCTCATGGCACGCGCTCATCGGCGCACTCAAAGGTGGAACCGGGCCAGTCAGCACGGAAAACGAACAGTGATGATTTCTTTTTGGTGATAAAGCGGGGTGGAAAAATTTACTCCTCAAGTCTTCTTCTCCAGCCACGGCGACAGCAAAAGCACATTCGCCGCCGTGATCAGACCGCCACCGACGAGCAACCGCACCGTGAAAAGTTCGTTGGGATAATTGATTCCCGCCCACGCCGAAAAAATCGCCGGTAAAAATAGCGCCAGCACGCTCGCGCCCACCGGCTCGATGCAATAGATCAGCCCCGCTTCCGTGGCGGTGACGTGCTTCTGCCAGCGATTCATGACCGTGTAGGAAATCAGCGTGCAAAACACCACCAGCAGCGCAAGAAATCCACACGCCGGCACCGACGCATACGCCTGCACACACGCCGCCGCGTTCGGCGCCGTCGCCCACACGAGCGGCGCAGCGAAGAGCGCCATCAGCAGAAACATCACGATGGAGAAATTCGTGGAACGGTTCGCTGCATAGCGCGGATGTTCGAGCGAAAGAATCTGTCCCGTGAACAACACCGAAGCCAACAACGTCTCCAACTCGCCGCGCCCGAGCTTGAAGGAATGGAAGTTCACTTTCGCCAGCACCGCGACGCCCGCCATGACGAGGGCGATGCACAAAAACTTTTTCTGCGTCAGCCGCTGGCGATGCACCAGCGCGACCCAGAGCGGAATGAAAACGCAGTAACCTTGCGTGAGAAACGCCGAGATGGAGGCATCCGTGTAGGCCAGGCCGTCCATCTGCAACAGGATTCCGCCCACGCCGAAAAACGCCAGCACCGTCCCCTGCTCCACCTCGCGTCGGGAAATAGTTTTCAGTTCGCGGAAAAAAAACAGCGCCATCAGCAAGCCCGCGAAGCCGAAGCGATACATTACACCGAGCGCGGTGAAGAACCACGAACTAGCGTCCGGCAGCAAGCCCTGCTGCGTGAAGGACAACGCGCGCATGACGGGAAAACTCAATCCCCAAAACACGGTGGCGAAAAGGAGATTGCGGATGGCGCGGGCGCGAAGGCCGGCGACTGAAGCTGGCGCAGCGGCGGTCACAATTTTTTACGCGCGGCTTCGAGGATTTCGCGTTCGCGGGCGGTGAGGCTCTTGAGGCCGTGCGCGGAAATTTTGTCGAGGATGGCGTCCACTTCGCCTTCGAGCGATTTCGCTGGCGGCGTTTCCAGCACCTGCAATTTGGGACGGCGTTCAGTGGGACGCAGTTCTTCCTTCGGCGACGGCAAGTAGCGTCGCCAGTTCGCGCGCACGAATGCCCAGCCCATCGCCATGCCGCCAAGATGCGCGGCGTGGGCGACGTTGTCCCAGCGCAGGCCAAAGCCAATCAACGCCAGCGCGGCAGAAACGTAAAGCAGCGTCCGCGCGGCGAGGGTCACCGGAATGATGAAAAAAATCAGCATGGTCAATTCACGCGACGGGTAAAGGGCAGCAAAGGCGGCCACCAAACCGAACGCACACGCCGACGCCCCCACCACGCCCGCACCGCCAAAGTATTGCGGCCAGACAAATCCCACCGCCGACTGCACCACGCCGCCGATGATGCCGCTGGCCAACATCAGCGTAGCGAACCGTTTCACGCCAAGATCCGCTTCCAGCGCCAGACCGAAGGTGTAGATGGCCCAGCCGTTGAAGAACAGGTGCAGAAAATTGGCGTGCATGAACTGATACGTCAGCAACTGCCAGACGTAACCGTGCGCCAGACCTTCATTGCTCAAGGCGAAATAGGTGTAAAGAAAATCCGTTGATTTGGGCAACGCTTGCTCGGCAAAAAAAACGGCGGCGTAGGCAATCAGGAACCAAACCGTCAGCGACCATTGGATGCCAAAGCGGCGGCGCGGCCAGCGGGAACCAAATTCCGGCTGCCTCATGTAGTCGCGATTTTCAAGCACGGCGAAAGTCTAGCGTGGCGGGGCAATTTTTCAAACGGGTTTCCATCACCAAAGCAAGGCGGAGATTTTTCGCGCCGAGAAAATCGTGGCTGGTGGGCTGGCGCGCGCTGCGAGCCAGCGGGTCGCCGAGCGCAGCGTCAGGCGACGGAATAAAGCGTTAGGAAATATTCACACCTCAAAGTGCCAGCCCTGCTGGCAAAATTTCTCGCAGCGCGAGAAACCCCACCCACGTCACGCCGTCCGCAAAGACCACCAGAACATCCGCTCCAGGTTTGTGCGGTTGGGATAGGAGCGCGGAACCCATTCCGCATTCAGTTCAAAATGCGGCGAGAAGCGTTCCAGAATTTCTGCGCGCGTGGTGCCGAACGGCGGGCCATCAGTGTCGGGAATCAGATAATTCACCGCGAGGTAATTGCCGCCGGGTTTGAGCCAGCGCAACGCGGCGCGGACATAGGCATCGCGTTCGTCGGGTTGGATGGCGCAGAACAACGTGTGCTCGAACAGCCAGTCGAATGGTTGCGGCGATTCATCCCGGAGAAAATCGCCGAGTTGAAATTTTGCAGTCAGTTCGTCCGCGGAAGTTTTTTCCGTGGCGAGTTGGATCGCGCTGGGCGCAAGATCAAAACCGAACGTCTCAAAACCGGCGCGGGCAAATTCACGCGCATCGTGGCCGGTGCCGCAGCCGGGCACGCAGACCGTGCCGCGTTTCAGATTGGGATTTGCAGCGAGAAAATCTACGAGGCCGGGCGAGGCCGCACCTTTCTCCCACGGCATATCCTTGGTTTGATAACGCTGTTCCCAATAGTCGCGGCTTTTATTCAACATTTGGAGGTTGAGACTAGGCCGATTGAAATTCCTGTCCAGCCTAGTTTTCATCCGTCGCCCCAAATTAAAACCAAGCCGAGCCGTTCATCTCCTCGACAAAACCGCGCGGGAACACTTAAAATCTCCGCGATGTCTTTGTCACCTAAACCGCTGGTCATTGCCGGGCGCACTTTTAATTCCCGCCTCATTCTCGGCACGGGAAAATTTTCGTCGCCGGAAGCCATGCGCGATGCGCTCGCCGCCAGCGGCACGGAAATGGTCACCGTCGCGTTGCGCCGCGCGGATTTGTCCGGCCAGAAAGACCCATTCGCGAACATCCTCGAATTCATTGACCCGAAAAAATATCTGCTCCTGCCCAACACCAGCGGCGCGATGAACGCCGAGGAAGCCGTCCGCCTCGCGCGCCTCGCCGTCGCCGCCGGATTGCCGAAATGGGTGAAGCTCGAAATCCATCCCGACCCGCGCTACCTGCTGCCCGACCCGATTGAGACGTTCAAGGCGGCGGAGATTCTCGTGAAGGAAGGTTTCACCGTGCTGCCGTATATCAACGCCGATCCGGTGTTGGCGAAACGGTTGCAAGAAGTCGGCTGCGCGACGGTGATGCCGCTCGGTTCGCCCATCGGCTCGAATCGCGGCATCCAAACACGCGACCAGATCAGAATAATTATTGAGCAGGCGACCGTTCCCGTGGTCGTAGATGCGGGCATCGGCGCGCCGAGCCACGCGGCGGAGGCGATGGAACTTGGCGCGGACGCCGTGCTGGTGAACACCGCCATCGCCGTGGCGAACGACCCGAACCGCATGGGCATCGCGTTCAAGCACGCGGTGGAAGCGGGGCGAGCGGCGTTTGAAATCGGCCTCGGTGCGCAAAGCGAAACGGCGAGCGCGACGAGTCCGTTGACGGCTTTCTTAAACTGAAATTCAACCACGGATGAAAACAGATAAACACGGATTGAAAACGGAAATAAAATTATTCATTCCTTTGCTGTTCGCATTTCTTGTTTTGACGCAAGGATGTGAACCAAAATCATCTTCATCAAAAGAATCTTCGTTCAGTCCGATGCAAAATGGTTTTGGAGTGGTGGTGCATGAAATTGGAATAGACAGCGGCCCTGGCGCGAAACTTTATTACAAAGGAACAAATGAAGAGCCAGTGCTAGTCTGGCCTTGTATTGGGACACATGGAGATCCGTTGTTGTATACGAATGACATTGTATTTTTGCTGGCAGACAAACCTGATGGCCAAGGACGCACGGGCGGTGGTGCATTGATTGTGGTGCAGGGAACTGGCCCTGCGATGGACATTACAGGAAATGTTTTGAAGATTGCCGTTGAACAAGCGCATGTGGATTTCAAAATAGCACTTCAGGTATGTTGGCCAGACATTTTAACTAGAACACAGGATAATAAATTAGAAATAATTTACGGAGCAAGTTCAGTAGATCATCCAGAAATCCCAAGATTGAAAGTTCAAATAACTTGGGAGCAAGTTTTTGCCATCATGCAAGATGTGAAAAACAATGGGAAGACCAACAAAGTCGTGAACACGGATGTGTTGTATTTACAAAAGGATTATGATTCGACAAATGGATCGAAATGATTTCCGTGTTAGTCCGAAGCCAAAATAGAAAAATGAACTCACAAAAACTATCCGCCTCCCGCGCCCGGCAGATTTTGGCCGCCGCGCAAAAGACCCAGCGGGCGGTTGACTTGGATGCGGACTGCTGACAATTTCTAGTCATGACTGCGACCATGATTTTGAAGGAGATTGAAGCCCTGCCACCCGGAGAAAAGGACTGGCTGTTCAAAAAATTGGAGCACGGCAGCGGCGACAAGAAAATTTCCGAAGCCGAGCTGTTTCAGACCATTGAGAATCTCGGACGAAAAATGCGGACATCACTCACGGCGGAGGAAATCCAAGATGCACGGCTTGAGGGACGCAAATGATCGTGGCGGACAATAGCATCATTTCCGCGTTTATTCTTTCCCAAGATGATTTTCATGCGGCCGCCGTCGCCGTGCGGAGAAAAGATTCCATCTGGCACGCCCCGGCGCTTTTCCGCAGCGAATTCCGCAGCGTCGCGAGGAAAATGCTCCTCAAAGGCGAGACCGAGGATTTCTTGATCCAAGCCGCGCAGGCGGCGGTCATGTCCGTAACCATCCACGAAGTGAACGACGCGGAGGTGCTGTCCATTCTGGGCGAAACTCCCAAAGTGTCTTCCTACGATGCCGAATACTTGGCGTTGGCGCGGCGATTGCAATGTCGGCTCGTCACCACGGATGCCGCGCTGGTGAAGTTGTTT
>JANOBC010000068.1:0-1996 GCA_031411455.1 Limisphaerales bacterium
GCCGGGCTGGAAAAACAATTCCGTGACATCGCAGTTGAACCCTGACGCCGGTAAATCAATATGAGAACGAACCGTGTTTTCAAAAGTGAAGCACTGGCTGCGCTACGGCGGTTGGAATCTGAATCCGCCCAACTCATCATCGCCGACCCGCCGTATTTTCAAGTGCTGGGCCGCCGCTGGGACCGGCAATGGCGCACGTCGGAAGAATTTTTAGAATGGTCGCTTGCCTGGCTCACCGAGGCGATGCGCGTGCTGCGCGAGAACGGATTGCTCTATTGCTTCGGCCAACTCGGCAAGCGCGAACACGTCTTTCTTCACCTCATGTCCGAGGCCACGCGCCGCTGGCAGTTTCATGACCTCATCACTTGGGATCGCGCCGTCGGCTACAACGTGCGCCGCGACAGTTTTACGCCCGCTACGGAAATGATTCTCGCACTGCGAAAATCGGCGCGGCCAAAATTCAACAAGTCCGCCGTGCGCGAACCTTACGACGCAAAAACGATTCAGGAATATTTGCGCGACCCGCGTTACAAAAACCGCGCCGAGCGCGAACGACATCTCGCCGCCGGAAAATTTGCGACGAACTTGTGGCGCATCCCCAGTCTCAAAGGCAACCACCACGAGAAGTGCGGCCATCCCGCGCAGAAACCGGAAAAGCTGATCGAACGCATCATTCTCTCATCATCCGACGCGGGCGATTTGGTGCTCGATCCGTTCCTTGGCTCCGGCACGACGGCGGTGATGGCGAAGCGGCTCGGACGCCGCTGGCTGGGCATTGAGCAGAGCGCGGCTTACGTCAAAATGGCGAAAAAAAGAATTTTGAAAACGCGGACGGAAGTAAAAAAACTTTGAAAATTGGTCGGGGCGGGGAGATTCGAACTCCCGACCTCTTGTACCCGAAACAAGCGCGCTAGCCAGACTACGCTACGCCCCGACACTTAAGGCCGCACAAGATGCCATGCGTCTGTTGGATTGCAATTCAATTTTCCCGACAATTCAGACACGATGCAGGTATTTCCCCTGCCCTGCTATGGAAAAACTTGCCGCTTGAAACGCGAAACCTGAAACGTGAAACTTGACCGCACATGAACCGCATCGTCGCGAAATTCGCGCAGCTCAAAGCCGCCGGTAAAAAAGGTCTCGTCGTTTACATCGGCGCGGGCGATCCACACCTGCAAGCCACGCATGACCTCGCGCTCGCGTTCGACAAATCCGGCGTGGACATTCTCGAACTTGGCGTGCCGTTTAGCGATCCGCTGGCCGATGGTCTGGTGAACCAGCTCGCCGCGCAACGTGGTCTGGAATCAGGGACGACCCCGCCCAAACTGCTTGAGACAATAGTGGCCGTCCGCAAGGACTCGCAGATTCCGCTGGTGCTCTACATTTATTTCAACCTCATCCACAAAGTCGGCTTGGAAAAATTCATCACCGACTGCGCGCAGGCGGGCGTGGATGGTTTGCTCGTCTTGGATTTGCCGCCGGAGGAGTCGGATAATTACGAAGCGCTGATGACGAAGGCCGGCCTCTGCCATATTTACCTCGTCGCGCCCACGACGCCAGAAGAACGCATGGAACTCATCGTCAAGCGCGGCGCGGGCTTCATCTATTATATTTCCCGCGAAGGCGTCACCGGTATGCAAACAAGCATCGCCTCGAATCTTTCCACGCAGATCGCCAAGCTGCGTTCGCACACGAACCTGCCCATCGCCATCGGCTTCGGCATTTCCAATCCCGACCAGGCCAAAGCCGTCGCGAAGGAAGGCGACGCCTGCGTGGTCGGCAGCGCCATCGTGAACCAGATCGCCGAGCACGGCAAATCATCAGAACTCGTCGCCAAAGTCGGCGCGTTCGTAAAATCACTGGCGGATGCGGTGAAGACGATTTGAGCCACAGATTTTCACAGATGAAACACAGATTTATCTCAAACTTCGCGATACTGAATGCGCTGGTTTTGGTCTCTGTGCTGTCTTTAGGTTGTAGAAACGAATGTTCAAAT
>JANOBC010000069.1:0-5427 GCA_031411455.1 Limisphaerales bacterium
CCGCCCGCGAGTCCCACTGAAAATTCCAAGGACGCGGACAACAACGCTAAACTCCTGCGCCTGCTCAAAGATGTGCCGCCGGAAAAATGCACCGGCAGATTCCGGTGCGTCCTCGCGCTCGTGCCGGTGTCTTACGAAAAAACTGAAAGCGCATCGACAGTTTGTTTTGCGGACGAGTTTGAAGCGCAAGTTTTCGACGGCGCTTGCGAAGGGCGGATTCAACTGACAGCGAGCGGTGGCGGTGGTTTTGGCTACGACCCGCTGTTTGTGCCGGAAGGTTTCACGCAATCCTTCGCCGAACTGGGCGAGGACGTTAAAAATAAATTAAGCCATCGCGCGCAGGCGCTGGAAAAATTGAAGAAGTTTTTTCAGCCACGGAGTGGCGATAGAAAATAGCCCGCAGGAGTAGGCGAAAAATCCAATAGCCAGAATTTATTTCAGCAAACTACCAATCTGAAGTTTCTTCCGCAGCTTGCCATTGTCGGCGCACATCCGCAGTTTTCCGTTCGGGCCGGGCAGCGTGTAGAATTCTCCGCCCGCGTTTTCCACGAGCAAACTTCCAGCGGCTACATCCCAAAGATTGATGGTGCGTTCGATGTAGGCGTCGAGCCGTCCGCTGGCGACGTAGGCGAGTTCTAGCGCGGCGCTGCCCATGATGCGGATTTTTTTGGCCTGCTTGGAAATGCGGATGAGGTGCGGCAGACTCTTTTTCAGATTGTCGCGGCTCTTGGAGAAACCCATCGCAATGATGCAGTCGTTGAGCTGCGAGCGATTGCTGACGCGGACAATTTTTCCATTCAATCGCGTGGGCTGGCCTTTGGTGGTCGTCCACAATTCATCGGTGAATGGATCGCAGATGACGCCGACGACGGATTCGTGCGAAGCCGACTTTGAACTTTGGACATTGGTCTTTGGACTTCTAGCTTGCAGCGCGATGGAAACGCAGGCGTGTGGCATCCCAAAAAAATAATTCACCGTGCCGTCAATCGGATCAATGACCCAACGGTATTCGGCGGTAACATCGCCGGTGGAGCCTTCCTCCCCCAGCACGGGAATCTGCGGGAACGCGGCGGCGAGAATTTTTTCGATGAGCGCCTGGCATTGCACGTCGAGTTCCAGTTTGATGTCGTGGGCTTCGGCGGAGTTCACACGCTTGGGCTTGTGCCAGTTGGCGCGCATGATTTTTCCGGCGGCGCGCGCGGCCTTCACGGCGGATTTGAGTGCGGCTTGTAAATTCACAGACAGACTTGATGCCAGTAGAACGGCCTGTGGTCGAGATTTTTTGCCCCGCGACCAAAGTTTAGTGTTGAGCTTTCAAATCACCGACAAGAGAGACTTCCTCGCCGCCATCGTCATTGAAAAAGATAAGTTGCAACTGATTGTTGGTTTCCCGTAACAGATAATTCCCGGGCGAATCTTCCTCGCGAATTCGGTCACCAAGAAATGCGTTGTTCCAATTCTTCAGGCCATAATTCAGGGCGTTGGTTGGACTTGAAATTAAATTTTCAAGGCCCGTTCGGACTTCGGCAGTCGTCTTCCACTCAAAATCTTGAAGCGCTATGAGAATGGCAAACTGACTCATCTTCCATTCATTGTGCGGCCAACCCCTTGTCAATTTCACCTCAATTTTCGGCAGGCACAGGTAAACCAGCCCGACCAACGCAATGCTAATGAGGGTGACAATCCCGACGCGACGGGCGGATTTTGTTTTGTGCGTGTCATTGAAGAATCGCAAAATAAAAACGATCACCAGACCGACGGCAAAAAATTCTGCACCAAAATTCAATGCCGTGGTCAGCGCTCCGTGTCGGCTGAACAGCCGGTTTTTGTGTTCAGTGACAAATGGTGAACCGTTAATCCAGACATCCTTGCGCATATCGTCGGGTGAAAGTGTCGCCGTGAGTTTGGTGGCCACTGTCGAACCGCCGACCCATTGATAAAGCAATGGGTGAACAATGCGCAGGCAGCTTTCAATTTTGAAATGCGGGGCGGTGACGCGGGCGTTGCCAAAAACATAAAGATCAACACTCAACGACTGGCTGTTCAGACCGGTCAAGCGCATTGGATAAACCGGCTTGTCCGTTTTGAACGTGAACGAGAGCGGATGGGGGGTGCTGGTGTCGGGTTTGGCGTCGTCGCGACGGACTTTTGCGGCGACGAACACCCAGCCGTCTTTGATGTAATCATCAATCACAGGCTTGGCATCAGGGGCGATGGCAAATCCATTGTCGCGCAGCCAGTTTTCCAGCGCCCTCGAATCATGCGAAGCGATCGTCGCTGTTTCAAAAATGCCGACGAGCTTGCGGTCAAGGACAGACACGGATTCAGCCAAAGTTGCCGAACTCATGCCTTTTGTCTTGGCGGCGGCAAGCGCTGGAAGCAACAAACCCGCGAGAACCAAAAGCAGCAGAATAAAAACGGCAGCTACAAAGGCGTTCCAGACTGATTGTGATGCACGCCAGAGCAAGTAAATCAATCCGAGCAAAACCAGGATTCTGATGTAGTAACGCGGAACGTCGTGGACGATTTCGGGGCGAAAAAGATATTCCAACGTCGGGAACAATCCCGTGGTCGCCTCTTCAATGACCGGCTGACTTGGGAACGGAACCACCCACGCGAAGTTGGTTCCAGCACCGTTGAACCGTGTTTCAATCACCAGCCGTTCCGTGCCGTTGGTAAAATGGATGAGCGCGCGCTGGTCGGGAATCGTGACTTTTGCTGGAAATGCGATGGTTGGAAGCACCATGCCATCGGCCAAGGCTGCCAGCGGCAAACAAAACAACAGGAGCGCTAGAAAAATTCGCTTCATGAATTTCTTGATTCAGACTGCCACCGCGCTTCCAAATTGCAACAAGTTCCAAGCAGGCTTACGGAATCACCTCGCCACGTTCCTTCAAAAGCATTTCCTGCTCGCCGCGCTTGTGGGTCAGCGAATTCTTCTCGGCGGCATCAATCACGCGCAACAGGTCGGCGGCCTCGAGCAGGCGCGGCACGGTGACGTAATTCGCACCGGCTCCGTAAAGCGCCGGAACGTCCGAGAGCAGTTCGGCGTGGACAACGATTTTTCCGTGCGGATTCAGCTCGCGGAGCTGGCGGAGGATTTTCAAGTTGTCCGCGCCCTTCAGCACCATGTTGGGCAGCGAGCAGATGACCACTTCCGCGTGCGAAACTCCGGCGTGGTGCAGCACGTCGCGCGCGGTGATGTCGCCATAGACGGCAAAAACTTTTTTCGCTTTCAGCTTCTCGTGGACGACGGGATTGAAATCAATCACGCAGATTTCGGGAATGAGTTCGGGCCGATTGCGCTCAATTTCCGCGAGCAGCGAACTGGCCGTCCATGAAAATCCCAGCAGACAGATGCGGCGCGATTTGGTTTCGCTGCGGGAAAGAAACGCGGTGTGGTCGAGGTCGTGGAGTTTTAGTTTTTTAAAAAGCTGCGTGGCTTTGCGTAGCAATGTTTCATTGCCGATGATGGCGTAGGTGGAACCGACGGCCAGAAACGCGAACGAAAATGCCGCGATGCCGATAATGTTGTCCGAGACATCGCCGCTGGCCTTGCCGAGCGTAAGCACCACGAGCGAGAGTTCGCTCATCTGGCAAAGATTGATCGCGGGCAGCAGGCTCACGCGATAGCCCTGCTTCATCGAATACAACAGCGGAAAAACCGTCGCGAGCCGGGTGACGATGAGGACGAGGCACACAAATAAAGTCCACAACAACACCGACACCGTCGGCACGGGAATGATCATGCCGAGGCCGACGAAGAACAGCGTCACAAAAAAATCGCGCAGGCTCGTGACCTTCGCCGCCACGTCCAGCGTGTAGGGAAACGTGCTCAACATCACGCCCGCGATCAGCGCACCCATCGCCGTCGAGAGCTTCAAATAATCCGCGAAGCCCGCCATGGCAAAGCACCACGCGAGCGCGCCGACGAGGACAAGTTCCGGCTGGCGCGCGATGAATCGGAAAACGTGCGGCAGCACGAACCGACTCGCCACCAACGCCACCACTATGAGCAGGATGACGTGCCACACGGCGAGCAGCATCACGTTGGCCGTGGGATGTTTCAGGTTCGGCTGGAGCGCGAGGAAAAGAATCGTGGCCACGTCCTGCAAGACCAGCACGCCCAGCGTCACGCGACCGGCGAGGGTTTCGAGTTCGCGTTTGTCGTAAAGCACTTTCACGATGATGACCGTGCTGCTCATCGCGGCGGCGACGGCGAGATAGAGGGATTCGAGATTCCCTTTCGCCGGGCCGAGAAAGCCAAACGCCAGCCAGCCGAGCAGCAGGCAGCCGAGAATTTGCGTGCCCGCCGTGAGCGTGATGGTGCGACCAGCGCTCAACATTTTTTTCAAATCAATCTCCAGCCCGATCATGAAAAGCAAGAGCGACAAACCGATCTCAGAAATCGTGGCGATGGAATCTTTGTCGTGAACCCAGCCGAGGCAGTTCGGGCCGATGACGAATCCGGCGACGAGATACGCGAGGAGCAACGGCTGCTTCGCGATTTGCGACACCACCGCCACCACCCAAGCCGCGATGATACAGGTGGCGATGTCCGGGACAAGAGTGTGATGAGCAATGACGATGCTGGTTGGCTCCATGACGAACGCGAGCTTAAACATAACCGGCACACCGGGGCAAACCGTTTTGCTGCGAACGGGCGCGCGCATTTTTACTAACCACCGAACATTCCTTGCCGCCGCCCACCGCGCGCAGTAGCGTCAGGGCAGAATCATGAAAATCCATTTCCGTCTGGTTTCAAAAATTTTCCTCACCGGCTTGCTCGTCTTCAATTGCCGCGCGGCGGATCATCTCGTTCACATGACTTCTGGCTGGACGTTTTCACCCAGCTCGCTCGTCGTCACGGCGGGCGACACGGTGACGTGGGTGAACAATGACGATTTCTTTTTCCACGACGCCACCAGCACCACGGGGCTGTTCACCACCGGCGTTCTGGACACCGACGAGACGGCGACGCTGTCGTTCGACACGCCGGGCGTCTATCCGTATCGCGACTCGCTCATCTCCAGCATGACCGGCACAATCACGGTGAACGCCGCGCCGCCGCCGCCGGTGCGTGCCGAATTAATTTTGCCCCGGCTGCTGCCGAACGGCGCGTTTCGTTTCACCGTCACGAATCTGACTGTCGGCACAACGAATGTCATCGAGGCTTCCACCAATCTGCTGACGTGGACCGCGCGGGCAACGAATGTCGCAACCAGCACGACAATGAATTTCACCAACAGCGCTAGTGGTTTTCGTTTCTTCCGTTCTTGGCAAAGGCCGTGAAGTTTTTTAAGCGAATGAAAATTTTTCCGGCAGTGCAGGTTGTGGTATTCGCTGTGGCGCGACAGCGTCTTGGAGTGCGGCAGTCCTCTGCCGCTTTCTCACAGTGAAGCTGGCGTGGCCAAAGCGGCAGAGGAC
>JANOBC010000070.1:0-9340 GCA_031411455.1 Limisphaerales bacterium
CGACCAACCAGGTCGCCACGCCTGGTGCGTCGAGCTGGGGTGAGGAAGGCTACTGGCGCGTGTGGCTCAACGAGACGAACGAGTGGATTTATCCGCATCTGCAGATCGCGCAGGAACGCATGACCGAGCTGGCTAATTTCCATCCGTCGCTCCGCGACTACAACTTGCGGCGGGTGTCGCTCACTTCCAATAACTCCACTCCACGTCGGGAAACAGATTGTCGCGCGATTCGATTTCGGCAAGCCACGGCTCATCCACACGGGTGAGCGTGAGCATTTCGTTCAGGGCGATGAAGCGGAGGAGATGGTCTTTCACGCGGCGCCGAGCGTAGTCGGGACTCGTCCCGGCGCGCAGGATGAACGGCCAGTCGCTCGCCTGCGCGAGGAGCAGTTCGCGCGCGGCCTGCTTGAGCGCGCGTTTCTGCAAGACGGTGGATTTCTTGGAAAACTTTTTGGCGAGCTTGCTCATCCGTTCCTGCGCGATCTGCAGGTGCGGATAAATCCATTCGTTCGTTTCGTTGAGCCACACGCGCCAGTAACCTTCCTCGCCCCAGCTCGAAGCGCCGGGGGTGGCGATCTGGTTCGTGGGCTGACGATGCAGGTATTCGCCGGGCGTGATCATCTCCACGACCTTCTGCTCCTGAAACAATTTACGCGCGAGAAAATCCAGAAACTCCGGCCCTTCATACCACCAATGCCCGAACAGTTCCGCGTCATACGGCGCGACGACGATGGGCGGACGGTCAATGATGGCGGCAGCGGCCTGCACTTGCGCGACGCGTTCGGCAAGAAAGTGCGCGGCGTGTTCGCTGGCGGCGGCGAGCGCGTGGTCGCGCTGATAGATTTCCTTCGGCCCGTAACCGCCGGTGATGCGGAAATATTTTAGGCCGGTAAAACCGCGATTTTCCGGCGAAGGCAAATACGATCTGACATAATCAAAATCCAGATCAAAGCCGACGTCGCGGTAGAAATCGCGATAGCGCGGGTCGCCGGGATAACCTTCGTGCTTGCTCCAGACTTGGCGCGAAGAATCGAAGTCGCGGCCAAACACAGCGACGCCATTGGGCGTGAAGATGGGTGCGAATGAGCCGTAGCGTGGGCGCGGTTCGGCGTGGAGCAAGCCGTGCGTGTCGAGGGTGAACCAGCGGATGTTCGCCTCCTGCAAATATTTTTCCACGCCGGCGGCGTAGGCACATTCTGGCAGCCAGATGCCGCGCGGATCGCGTCCGAAACAACTCCGGTAGTGGTCACGCGCTGTCAAAATCTGCGCGCGGACAGACGGCGGATGGCTGTTCATCAACGGCAGCAGTCCGTGCGTGGCGGCGGTGGTGATGATTTCCATCCGGCTTTCATCCTGAAACTGCTTGAAGGCGATGATGAGGTTGCCGCTGTAAAAACGCCACGTCTCGCGCGCGAGGGAAAGTTTGTGGTGATACATCCACGCGAGTTCGCGGTAGGCGCGATCCCAGTGGGTGCGGTGGATTTCTTTTTCCGCGAGGTTGATGAGGCCGTTCAGGTGGCGTTCGTAACGGGCGCGGAGAAGTTCGTCGCCAAGCATCGCGCAGAGCGTGGGCGAGAGTGAGAGGGTGATGGGAGCGTGGATGTCATCGCGCCGCCAGTTCTCCAAAATCTGCACGAGCGGCAGATAGGTTTCGGTGATGGCTTCGAAGAACCAGCTTTCCTCGAGGAATTTTTCGTGCTCAGGATGCCGCACGAAGGGAAGGTGCGCGTGGAGGATGATGGAGAGATGGCCTTGCATACCCGGATAAACTACAGGTCGAGCTGGTCAGAAACCCATTCGGCGATGGCGCGCGCCTTGAACAACACCACGAAACCGAAGAGCGCATAAATCAATTTCCAGAGGCAGGGGATCAGTTCAACCTTGAGTGGCGATGGCTTGTGATACGCGCACTCGGCCCAATACAAACCCAGTTCAAGAATGGTGACGACCACCAGCATGACGCCAATGATGCGCACTAAATTTAACGGGCCTCGTTCAGACGGTTCCATGCTGGAAAACAGTTCAGACGTTGTCTGGTAACGGTGTCTTGAGCGATGGGTCTTGCGGGGTGGCACCGACATCGCCGAGGTATTGCGTCTCGCGGATGAATTTCAAATCCGCCGCGCGCGCATCATCGCCGCTCGCAGAAACCGCGACGGCGGGCAAATCGTATTTCCCATCCGGCAGCGCGAAGCGGTAGCTGAACGTGCCGTCGGAACGCAGTTTGATTTCGTGGCCGCCGAGCGTGACTTTCGCGCCGGGTTCGGTCGCGCCGTAGATGATGAGTTCGGCGTTGACGTTGAACCAAAAACCTTTTGAGGCTTCCGCGCTCGCGCTCGCGACGCCGAAGGGACTGGTGGGGCTGGAGGCAATTCCCGGACTGGAAATTCCAAACGCCGTCGTGGGCGAAGCGACATCCTGGGCGAGGCGGCGGCGGATGAGTTCGGTGATTTCCAGCGAGCCCATCCAGATGCGGCGGGACTGGTCAATGTTGATGATCTGGGCGAGCGCCTGCTCCTGCTGCGGCGTCCAAGCGCGCGTCGGCCCGGGCGCGGCGACGGCGGCGGCGGGAAAATTTCCAAACGGCGGCGGCGCGGCGACGGCGGCGATGGCGCTTAACTTCGGCAAATCGGGATGACCATGGCGGCGAAGTTCTTCGATGGCCTGTGCGAGCGGGGTATTATTTTGCACGGCGTCCTCAATGATTTGAATGAGGCGTGCGAAGGGAATTTCAAACGGGATGGTGGCAAACTCGGCGGCGTCTTCTTTCGACGCGGCATCGGGCGGCGTGATGGTGGCGCTGGAAATGCCGACGCGCATCCATTTGCCGAGGCCAGAGTAGTAGCCCAACTCGGCGGAATAGGAATGGCCGGCGCGTTCGACGTGCGCGAACCAATGGCGTGATTCCGGGTGGACGTGAATTTCGTAAAGCGGATGGCCTTCAACCTTGTTGGCGTAGATGCGGAGGATGAGGTGGCCGTCGGTGGATTCGGAATTGAACTCGTGCTGCTGTTCGCGGGTGAGATCCCAGTGGGCGTAGAGCCAGTGCGGATCGCGCGCGGTGAGAAATAATTTTTTGGTGCCGTAAGCTTCCGGGAGTTCGCCGCCGGAAAATTTCTGCGCGGGGGCGGCGGCGCCGAGAGAGTATTTTTGGCCCGGGCCACTGGCGACCACGCTGGCCGGCGCGTCGCCTTCGAGCAAGATGGGTGGCACGTCGGTCTTTTTTGGGCGCGGGTAGCTGCGGCGGACGACGGTGGTGGCGTCCACTTCCGTTTCCGGCGTGGCGGGTTTTTTAGTGCGCCGCGATTTGATAATTTTTTTCGCGGCTTCAACCGCCGCTTTGAGAAGCGGCTGGCGCTTCGTCGCGAGCTTGGACGAGGTCGTTTTTTTGGGTGTGGATGCCGGTTTCTTTTTCATGCAGCAGTTCCGAGGGGGGTGGCGGGTTTTGCCACGACAAGAATTGACGAAGCGCGCGGCGAAGGCAATGCCTTTTTCCAATCCAAATTGGTGATGGCAAATGAGGCTTGCTGCGTGCCGAGGGGCAGTGCTAATTTCAGCCCCGCTGATTTTGGGCCATGAAACCAACCGCCGCCAAACCCACTGTTTTCGTCGTGGACGACGAACCGATGCTGCTGGAACTCGCGGCGGTCATCATTGCGCCGCTGGGCTGCGAAGTCCGCACCTTTCGCGACCCAGAGATGGCGCTTAAAGAATTTATCCTCGCCCGCCCCGATTTGGTGATCACCGACTACGCGATGGGGCGCATGACGGGCATGGACCTCGTCCGCGAATGTCGCCGCCTTCATCCCGCCCAGAAAATCATCCTCGTCAGTGGCACGGTGGACGAACACGTTTTCTTTGACGCGCCCGCAAAGCCGGACCGCTTTCTCGCCAAGCCGTATCAGTTGCAGGAATTGTCCGACGCCATTCGCGCGCTCATCGCAAAATAATTTTCCCGGCGGTTTCGACTTGGTTTTTATTTTTACCCTTATGAAAAAATTGAAAAAAATTATTCTCATCCTCGTCCTCCTTGCCGTGGTTCTCGGCATCGCCGCCGTGGTTTTCGTCGGTCTTCATCTCGACCAGATTGTGAAGACGGGCATTGAAACCGTCGCGCCGCCAATCACCCAGACGAGCGTGAAGGTTGCTGGCGTAAGCATCTCCGCGCTGTCCGGTTCGGCGGGCATCAAAGGTTTTGTCATCGGCAATCCGCCCGGTTACAAATCAGATTTCGCTATCAGCATCGGCAAGGCCGCGGTCAGCGTCTTGCCCAGTTCGGTGCTAAAAGACAAGGTGATTGTCCACTCCATCGAGATCCGTTCCCCGGAGATCACGCTGGAGGGAAATCCTTTCGGCAAAAATAATCTCCAGACCATTTTGGACAGCGTGAACTCCGTCGCCGGTGGCACCACCAAGGCTGGCAACAGCGAGCCCGCCAAAACCACCGAAGCCAAGGCCGCTAAAAAACTTCAAGTGGACGACCTCGTCGTCAGCGGCGTGAAAGTCACCGCCCACATCGTCGGCTTGGAAGGCGAGCCGTTCTCCGTCACCATCCCCGACATCCATTTCAGCAACCTCGGCACCGGCCCGGATGGCATCAACGCCGCCGACCTCACGCAGAAAATTTTGTCCGAGGTCATCACCGTTGCCATCGCCACCGTGGGCAGCCGCGCCAAGGAAATCATGGGCAAGACAGCAGACAATCTCATCAAGGGTTCAAGCGAGACGGCGACCAAGGCCGTCAACGAAAACACGGACAAGCTGAAGAATGGTTTGAACAACCTGCTTAAAAAATAAACCGGTCGCGGAAATTATTTCCGCGACCACTTCTCCAGCACGCTGTTGGTGGAGAAAGTCAGCAGCAGCTTGCTCTCGTAATAATCCGGCTGATTGTAAGTATGCACCATGCCCACGCTGCCGGGATAGCCGCCGTAAAAACCGGTGCCGACCGATACGCTCGGGCCGCCGCTGTGGCGCGAAACCCATTCTGCCACGATTTTGCCATCCGAAAGCTTCGCCTGCTTGTCCGGCGGGCCAAGTTCAATCACCGCCTGGTCAAAGTTGTAATTTCCCACCCGCGTGTTCCAGTCCACGCGACTGGTCGCGCAGCCGGCGATGATGAGCAGCGCGACGCCGAGAAAAATTTTCAGAACGACATTCGTTTTCATGTTATGGAAATTTAATCCGTGGCGGCGGAAGTGCAACGGACAATTTTATTTCGTTGAGAAAGCGGCGGTGATGGGCCGATGATCTGAACCGACGCCCCAGTTGGGAACCGTGGGAATGTAAGTCTCATTGGCCAGCCAGAATTTCTTCATCGCCGGGCTGATGAGCAGATAATCAATGCGCGAATAGGAATCTTCCTTTCCAAAGTAGTTTCAGTTAGACACGTCCAAAAAAATCACAGCAACCATCATGCTTGGACTGTGGGCGACGGGCTGGATGGGTGAGGCGGAAACACCAATACCCAGAATTGTGTCTAACGCCCCCGCCGAACACCCCTTTATGACCCTTTACGTTCACTCATGATTTGTTTGGCAAAATTGTTTTGCCAATTCTTCACCAGATTTCATCTGCTGGCTGGTGAATGCCACACTCTTTTGTTGCAGTGTTTCCATGGCAACTTCGAATAAATCCAAATCCTTCATTTTAGAGAGGATTAGCCATTTGTAGGATTCTTCCAGTTCATTCCGGAAGGCATAATAAAAACCCAGTTGCATCTGTGCTTCTGGATTTCCCTGCAAGGCAGACTTTTTATACCAGTAAGCAGCTTGCTCCTCATTTTTATCAATGCCTTCTCCATGAAGATACATGTCGCCGAGATGAAGTTGTGCCTTGTGATTGCCATTATTGGCAGCCTTTTCATACCAATTGACTGCTTGAGCCAGATTTGTTCCAACGCCGATACCCAGTTTGTAGAACGTTCCCAAAGCAGTCTGTGCAGCAGGCTCATTTTGATTTGCTGCCTTTGAATACCAAACAAATGCTTGTTGCTCATCTTTCGCAACACCTCGACCATGATAATACATTTCAGCCAATAATGTTTGAGCCTCTGGCCTGCCTGCCTGTGCCGCTTTACTGAACCACTTGAAAGCAACTGCATAATCTTGCTTCACCCCCTTCGGGAGGTAATAGTGAAATCCCATTCTGAATTGGGCAAAGGCATCTCCCAAATTTGCTGCCTTTTGATACCATTCAACGGCATCCAGATAGTTGGATTCACGGTAATAATGCGAGGCCACCTCAACCATTGCAGCAGTGTTTCCGCGTGCGGCAGCCGACTGAAGTTCGGCAATGGTCATTTGATCAATATTTTTGTTGTCAATTTTCCCGCAGCCCATCGAAACAACAGCGGCAATTATAAAAACATATACCAAAAAGAGGTGACGCATAAATCTCATGGATGGGGGTAACATAATTACATTGTTGCCTTCAATAATAATATTTGGCCTCTTAACAGTTGGAGGCCCATTTGGCGGGGCTGGCGGTTTTGGCGAAGGTGCTGGTTCGTTTGGAACAGGCCATTGATTCCATTGGTGCCAAACGTGTGGGTTTAGATTCCCTTGAATCTCCCTACTTCGCACAAACCTTTCGCCATGCCGGAAATTCTTTTGTCATCCCCTGCTCCGCAAGTGTTTGATGAGCCTGGGTTTCAATCGGCAACTGGGGGAGACTTCGATGAAATAAGTTCCGGCCGCGCGTCCCCGCTGAAGAACTCCAAGGGAATGCAGCAGCCCTCAGCTCAGCAGCGGCGGCTTTGAACTCGCTGGACGTTCCGCGGCGGGCTTGACCGTGAACTTCACCTTCAGCAGGAGCCAGCCAAGCTGGTCTTCAAACTGGAAATTCTTAAGACTCGTTTAGTTGTCTGTTGTAAATGTCGCCACAATTGGTCGGTGGTCAGAACCAACGCCCCAATTGGGAATAGTCGGTATGTAGGTTTCATTTGGCAGCCAAAACCTTTTCATGGCTGGGCTTATGAGAATATAGTCAATACGAGAAAAACTATCCTCGGTCCCATAGTAGTGCGTCCACGTCACGTTGCTGGGGTCATAGCGCGGATTGGAATTGGGCAGGTTGTCGCCGTTGCGCTCGGCGGGGCGCGTATCGAAGAGCCGGTTCTTGCCGCTGCCCATGATGGCCTTGGTGGAGGCGGAACTTTTCACATCGTTGAAATCACCAAGGACGATGAGCCGGGCCTCGGGATTCGCCGCGAGCCGGGCGTCAATGAAGCCGCGCAAAATTTTCGCTTCTTCCAACCGCTGCGCCCCTTCATCCGCGCTGGCCGAGGCGAGCTTGGATTTCAAATGCGCGCCGATGAGGGTAAAGGTGAAATTCGTCGCGGCCTGAATTTCCACCTCAGAAAAACCGCGCTTCACCTGAAAGCGTTTCCCATCAAGCAGGAAGTTTTCATTCGTGTGCGGATGCCGCGCAACAATCGGCAACTTGCTCAAGACGGCGACGTGGATGCTGTCGTCATAGGCTTGGATGTGTTCCCAGAACGGAAAATCGCAACCCTCGCCCTTGAGCGAGTCGCGGAGTTCGAGCAGGGCGTTGGTGCTGCCCATCTCTTCAAGCGCCAGCACGTCGGGATTGATCGCCTTGATGCTCTCGCGGATTTTGGCCTTGGCATCGGCGGCCTTGGTGAAGTGGCGCGTCTCGGTCGGCGCGTCGAGATAATTTTCGACGTTGTAAGCGGCGACGCGGAAAGTTTCAGCGGCGGCGGAATGGAAATGAACCAGCGCGACCACGAGCAGAGTGATGCAAGCCTTGTTTTTCATGCGGGAACAAAACTTGGCAGATGGCCAAGGCTTTTCAAGCGAACATTTTTGCCAAACGCGCGAATGATGTTAAACTGCGGCCATGTCTCGAACCGGAAAAAAAGCGGCATTAAAATTGGACGACAAGCAAAGCGAACGTGACCACCGCGAATTGCGCATTGATAAAGTGGGTGTGCGCGGACTGCGCTTTCCAATTCAAGTTCACGACAAGGCGCGTAGCGTGCAGAACACCGTGGCGACCATCGGGATGTTTGTGGATTTACCCAAGGAATTCAAAGGCACGCACATGAGCCGTTTCGTGGAAGTGCTGAATGCCCACGGCAACCTCATTCATGTCGAGAACATCGCGGACATCCTCCAGTCGTTGCAGCAAAAATTAAAATCCGCCACATCGCATCTGGAGATTGAGTTTCCGTATTTCATGTCCAAGACCTCGCCGGTCTCCAAACGCGAGAGCCTGATGGATTACATCGCGCGATTCGATGCAGCGGCGTGCGGCAAGGAAATTGACTTCGTGCTGACCGTAAAAGCAAACGTGACCACGCTCTGCCCCTGCTCCAAGGCGATAGCCAAATACGGCGCGCACAATCAGCGCGGCGAAGTGACCGTGGCGTTGCGCTCCAACAAAGTTGTATGGATTGAGGACGTCGTGGCGATGATTGAGAAGTCCGCCAGCTCCGAACTCTACGCGCTGCTCAAGCGGCAGGATGAAAAAGCCGTGACCGAACGTGCGTATGAAAACCCGGTGTTCGTCGAAGACCTCGTGCGCAACGTGGCGCTGAAGTTGAACGCCGACAAGCGGGTGACGTGGTATAAGGTCGAGGCAGAAAATTTTGAGAGCATCCACAACCACAATGCCTACGCGTGCATTGAGAAATAGGCTGGCGAAGTGAAAATTCAAAAATAATTGCGTTGCCCTTCAAGCGGGAACGGGCAGAATAAACCCCGACGATCTAGTTTTCAGGCATTTCGTCTTACTCATCGGAGCGTAGCTCAGCCTGGTAGAGCACTTGGTTTGGGACCAAGACGTCGCAGGTTCGATTCCTGTCGCTCCGACCAGTGTTTTTCAGGCATTGCGTAAAACTGTTCCAACGCAACCTGACGCTCTACCTGTCACCCCGACGGCGAGCTTTCAGGTTTGGAACGCGCTCGCGGAGATTAGTCGCCAACTTCAAATTTTGGCGAGCGCGCATAGTCCGGGCGGTTTCGTGTCCACGCCACAATTTCCCCCGCTAGCTAACCACAGTAACCCCCACCCCAATGCTATGAAGCAAACGGACTCCACTGCCCTCGTCGAACTGGTGAACCAATTCTTGCTCGCCAAGGCCCGCTCCGGGCGTTCTGATCGCTGAGCAAGACTTTGATGGGCGTGTCGCATTCAACGGCAGAACGGCGTTCAAATCGTCGTTCAAGTCGAAAATGACGTGGCACTGGTTCGGCAACAGCGCGGCGACATTCATGCCGTGGTCTTGGAGCATCTGACTCATGCGGTCAGGCGTGAGTTCTTTGAGCGTCGTGCCGTTTTTGCGGACGATGATTTTGCTCCACTTGTCGCCCGTCGC
>JANOBC010000071.1:0-12571 GCA_031411455.1 Limisphaerales bacterium
GTTGAACCCGCTGGGCGTGCCTTCGCGCATGAACGTCGGCCAGGTGCTCGAAACGCACTTGGGCTGGGCGGCCAAGCTGCTCGGCATGAAGTTCGCCACGCCGGTGTTTGACGGCATGAAGGAAAAAGACATTCGCGGCTACCTCAAGCAGGCTGGTCTGCCAGAACACGCCAAGGCGCATTTGATTGATGGACGCACCGGCGAACAGTTCGATCAGGAAATTGTCGTCGGCTACATCTACATGATGAAGCTCGGTCACTTGGTCGCGGACAAGATTCACGCCCGCGCGGTTGGACCTTATTCGCTCGTCACCCAGCAACCGCTGGGCGGCAAGGCGCAATACGGCGGCCAGCGCTTCGGCGAAATGGAAGTGTGGGCGATGGAAGCCTACGGCGCCGCCTACACGTTGCAGGAGTTGCTCACCGTCAAGTCCGACGATGTTCAAGGCCGCACACGCATCTACGAAAGCATCGTCAAGGGCGATAACTCGCTGGAGGCCGGCATCCCGGAATCCTTCAACGTGCTCGTCAAGGAAATGCAATCGCTCGGTCTCGACGTGAAGGTTGGTTACTCCAACCCGATTGAACACGCCAACAGCGACAACGCGCAGCAAGCTGCCGTGGCCGCACTGACGTCAAGCGAATCCTGAAACGAAACTTTGCTGAATTAAAATCGTATGAGCAGCTCCAAAGAAAACGCCCGCGAAATCCTCGGCCTCGACAAGGTCAACCAAGTTGACTACGTCGGCATCACGCTCGCGTCCCCTGACGCAATCCGCTCGTGGTCCAAGGGTGAAGTCAAGAATCCCGAAACAATTAACTACCGCACGTTCAAGCCGGAAAAGGGCGGCCTTTTCTGCGAACGCATCTTCGGTCCTGTGAAGGACTGGGAATGTTCCTGCGGCAAGTATAAGCGCATCAAACATCGCGGCATCGTCTGCGATCGTTGCGGCGTGGAAGTGACGTTGTCCCGCGTTCGCCGTGAACGCATGGGCCACATCGAACTCGCCGTGCCGGTGCAGCATATCTGGTTCTTCAAGTGCATGCCCTCGCGCATCGGTCTGGCGCTAGACATGACCGCGCGCCATTTGGAACGCGTCATTTACTACGAAGATTATCTCGTCGTTGATCCCGGCACGACGCCGCTCAAGGCGAACTCGTTGCTCACGGAAGTGGAACTCCGCGAAGCGCGCGAAACTTACGGCGCGGAAGCGTTCGTCGCCAAGATGGGCGCTGAAGGTGTCCGCGAAGCATTGGAACGAGTGGACCTCGCCAAGCAGGCGGACGAACTCGCCATCGCGATGACGGAAACCAAGAGCAAACAGATTCGTAAAAAATTGGCGAAGCGCATCAAGCTGTTGCAAGGTCTCGCATCATCGAAGAGCCGTCCGGAATGGATGATTCTCACGGTGCTGCCGGTGATTCCGCCGGACTTGCGTCCGTTGGTTCCGCTCGAAGGCGGACGTTTTGCGACGTCTGACTTGAACGATCTTTATCGCCGCGTCATCAATCGCAACAACCGTCTCCGCACGTTGCTCTCGCTCAAGACGCCGGAAGTGATCATCCGCAACGAGAAGCGCATGTTGCAGGAAGCCGTGGACGCGTTGTTCGACAACGGTCGTCACGGTCGTCCAGTCACCGGCGCGGGCAATCGCTCGCTGAAATCTTTGAGCGATATGCTCAAGGGCAAGGGCGGACGTTTCCGTCAGAACTTGCTCGGCAAACGCGTGGATTATTCAGGCAGCTCGGTCCTCGTGATCGGACCGGAACTGAAATTGAACCAGTGCGGTCTGCCGAAGAAGATGGCGCTTGTTTTGTTCGAGCCATTCATCATCCGCCGCTTGAAAGAGCTGGGCTACGTTCACACTGTTCGCAGCGCGAAGAAAATGATCGAGCGCCAGACGCGTGAAGTGTGGGATGTTTTGGAAGAAGTGACGAAGGGGCATCCGGTGCTGCTCAACCGCGCGCCGACGTTGCACCGTTTATCCGTCCAGGCGTTCGAGCCAATGCTGATTGAAGGCGAAGCGATTCGCATTCATCCGCTCGTCTGCACAGCGTATAACGCGGACTTCGACGGCGATCAAATGGCCGTTCACGTTCCGCTCTCCGTGGAAGCGCAGATGGAAGCTCGTCTCCTCATGATGGCGACGAACAACATCTTCTCGCCTTCCTCCGGCAAGCCGATCATCACGCCGACGCAGGACATCACGCTCGGTTGCTATTACGTCACGGCGGAACCGCGCAAGGCGATGCCGCACGACACGAATTCGTTGCCGCTCTTCGGCTCGAAGGAAGAAGTCATTTACGCACACAGCGACGACGGCGTGAAAACGCACGACCGCATCCGTCTCGCGAATCCTGATTTAGGCAAGGCGACCGCGTTCGGCACCGCCACGGAGAAAGTCATCATCACGACCGTGGGCCGCGTGTTGTTCAGCGAAATCTGGCCGAACGAACTCGGCTTCCACAACAAGCCGGTGAAGAAATCCGATCTCGGTGATTTGATTTGGAAGTGCTACAAGAACGCCGGTCACGACGCAACCGTGGTCATGTTGGACAAGCTCAAAGAAATCGGTTTCCGCGAAGCGACGAAGTCCGGCGTGTCCATCGGCATTGACGATATGATCGTGCCGAAGGAACGCGACGAGGAAATCGAAGGCGCGCACAAGCTCATCAAGGAAGTTGAGAAACAGTATCGCAAAGGTGTCATCACCTCTGGCGAACGTTACAACAAGATCGTGGACGTGTGGACGCATTGCACGGACAAGATTTCCGGCGTGATGTTTGACACGCTCAAGGCGAACCAGGGCAAGAAAGAATACAACCCGGTTTACTTGATGGTTGATTCCGGCGCTCGCGGTAACAAGCAGCAGGTTCGTCAGCTCGCGGGTCTCCGCGGTTTGATGGCCAAGCCCAGCGGCGAAATCATCGAGAAGCCGATTCTCGCGAACTTCCGCGAAGGTCTGTCCGTCTTGGAATATTTCATCTCGACGCACGGCGCTCGCAAAGGTCTCGCAGATACGGCGCTCAAGACCGCCGATTCCGGTTACATGACGCGCAAGCTGGTGGACGTTTCTCAAGACGTGATCATCCAAGAAGCTGATTGCGGCACGACGAACGGCATCTGGGTTTCCGCCGTGTTTGAAGGCGAAGACGAAGTCGTCAAAATTTCCGAACGCCTCGTGGGCCGTTTCGCCTGCGACGACATGGTCAACCCGACCAGCCCGAAAGAATTCCTCATCAAGTCCAATGAAGAGATTGATGAAGTCAAAGCCAAGACGATTGACAGCGCGGGCGTTGATCGCCTACGCATCCGCTCGGTGCTCACTTGCGAAAGCAAACATGGCATCTGCCAGCGCTGCTACGGACGTAACCTCGCGACCGGCGCGTTGGTCAAGCTCGGTGAAGCGGTCGGCATCATCGCCGCGCAGTCCATCGGCGAACCCGGCACGCAGCTCACCATGCGCACGTTCCATACGGGCGGTGTCGCGTCCGGCGTGTTCAAGCAGCCGATCATCAAGCCGAAGCACGACGGTCTCGTTCGTTACAACGAACTCCGCGTCGTCGAACTCGAAGACGGCAACAACATCGTTCTCAACAAGAATGGTTCCATTTCAATTCTCGCCGACGACGGCCGCGAATTGGAAAACCATAACATCGTCATTGGCGCGATTATCTCCGTCAAAGACGGTGACAAGCTCAAGAAGGGCGAAACGCTCGTCCAGTGGGATCCGCACAATATGCCGATTCTTTCCGAGAAAGCGGGCAAAGTTAAATTCCATGACATCATCGAAGGGGTGACGATGAAACAGGAAGTGGACGAAGCCACCGGCGAAGAAGCGATGGTCATCATAGACCACAAGGAAGATTTGCATCCGCAGATCATCATCAGCGATGACAAGGGCGAGGTCGTGGCGAATTATCCGATTCCCTCCGGTGCGCACATCGTTGTCAACGAGACTGACAAGATTGTTCCCGGCACCTTGCTCGCCAAGACGCCGCGCAAACAGGCCAAGACCCGTGACATTACGGGCGGTCTCCCGCGCGTGGCGGAATTGTTTGAAGCCCGCCGTCCGAAAGACGCGTCGGAAATCTCCAAGATTGACGGCATCGCGGACTTCGGTCCGAGCGTGCGCGGCAAACGCTGCGTCCTCATCAAAGACCCCGTCACGCAATTGGAAGAGGAACATCTCATTCCGATCGGCAAGCACGTCATCGTCTTCAAGGGCGACCTCGTCAAAAAAGGTCAGCAGCTCACCGAAGGCCCGATGGATCCGCACGAAATTCTGGACGTCTGCGGACCCCAGGAATTGCAGGAACATTTGGTCAGCGAAGTGCAGGAAGTTTATCGTCTGCAAGGCGTGACGATCAACGACAAGCACATCGAAATCATCGTGCGCCAGATGTTGCGGAAAATTCGCGTCACCGAAACCGGCGACACGCAATTCCTCTGGGGCGAACAGGTGGACAAGCTCGAGTTCGAAGCCGAAAACGAAGCCGTCGAGAAAAAGGGCGGCAAGCCAGCGGAAGCCGCGCCCGTGCTGCTCGGCATCACGAAGGCGTCGCTCGAAACCGACAGCTTCTTGAGTGCCGCGTCGTTCCAAGACACGACCCGCGTGCTCACCGAAGCCGCCACGCGTTCCAAGATTGACAGCCTCCGTGGCTTTAAGGAAAACGTCATCATGGGTCACATCATTCCCGCTGGCACGGGCTTCGACCGTCACCGCAAGGTCACGCTCAAGCCGCTCGTGGATATGCCGGAAGAACCGGAACCCGAAGAGGTCATGGAAGAGGCGGAGAATCCGCTGCTCGCCTAAACGAGAATTTCACCGGCGGGCGTTCGGCAAAAACCGGGCGTCCGCTGTTAAAATCAGCTTGAACCAAATAATTTAGAAAATAGGGTTGCAACGGGCGGAGGCATTATTTAACTTCTGCATCCCGTTTCTCCTAAACCAAAAACGGTAAGTTTTACCGCAAATTTTTAAGCAAATGCCGACAATCAACCAACTGGTCCGCAAGGGCCGCACTAAAGTCAACTACAAGTCCAAGTCGCCCGCTTTGGAAGGCTCGCCCTTTCGTCGTGGTGTGTGCATTCAGGTGATGACCCGAACGCCGAAGAAGCCGAACTCCGCCATGCGCAAAGTGGCCAAGGTTCGCCTGACGAACGGCCACGAAGTCATCGCCTACATCCCGGACGAGGGCCACAACTTGCAGGAACACAGCATCGTCTTGATTCGCGGTGGCAAGGTGAAGGATTTGCCCGGTGTGCGTTATCACATCGTGCGCGGCACGCTAGATGCCGCCGGTGTTGAAAAACGCCGCGTCAGCCGTTCCAAATACGGCGTCAAGAAACCCAAGGAAAAAGCCGCTGCGGCAGCCAAGTAAAACTTTTTAACGAATAATAAATCATGTCACGCAGACATTCAGCAACCAAACGGCCACTGGCCAAGGACGGCAAATACCAGAACACGCTGGTCGCCCGCCTCGTTAACACCGTGATGTTTTCCGGCAAGAAGAGCACGGCGCAGCGCATTGTGTATGCGGCGTTCGATACCATCTCCGAAAAAAATCCGGCGAGCAACCCGATCGAAATTCTGCAGCGCGCGGTGGACAACGCTAAGCCCCGCATTGAGACGAAAGCCCGTCGTGTTGGTGGTGCGACGTATCAGGTGCCACTGGAAATTCCCGTCGAACGCCAGAACGCGCTCGCGCTCCGCTGGATCGTGGATTTTGCGGATGCCAAAAAAGGCGTGACGATGAAAGCCGCGCTCGCGGCGGAAATCCTCGAAGCCTACCAAGGCCAGGGTAACGCCATCCGCAAACGCGACGAAGTTCATAAGATGGCGCAGGCGAACAAAGCCTTCGCGCACTTCCGCTGGTAGAAAACAGTTTCAAAACAAAAGCCGAGGTTTAATCACCTCGGCTTTTTTATTTGAAAAATAAAATTCGTGTCAGTCAGTCCGCGGATTCGCCGCGACCTCGCCGCGACCGCCGTTTTTGCAACTCGTCGCGAATACTAAAGGCGCCATCACCATCGCACCCACCGACGCCGTGCTGGACGGTGTCAAAAAAGAGTCGTGGTCTATTTTGAAAAATGTCGCGCGAAGCTCGCGAATTCGGCGAAGGAAAAATCAGGGATGTCTTTGCTCGTTCGCCACCTTCGCGGCCTTCGCGCGACCCGCCTTTTGAAATGATTCCACGACCCCAAAAAATTGAGATCAAATAATTAAAGGGCGGACTATTTTCTACCGCCGACAGAACGGCATTTGCAAAATTTTTGTCCTGGTCTAGCCTTGGCGCGTGAACGCCAAGCATACGCTGACGGAAATCAACCGGCTCCCACTCGCGGATTTCGTCCGCGTCATCGGCCCAGTGTTTGAACACTCCCCGTGGATTGCCGCCGCGACGTGGGCGCAAAAGCCGTTCGCCAACATCGAGCTTCTGCACACTGCCCTCTGCGCGACGGTGAAAAATTCCGCCACCGAAAAACAGCTCGCCCTGATTCACGCTCATCCTGACCTCGTGGGCAAACTTGCGCTCGCCGGCGCGCTCACGAAAGAATCCACCGGCGAACAAGCCAGTGCCGGGCTGGATCAACTTTCGCCGGATGAAGTCGCGCTCTTCCAAAAGAACAACGCGGCGTATCAGAAAAAATTTGGTTTCCCGTTCGTCATCTGCGCGCGGCTGAATAAAAAAGCGGCCATTCTCGCGGGCTTTCAACTGCGGCTGCAAAATTCCCACGCGGAAGAAATTCAAACCGCGCTGGGCGAGATTTTCAAGATTGCTCACCTGCGGCTGGGCGATCTGATCGCCCCGGACGCTTGAGAATTATGCTTGCCCGCGCGGCGGCGTTTGTTCAATTTCAGGCACGGATTTATTAGGAGATTATTTTTCTATGAGCAACGACCTTCATTGGTGGATTGAACTGGCCATCCGCTGGGCGCACGTTTTTGCGGGCATCATGTGGGTGGGCGCGACGTATTATTTCACCTGGCTGGACGGACGCTTCACCGAGTTGGAAGAACGCGCCAAAAAAAATCCCGACGACAAAAATCCCGAGAAGCTCGTCTGGATGGTGCACAGCGGTGGTTTTTACCTCGTCGAGAAGGAAAAAAATCCCAAACTTCAGGCGCAGGCGCTGCACTGGTTCAAATGGGAGGCGGGCATCACCTGGATTTCCGGCATCCTGCTCTTCATCTTGATGTATTATCGCGGACGCTTGCTCGTGCCGTTTGAAGACGCGCCGTTAAGTTTGAACGCATCCATCGGTTTGAGCCTCGGCATGATTCTGGGCGCGTGGGTGCTTTACGATTTGCTTTGGAAATTTTGCAAGAGTGAATGGCTCGGCATCGCCATCTGCTACGCTCTCGTCGTGCTGTCAGCATATTTCTCCTGCAAATATTTTTCCGGTCGCGGTGCTTACATGCAGCTTGGCGCGATGATGGGAACCATCATGGCAGCGAACGTCTGGATGCGCATCCTGCCCGCGCAGCGCCGCATGGTCGCCGCCCTCAAGGCCGGCACGCCGGTCAATCTCGACGAAGGCGCGCGCGCCAAGGCCCGCTCGAAGCACAACACGTTCATCGTCCTCCCCGTGGTCTTCATCATGATCAGCAACCACTACTCCGGCACCTACAGCTCGCCGCACGCGTGGCAGATTTTGTCCGCGCTGGTGCTGGTCGGCTGGTTCGCGGCGAAGTTGATCCGCAAGGCCTGATTTATGCCCGCCAAATTAAGCACGCACGTCCTCGACACCGCGCACGGTTGCCCGGCGGCGGGGATGCGGATTGAACTCTGGTCGCTCGACGGCGAGGACCGCACGCTCGTCGTCACCGCCAAGACCAACGCCGATGGCCGCACCGAAACGCCGTTGCTCGGCCCCGATGAAATGCAGGCGGGTCAATACGAAATCATTTTCTTCGTAGGTGATTATTTTGCCGCCAAGTCCGCGAACCTGCCGAAAATCCGTTTCCTCGACAAAGTTCCCGTGCGCTTCGGCCTCGTCGATGCGGGTGCGAGCTACCATGTGCCACTGCTCTGCTCGCCGTGGAGCTACTCGACGTATCGTGGAAGCTGATGAACCGCGAAATTCACGAACGACACGAAAAGATTTTATTTCGTCCCGTTTTCGCGCGGTTCGTGTGTCTCGTGGTTAAAATAAAATCCAAATGAGTCACTCGCTTGCCCAACTTGTCATGCAGCGTTGCGATGCGCTTGGAAAAATTTCCGAGGAGCCGGGCCAACTCACGCGCACCTTCGCTTCGCCCGCCATGCGTCGCGCGAACAAACTTGTCGGCATCTGGATGCGCGAGGTCGGGTTGCAAGTGCGCGAAGATGCCGCGTTCAATCTGCTCGGTCGCTGGGAATCCAAGAAGCGCGGCGCGAAAACTTTTCTGCTCGGATCGCACCTCGACACCGTCCGCAACGCCGGCAAATACGATGGCCCGCTCGGCGTCCTCACCGCCATCGCCGCCGTGCAACTGCTCGGTGAACGCGGCGTGACGTTGCCGTTTAATCTGGAAGTCGTTGGCTTCAGTGACGAGGAAGGCGTGCGTTATCACACGACGTATCTCGGTAGCCGTGCGCTGGCTGGAACTTTGACCGCCGCCGATTTGGTGCACCTCGAGGAAAAACAAATCGTCAATGCGCGTCGGAAGAAAAATGAATTCCTCGGCTATGCTGAAGTCCACATCGAGCAAGGCCCAGTGCTGGAGCAAAATAATTTGTCCGTCGGTGTCGTGACTGCCATCGCCGGGCAAAGCCGGTTGCAGGTTGAATTTCACGGTGTCGCCGGTCACGCCGGAACCGTCCCGATGAAAAGCCGGCAGGATGCGCTGGTTGGCGCGGCGGAATTTATTCTCGCAGTTGAATCCATCGCCACGGCCCGCGCTGAAAGCGTTGGCACTGTTGGAAAACTCACCGTGGCGCATGGCGCGAGCAATGTGATTCCGGGCCACGTCATGCTGACGCTGGATGTGCGCGACCAGAATGATTCCCGCCGCCTTGCAGTCGTTCGCGCCTTGCAAGCCAAGGCAAAAGCCATCGCCAAACAACGTGGACTTAAATTGACTTGGACGCCCGTGCAGCAGGCCGCCGCCGTGCCGTGTGATAAAAATTTGACGCGAATTTTCTCCAGATGCGTTGCGCAGCGCGGCCTGAAAGTTTTGAAATTATCCAGCGGCGCAGGCCACGACGCCGTCGCGCTTTCGGAAATTTGTCCCGTCGCGATGCTATTCGTTCGCTGCAAAGGCGGCATCAGCCACAATCCCGCTGAGTCGGTGAAAATCACCGATGTCGCACCGGCTATTGGCGTGCTCGCGGATTTCGTCCACACTCTCGCTTTGCATCATGCCTGATTTTGATTTGATCATCCGCGGCGGAACGCTCATCACGCCCGCTGGCGAGCAGACTGCCGACCTCGGCGTTGCCGAAGGAAAAATTGTTTCCATCGGCGGCGGCTCGGCGCGCGAGGAAATTGACGCAACCGGCCTGCACATTTTTCCGGGCGTTATAGATTCGCACGTCCACTTCAACGAACCGGGCCGCGCGGATTGGGAAGGTATCGAGACCGGCTCACACGCACTCGCGGCGGGCGGCGGCACAATGTTCTTCGATATGCCGCTCAACGCGCATCCGCCGACGTGCGACACGCGCAGCTTCGATGAAAAACTCCACGCTGCCGAAGATAAATCTTTGACCGACTTCGCGCTTTGGGGCGGACTTGTCCCCGGCAACTTTGACCAATTAGAATTCCTTGCGCGTCGCGGCGTGATTGGATTCAAGGCGTTCATGTCGAACAGCGGCATTGACGACTTCGACTGCGTGGATAACGCCACATTGAAAGAAGGCATGAAGCTTTGCGCCAAGCTGGGCAAACTCGTCGCCGTCCACGCCGAGAGCGACGCCATCACCGCGCGCTTGGCGGCCAAGGCGTTGGCGGAGGATAAATATTCTGTGCGCGACTATCTCGACTCGCGCCCGATTCACGCGGAGCTGGAGGCGATTCACCGCGCCATCGAGATGTCGCGTGAAACGAAGTGCGCGCTGCACATCGTCCATGTCAGCAGCGGCGCAGGCGTGGCGCTCATCGCCAGCGCGCAAGGGCAGGGCGTGGATGTCACCGCCGAAACGTGTCCGCACTATCTTGCGCTCACCGAAGATGACGTCGAAAAAATCGGCGCGGTCGCCAAATGCGCGCCGCCGTTGCGCACGAAATCGGCGCAAGATGTTTTGTGGCGCTATCTCGAAAATGGTTTTGTCAAAACCATCGGCTCGGATCATTCTCCGTCGCCGCCGGACATGAAACGCAATTACAACTTCTTCAAAGTCTGGGGTGGCATTTCCGGCGTGCAACACACGTTGCCTTTGATGTTGACGGAAGGCCGCGTGAATCGCGGCGTGCCAATTCCGTTCATCGCCAATCTGCTTTCCACCAACGTCGCCGACCGTTTCAAACTTCCGAACAAAGGAAAAATTGCCGCTGGCTTCGACGCCGACCTCGCGCTCGTGGATTTGAAGCAGACTTTTGCCGTCGCCAAGGAGGATTTGCTTTATCGCCATCCGCAAAGTCCCTATCTTGGCCGCGTGTTGACCGGACGCGTCGTTCGGACTATTTTGCGCGGCAAGACGATTTATCAGGACGGCAAAATCACCGCCCAAGCCGGCGGCAAACTCATCACGCCGCAAAAATAATATGCCAAATAAAACTGGTTTCACGCGCACCGTGGTCAAACGTAACTACGCGCTCATCACGTCCGATGGCTTCGTGCCGAGTGTGCTGCCCGGCTGGAAAAATTGCGTCGTCATCATACACATCGCGCCCGTGATGGCCGGCCCGCGCTTCGCGCAGTTGACCATCACGCTGGAAGAAACCAGCACCGGCAGCGGCAACACCGGCGCGCTCGAACATTTTTATTATGTCCAGACCGGCGAATGTGTCGCGCAGGCGAACGGCAAAAAACAAGAGTTGATCGCGGGCAGTTATCTGTTCCTGCCGCCGAAAACAAAGTTCATTTTTTCCGGCGCTAGCAAAGGCACGAAGTTGATTGTATTCCAGAAAAAATTCGAGCCGCTGGCGGGTGAAAAAACTCCCGGCGTCCTCGTCGGCCACGCCAACGCCATCGAAGGCAAGCCATTCCTCGGTCACGAAGACGCGCGACTGCAAGTCTTGCTGCCCGACCATCCATCGTTCGACCTGGCCGTGAATATTTTTACTTACGACCCCGGCGCGACGCTGCCGTTCGTCGAGACGCACATCATGGAGCACGGCCTGCTGATGCTCGCGGGGCAGGGGATTTATCGTCTCGGCGCGGAACGCTATAAAGTTGCGGCGGGTGACATCATCTGGATGGGCAGCTATTGCCCGCAGTGGTTTATCGCGCAAGGCAAAGCGAAATCCAGCTACATTTATTACAAAGACGTGAACCGCTCGCCGCTGTAAAACTTTTTTATGAAAGCTCCGCTGCCAAAAAATGAAGCCAAACGCATCAAGGTGCTTTGGCAATACGACGTGCTCGACACCCTGCCAGAAGAAGTTTTTGACGAACTTGCCGATCTGGCCCGCCTGATTTGTGGCGCGCCGGTGGCGTTGATTTCGTTGGTTGACGAAGAACGGCAGTGGTTCAAATCCAAGCGCGGTATCAGCATCCGGGAAACCAACCGAGATATTTCCATTTGCGCCCACGCCATTTTGCAGAAGGAATTATTTATCGTCCCCGATGCGACGAAAGACAAGCGTTTCAAAAAAAATCCGCTCGTCATGGCCGGCCCGAAAATTCGTTTTTATTCCGGTGCCCCTTTGATTTCTCCCAGCGGACATGCCTTGGGCACGTTGTGCGTGTTGGACAAAGTTTCCCGCACACTGACGGCCGATCAAAAAAAAGCGCTGCGGGTCCTCGCGCGGCACGTGATGACACAGCTTGAATTGCGGCATCATTCGAGCGAGTTAAAAAAGGCTCTGGCAGAAATCGCTCGCTTAAATCGGCTGACCCAGAAACCGAGCCGCTGAACTGCCCCATGAATCTCCTCGTGGTAGATAAGCAACGGTTGCAGCGCGAGCTTGATGAACTCTCGCTGATCACCGAAGCCACGCCGCCCGTCGTCACGCGGGTTTTATTTTCGGAAGCGGATTTGCGCGGGCGTGCGTTCGTAAAAAATCTCTGCCGCGAAGCCGGACTGACTCTCCGAGAAGACGCGGTTGGAAACATTTTCGCGCGCTGGGAAGGTGCGGATAAAAATTTGCCTGCCGTCGCCACGGGTTCACACATTGACGCGATTCCCAACGCTGGCAAATACGACGGCGTCGTGGGTGTGCTCGGCGCGATTGAGGCGATTCGCGCGCTGCAAGCCGCAGGCTTTCAGCCCCATCGTTCCATCGAATTAATCATTTTCACCTCCGAAGAGCCGACACGTTTTGGCATCGGCTGCCTTGGCAGTCGTTTGCTGGGCGGCGTGTTGTCGCTCGAACGCGCCGCTGCATTGCGCGACCGCGATGGAAAAACTTTGGATGACTGGCGCATCCAAGCTGGCTTCAAACCGGCGGCTGGATTTTCCTCCCTCTCCTCCCCCGAGGG
>JANOBC010000072.1:0-32072 GCA_031411455.1 Limisphaerales bacterium
GCGAGCGTGTTTCGTTCGGGATGGTATTTTTGTTCGTGGTGATACCGGCTTCGTCCAACGCGATCTGGCAGTCCTTGCCGGTGATGCCTTTCGCGCCGACATCCACGAGCATCAAATGATTGTCCGTGCCGCCGCTGACGAGGCGGTAGCCGTTGCGGGTCATGCCAGCGGCGAGGGCGGCGGCGTTCTTCACGAGCTGCGACTGATAATCTTTGAACGACGGTTGCAGCGCTTCGTGGAAGCAAACCGCCTTGGCCGCGATGACATGTTCAAGCGGGCCGCCTTGGATGCCAGGAAAAATATTTGAATCAATTTCCTTCGCGTATTTTTCCTTGCAGAGAATCAAGCCCCCGCGCGGACCGCGAAGTGTTTTGTGCGTGGTAGTCGTCACAAAGTCTGCGTGCTCAATCGGACTCGGATGCACTCCGGCGGCGACCATGCCGGCGATGTGTGCGATGTCCGCCAGCAGATACGCACCGACCTCGCGCGCGATCTCGCCCATGCGTTTGAAATCAATGATGCGCGGATACGCACTCGCGCCGATGGTGATCATCTTGGGCCTGTGTTCGCGCGCCATCGCGGCGATTTGCTCATAATCAATGCGCTCGGAATGCTTGCCGACGCCGTAATGGACGATCTCAAAAAACTTGCCGGAGAAATTCGCCTTGTTGCCGTGCGTCAAGTGACCGCCGTGGCTCAAATCCATCGTGAGCATCTTGTCGCCGGGTTTGAGAAACGCGAAATACACGGCCATGTTCGCGCCGGAGCCGGAGTGCGGTTGAACGTTGGCGTGTTCGGCACCGAAAAGTTTTTTCGCGCGGTCAATCGCCAGTTGCTCGATGCTGTCCACGAATTCGCAGCCGCCATACCAGCGTTTCTTGGGATAACCTTCGGCGTATTTGTTCGTCAGCACGGAGCCTTGCGCTTCCATGATGGCGGGGCTGGTGAAATTTTCAGAGGCAATCAGCTCAATGTTTTCCTGCTGGCGTTTGCGTTCGTGTTCAATAAAACCGGCAATGTCCGGATCAACATTGGCGAGGCGCAGATTCGCGGGCGCGAATTTTGAATCCATTTTGAGAACGCGCCGTTCGTGGCGTCCGCCTTCAAACTTCGCGCCGAGAAACGCGTCGAGAATTTTCTTGGCGAGGTCGGGCGCGGTGTTTTTTCCGGCGAGGCAGAGGATGTTAGCGTCGTTGTGCTGGCGCGTGATGGCGGCGGTCGCGACATCGGTGACGAGGGCGGCGCGAATGCCGCCGACTTTATTCGCCGTGATGCTGACGCCGATGCCCGTGGTGCAGACGAGCAGGCCGAGTTCCGCGTGACCCGCAGCGACGGACTTGGCGACGGCCAGCGCGTAGTCGGGATAATCGCACGACTCCTGCGAGGCCGTGCCGTGATCCGCGATGCTCAAGCCGAGGCTGCGAAGGTGCGCCTTGAGAATTTCTTTCAGCTCGTAGCCACCATGATCCGCGCCGATGGCGAATTTCACGGGCTGGGCCGAGGCTTCATTTTGCGTCTTGGAAAGGAAATTATGTTGTTCCATAAATTTTAAGAGGGTGACAATGCCTTGCTCGATCTGGTCGCGGCATTCGACGTAGGTTTCATAACCGCTGCCGATGGGGTCGCTGATATCTTTCTCATAAGGCTCCAGCGTGTCGTCGAATTCGCGGAGGAGGAAAGTTTTTTCCGCCGCCCGCGGATACAACAGCATCACGGTGTCCACATGGCTGTGGGTCATGCCGAGAATCAAGTCCGCCGAGCGCACCATGTCCGTGGTGAGCGCGTTGCTTTGCTGGCGGGAAATATCAATGCCGATCTCCTTCATCGCCGTGACGGAATGATGCGTGGGCGGCTGGCCGTCCACCGCGCCGAGACCGGCGGAAAGGATGCGGAATTCGCCGCGCCCTTTGCTGGCGTGGCGGAAAAGCCCTTCGGCCATTGGACTGCGGCAAACGTTGCCGGTGCAGAGAAAAAGAATCGTCTTCATCGAAAAACCCGAGCGGCTAAAGGTGATTTGCGGAAGGCGAATCGTCAATCCGAAACCACGCCGGGCTGAACGAGGCGACGATTACATCAGGCTGTTCAAAACCCCTTTGAGAAGGCCGGGACGCGGCTCGGGCTTGATGACAGGTTCGGGCACGGAGGGAATCATGGGCGGGGCGGGAAGCATTTCCGCCGCTCCCACTACCATCATCTTGATGCCGGGCGCGGATCGAACGGGGCGCTGCGCCTGACGGCCGTTGGAAATGTCCAGCCGCTGACGCATCGTCGCTTTGTTGATACTGTAAGCCATGGCGGTCTGTTCAGTGATGAGATCGTTTTCGTAAGCTTTCAGCAAGGACTGCTCAAAGCTATGCCAGCCGCCGGTGACGCCAGCTTCGATGATTTCATGCAGGCGGCGGTTTTCGTTTTCACCCAGCTCAATCGCCTCGCGTGTGCGCAGGCTGCTGCCCATGAGTTCGGTGACGAGGTGGCGGCCACCGCCTTTTTTAGGCACGAGCCGCTGGCCGACGATGTAGCGCAACGAACCGGCGAGCCGTTCGCGCACAAGTTGCTCCTCGTCCTTGCCGAAAAAACCGAGGATGCGATGGATGGTCTGGTCCGCGCTGTTCGTGTGCATGGTAGTCATAACCAGATGGCCGGTCTCACCGGCGGTGAGCGCAATCTCCATCGTCTCGCGGTCGCGGATTTCACCGACGAGAATTACTTTCGGCGCTTGGCGCAACGCGGAGCGCAGACCGTCGGGGAAGCTAAAAAAGTCGCGGCCCAATTCGCGCTGGCTGAAGGTGGACTTCAACTGCGGATGGAGAAATTCAATCGGATCTTCCAGCGTGACGACGTGAACCTTGCTGGTCGCGTTGATTTCGTGGAGCAAGGCCGCGAGCGTGGTGGTCTTGCCGTTGCCCGTGCCGCCGGTAACGAAGACGAGGCCGTTTTTTTCGCCGATTAGATTTTTGAAGGCGGGCGGCAGGCCGAGTGAATCCAGCGTGGGGACCTGTGACGAGAGGCGGCGCATGACCAGCGCGTGCTGGCCGTTCTGCTTGTAGACGTTCATGCGGAAACGGCAGGTGTCCGCGAGCGCGTAGCTGCAATCGCAAGCGCCGGTGCTGGCGAAATCTTGCTGAAGTTTGACGTGGCCGTTGATGATGCCGCGCGCAAATTTTTCCACGCGCTCGCCGCTCAAAATTCCTTCGCCAATCTCCGGCGCTTCCAGCACGCCGTGGACTTCGACCTGCGGCGGCTTGCCGACCACCAGCAGCACATCCGAGGCATCGGCATGGGTGGCGAGCAATTTTTGCAGCAGCGCGTTAAATTCGTTGGCAAGGTTGGCATCCATAAAAATTCTTCAGGCTTTTTTACGAAACAGTGCCTGCGGCTCCGCGAGGTTCAGCGCGGATAAATCGAATCCATTTCCCGGATTCCGTTCTTCGGCGGCGACGAGTTGCTGGGCGATGAGGCTGGTGCAATTGCCGCTGTAATACTTAACCAAACCTGCACCAGTCTTCGATTTGAACAGCGCAAGGAGCAGGCAGTGTTCGTCAATTTCCGTCACGAACAAACTGAACGTCTCGCCCTGCTGGAGCGTGCTGCTGAAATTTTTTTCGCCGACGAGACCGGCAATCGTCTGGTTCGCCATGAACGCGCCGCTCGCGAGCGCCGCGAGCGTGGTGAAATCCACATCGCCCGCATCGCCTTGGTTGGCGATGAGGAAGCCGCCCTTGTCCACCACCAGCGCCGCCGTGGCGGAGGACTGGCCGAGAAATTCCGTCAGCGCGGCGGCCACCACGCAGATGTCCTCCTCGATAAGTTGGGGGAGCGTAGCCATGATGGTCAGGCGTATTGCGGGACGGATTGGTTGATGTATTTCTGGAGCAACATCCGCGTGATCATGTTGAGGCTCTCGAAGACGCCTTCACATTTGTGCGCGGTGGCCTCGAACGACGGCACCTGCACTTCGCGGTTGTTGAGGAGGTAATCCATGTATTGCACCGGCGCGGCGTTCGGCAGGTCGCGCTTGTTGTATTGAATGACGTAAGGAATCTCCGCGAGGTTCAATTTCTGCGACGCGAGGTTGTCCAAAAGATTTTGAAAGCTCTCAATGTTCTCCGGCATCTTTTCGTATTGCGAATCCGCGACGAACACAATGCCATCCACGCCGCGCAGCACGAGCTGGCGCGTGGTGTTGTAAATCACCTGGCCGGGAACGGTGTAAAGCTGGAACTTCGTTTTGAAGCCGCGAATGGTCATCGCCTCAATCGGCAGAAAGTCGAAAAACAACGTGCGGTCAGAACTCGTCGCGAGCGAGACGAGCTTGCCCTTGTTGCCCGCGTTGGTCTGGACGTGGTCGTGGACTTGCACGAGGTTCGTCGTCTTGCCGCCCATCGCGGGGCCGTAATAGACGATCTTGACCTGAAGTTCCTTGGTCGCTTGATTGATGATGGCCATAAATTTTTAGAGTTTGTTTTTACGATCGAGTTCGGCGGCGAGTCCCGCCAGTTCAGTTTTCGGCAACGCCTCGCCCGCGCGTCCGAACGTCGCGAAATAAACCGAGTTCACACGGAAAATTTTCCACGGCACATTGCCCACGGTGAAGCTGACGTTGTTCAACGCGCCCATCCGCAGCTCGCGGGTGCTCTGGTTCACGCGTTCAAAAATCTGCGGCAGGAAAGCGGCGACCGTGTCGCCGTTCATGGTTTCCGGCACTTGGCTCGCCACGCGCAAACCATCCGCGAGTGCCACGACCGCGCCGGCCACGCCGGGCAGCACCAGCGCGCGCGCCACGACTTCCTGCGGATGCGTGTGGCGGGTCATGAAATCAGTCGCCGGCGCGGTCGTCTGCCGGATGGTCTGCTCGTCGGTCTGCGGTAGTTCGCCGTTTTCGCCCCAGACATAAAAATTCGTGTCCACCGGTTTCGGCAAGGCGTTGGCGACGCGTGTGACGGGCGCGACGGCGCCCGTCGCCGCCTGCGGAAAACCATAAAATAAATTTGGGATTTCGTCGGCAACGGCGAGTTTCTTCTGGGGCACGCCGGATTGTTTTTGCGCCGCAAAAAATGCCGGTGCGAGGATTTTCAAGGGCAGGTTCAGTGACAATTCATCATTCGGCGAGGCTGGTGAACTCGGCTTTGTCAACGTGCGCAGTTCTTTCCACGTCATCGTCACGCGACCGCGTTTCAATCCCGCCTCCACCAGTCCCATCGGCAGCGGCGCGCTGGCGTTGGCAAAATTGGAGCGCAAGATTTCCTGTCTCAACGCTGCGGGCCAGCTTTCGGCGAGGTCATCGAGCGAAACTAAAAGCACAGACTGCGCCGGCTCCGGTCGCGGCAAGGAGGAAGCCGCCGGCGTTGCCGGGGCGGGCGCAGTCGTAAATTTGAAGGGCGGCAAAGTCGAGTGGCCATTGCTGTTGCTCCCGTTGGAATGGCTGTTGCCATTCGCGTGACCATTTCCGTTCGTGTGGCCATTGGAATGACCGTTGCCATTGCTGGGCATTGGCGGATTTGGATTGAACGGAATCGGCGCTGACGGCGCGGACGCAGTCTGACGCGGTGTGAAGGTGAAAATTTCTGTGCCGCCCGAAGTCGTGGGCGTCACGGCGCGCGGCGCAACCGCTGTCGGCGGCGTGGACGGCGCGGGCGCGGCTTTGGGAACCATCGGCGCGGCGGCAGCTTTCAGGGGCTGCGTGGTGAAAGTGATGCCGCGTCCGCGTCCGTCAAACGGCCCGGAAATTTCCTCGGCCACATCCACTTTCTGCGCGGCGCGGCGAGCGAGGATGGACGGGTTGAGGCGCGTTAAAATTTCTTGGAGCGGCAGCACGATTTGGCGCGCGTCGAATTCGTCGCCGGAGTTCGCGAACAATCCGGGGGCGAGCCGGCGGAGTTCGGCGAAGGTGATTTTCACGGAGCCAAACGCAAGCTGCTCCACTACGGTATCAACGCCGATGGAAATCATTTGGCGGGCGGTGGGCGCGGCCGTGAGCTTCGCTTTCAAATCCATCGGCAGATGGGCGATGACGGCGGCGAGGGGAATCTGGATTTCAGTCGCCTTGGCCGCAGCCGCTGCGGGCGCGGTCGAGCGGGGTTGAATTTCCGTGTTGGATGAGGGCGTGACCGGCGCGGCATTGAAGGTGGGCATCGGCACGGCGGCAGCCGCAGGGCGCGCGGCGGGCTGGTCGTCCATGTGGCGCAGGAGTCCCCGGAGGAACCCTGCGAATTTGAATTTCATCGTGCTAGCCATTTCTGTTTGGTTGCCGCCATCATGGCGGCAGCACCGTTTTAGCAGTAACCGCGCCAACCCATGAAACGGGGCAGCCAGCGACCAAAGTTGTCCCGCAGTTAGACTGGCCGGTTAAAAATTGTCCTGTTTGCAGCGGAAAACCGGCTGAAAATATAGATCGCTGCCGGAACGCGGATTGCTCTTATGAATGAACCAACGGTTTTATCGCTTGAATTTGCGGCGGGGCGCGGTTAGCGGTAAGTCGAAACAGTTTTAGAACCCGGAACAATGAATTGGAATGGACACGCGGAATAAAATTTTAATCTTGGATGACGACTCGGACTGGTTGCTGTTGTGTCGCGACCTGCTCGCGACATTGCCGAGCAAACCGGAAGTCTTGACCGCCGCCACCGCGCGCCGCGCGCTCGCCATCATTGAGTCGGAAAAAATCCGGCTGCTCGTCTGCGATTTGAAAATGCCGCGCATTGACGGCCTGCAGATGCTCGCGATTGTGCGCCGCCGCTTTCCTGAACTGCGCACGGTGGTCTTGAGCGGGCTGGAGGATGAGGAGTTTCGTTCGCGGGCTTACGCGCTGGGCGTGGATTTGTTCTGGCTCAAGACCGAGATGCAGCGAAACTCAAAATTTTTCAACGAGTGTCTGGAATCATTGCTCGGCCAGCCTGAAGGCGGACACGACCTGGGCTTTCGCGGCATCCAGAGCAAGAGCCTCATGGACATCATCCAGATGGAATGTCTCTCGCGCAGTTCCACCGTGTTGCGTATCACGCGCGGCCCGCTCGTGGCAAAACTGTGGATTCAGGACGGCGACCTAATGGATGCCGAGTGCGACGGCGCGCGCGGCGAAGTGGCGTTCCAACGATTGCTCGCGTGGAAATCCGGCTCGTTTGAAAATCTACCGGCGGAACCCAAGCACGAACGCACCATTCACAAACCCGTGAATGCCTTGCTCCTCGAATCCGCGCAGGCGATGGATGAAGGTAGCCAGCCTGCCGATGCGGATTCGGTCGAGCGCAGCACGCATCGCAAAACCATCTGGAAACTGTCGCAGCTCACGCGCGAGGGCGCGGATTTTATTTTGTCCGTGCCGCCGGTAGGCACGGGCGAACCGGAAGCCATCGGCACGCAAACCATTGTCCCCACCGCGCACTGGACGCGGCGCGCGAATGAAATTGCCCGTCGCCTCGGCGAAAAACTGGAGGCTGGCCCGCTCTCGCACATCAGCGGACAAAATCTGGATCGCCAGATCGTGATGCTCTCGCAGGGCGACCAGGCATTTTTAATCGGCTGGCCCACGGACGCCGCCGACAACCTGCTGGAAAAAAGCCGTAAACTTGTTGCCTCATGGAATTCTTAAGAAAATTATTTGGCGGACGCCCCAGCGTCCAGCAGTTGCCCGCTGGCACCATCACGGTGGACCGCAACGGAAACATCGTGGCCTCCACCGTCTCGACCAGCTTTCCGAAAAAGTTGCTGCAAACCATCGGCCACGACGTGCTGGAACTGCTCCGCGAAGCCCGCGTCGCGCAGATGCCGCTGGCGGAAGTCAGCCTGCATTTTGGCAGCCTCCGCATCACTGCCCGCGAACTGCGCGGCGGTGCCATCATTTTCCTGCTCCCGCAAACGGCGTTGTTCCCGACGCCCAACTCCTCACGCCTATGACACCCAAAGACATCAGCCAACTCGTCACGCAAATCGAGACGCACATCGAATGTTGGAAACAATTCAACCAATTCATCGGCCAGGCGCGCGCGAAGAAATTCGGCGCGGCGGATGACAACCATTTTCTCGAAATCAAAAGCATCATCGTGCAGGAACTGGAATTAATCTACGCCAGCATCGAAGTCCAGTCGCCCACGCGCGAGGAAATCCATCACCTCATCACCAGCGCGCCCTCGCTGCGTTACTTGAGCGAGATGAGCGAAGGCAGTTTGCGCAGTCTCGAAACCCAATGGCACAAAATTTACATTGGCTGGCACGCGATTCTCGGCCAGCTCAAGGTCAAGCAACGCGCCGAGGAGCAGAAAACATTTTGGGGCGGGAAGAAATAAATCAAACCGCGAACCACGCGAAATACGCGAAAGCTGACTGAGCAAACCTTGTTCGTGTATTTCGCGTGGTTCGTGGTTAAATTTTTTTCCTTCTTGTCCGCGCCGCGCTTTCACGGTCAAATGATTCATGCCTGACTGGTTAATCGCTCTCATCCTCGGCGTCGTCGAGGGCATCACGGAATTCATCCCGGTTTCTTCCACCGGCCACCTGCTCGTCGCCGAGCATCTCCTGCACGTCGAGAAATCCGACCTCTTCAACATCGTCATCCAATGCGGCGCGGTCATCGCCGTCCTGCCGCTGTTTCCGCAGCGGATCTTCAAATTCATTTTTGAATGGCGGCAGAAGGAGACGATGGATTATCTGCTAAAAATTTTCGTGGCCTTCTTCATCACCGGCGCGGTCGGCTTCGTGCTGGATAAAAAAGGATTCAAACTGCCGGACACTTCCACGCCCATCGCCATCGCGTTGCTCGTGGGTGGTCTGGCGTTTCTCGCGGTGGAATTTTTTCTGCGCGGCAAAAAGCTCGGCACGGAAATCACCTGGACCATCGCCATTGCCGTCGCCGTCGGACAACTCATCGCGGGAACCTGCCCTGGCACTTCGCGTTCGGGTGCAACAATTATTTTCTGTCTGCTCCTCGGCTTGAGCCGTCCGGCGGCCACGGAATTTTCCTTCCTCGTCGGCATCCCGACGATGCTCGCGGCGGGCGGTTGGAAAATTTTCAAGTCACTGAATCATCCGGTCATCGGTGCGCCGAAGGAAGATTGGGGAATGTTACTGTTCACCACCGCCGTCGCCGCTGTCGTCTCCTTCGTGGCTGTGAAATGGCTGCTGCGCTACGTCCAGTCACACACGTTCAACGCCTTCGGGCTTTACCGCATCGCGCTGGCTATCGGGATTTTGTTGCTGATAAAGCGATGAAGGCTTTGGTTTCAAAAACAAACCGTTTCAACTACTCAAATAAAAACCATTGGTCGTTTCGGAGTTCGCCAACTAAAAGTGTCAAATAATTTTGAAGCCTCGCCGGACTGGTGAGCGTCATGGCGGGCGGTGGTCGAGCGCAGCGGCGACACTGCTTTCGAGCGCAAGAAGATCAAACAGAACCCGGGAACCATCGTGTGGGCGGAGACGGCGTGGTGCTGCGCCTCCCGCCGCAGTTCATGAGGTCGCAGGACGTAGCAATGTTGCTTCAGATTTGCGCGTCTGTTATTTAATTCGTCAATCATGCCCGGCACAAATTCTATTTCCCCCCGCCTCGAAATGCGCGGCGTGCGCCGGAGTTTTGGCGCGACGAAGGCGTTGCGCGGCGTGGATCTGTCCGTCGCGCCCGGCGAAGTCATGGCGCTCGTCGGCGAAAATGGCGCGGGCAAATCCACGTTGATGAAAATCTTGTCCGGCGCAATTCCGCCGGACGATGGAAAAATGTTTCTCGACGGCGCGGATTATGTTCCCGGCAATCCGCTGCACGCGCGCAAGTCCGGCGTGGCGATGATCTATCAGGAGCTCGCGCTCGCGCCGCATTTGTCCGTGATGGAAAATATTTTGCTCGGCATCGAGCCGGTGCGCGGGCCATTGATGAACTGGCCGGAGATGAAACGCCGCGCCGCCGCTGCGTTGAAAGAAGTCGGATTGGAACACATCGCGCCGGAAATTGAAATTCGCAAACTCTCCATCGCGCAGCAGCAGCTTGTGGAAATTGCGCGTGCCGTGGCGCTCGATTGCCGCGTGCTGGTGCTGGACGAGCCGACAAGTTCACTTACGGCGAAGGACATCGAAAAACTTTTTGCGCTCATCCGCCGTCTCAAGACGAAAAATATTTCCATCGTCTATATCTCGCATTTCCTTGAAGAAGTCCGCGCCGTCTGCGACCGCTTCACGGTCTTGCGCGACGGCGAAACGGTGGGCAGCGGCGTCACGACGGAAACGCAGAACGCACAAATCATCGCGTTGATGGTCGGGCGCAATGTGGAGGAACTCTATCCGCGCTCACAGCGCACGCCCGGCGACGTGATTCTCGAAGTAAAAAATTTGAGCGGTGTGTCGAAACCGAAAGGCGCTTCGCTGCAATTGCGGCGTGGCGAAGTTCTGGGCATCTCCGGTTTGGTCGGCGCGGGCAGAACGGAATTGATGCGTGCAATTTTTGGTTTGAACTCGGTGACGAGCGGCGAGATTCGCATCGGCACGTTTGACGGCGTCGCGTCGCCCGCCAAACGCTGGTCGCAACGCGTCGGCCTCGTGAGCGAAGACCGCAAGACCGAAGGCCTCGCGCTCGGCTTGAGCATCGCGGACAATCTGACGTTGTCGCGGCTCGACGGACTTGGTCCGATGCGACTGGTCTTGCCTTCGCGTCAACGCGCGGCGTGCAAACCGTGGATTGAAAAAATTCCGATCAAGTGCCAGGGGCCGGAGCAGCGCATCAGCGGCTTGAGCGGCGGCAACCAGCAGAAGGTCGCCATCGCGCGCCTGCTGCACGCGGACGTGGACGTGCTGCTACTGGACGAACCGACGCGCGGCATTGACGTCGGCTCAAAGGCGCAGATTTACCAGTTGATTGTCGAACTCGCGGCGCGCGGCAAAGCGGTGCTGATGATCAGCAGTTACATCCCCGAACTGCTTGGAACGTGTGATCGCATCGCCGTGATGTCGCGCGGCAAACTCGGCGAGGCGCGCAAACGCAGCGAGTGGGATGAACATCAATTGCTCGCGGCGGCAATCGGGCAGGATGATTGAACCACGAAATACACTAAACACACGAAATGAAGCACGGAAAACAACTTGGATTCTTTTGTGAAACTTTTCGTGTAGTTCGTGTGTTTCGTGGTTAAAAATATAATTTCAAATGAGCGATAAAACTGAAACCAAGTCTCCGTGGCTGAATCCAAAATGGGCGAACCTGCTCGGGCGTTTTCTGGCGCTCGTCATCGTGTTCACGTTTTTTGCGCTGCTGGTGGATGGCGGCAAATTCTACACGTTGCGCAATCTGGAAAATATTTTACGCCAGAGCTGCGTTTATGCGACGGCGGGGCTGGGCATGACGATGGTCATCATCGGCGCGGGCATTGATTTGTCGGCAGGCTCGCTCATCGCGCTGTCGGTGGTGGTGGTGGCGACGACTTTGAATCTGAACATCACCGGGCCAGACGGACAGCCGCATCCATTCACGGAATTGCATCCGGCGCTCGCGCCGATCTGCGCGGTGCTGGCGGGAACTTTCGCGGCGACGCTGGCGGGGCTTTGCAACGGCATCATGATTGTGGGGCTGCGGCTGATGCCATTCATCGTGACGCTCGGCACGATGGGGATGATTCGCGGCCTCGCGAAAGGCATCGGCCACGAGCGCGACATTTATCCGCCGAACGAAACGTGGATCAACAACCTCATGGACCCGACGCTTTCCAGTTTGCATCGCCCGTGGTGGATTCTGCCGATTGGTGTTTGGATTTTAATTGGTGGCGTGATTGTGTCTTCGCTGCTGCTGCGCTACACGCGACTGGGCCGGCATATTTTTGCCGTCGGCTCGAATGAAGAAACGGCGCGGCTGTGCGGCGTTTCCGTCGGGCGCACAAAATTATTCATCTACACCGCGTGCGGATTTTTTTGTGGTGTGGCGGGGCTGATGCAATTTTCCTACATCGGCGGCATCGGCCAGCCGACAACGGCGGTGATGTATGAATTGTTCGTCATCGCGGCGGTGATCATCGGCGGCGCGAGTTTTACGGGCGGCGAAGGTTCGATTCTCGGCACCATCATCGGCGCGCTAACCATCACGATTCTCTACACGGGCGGGCAGCAGATGGGCTGGCCGAAATGGGTGCAGGAAATGGTCATCGGCGGCATTATCATCGCGGCGGTGGCAATTGACCGCTGGCGGCATCGAAAGGTGACGTGAACGGAAATCGGTCAGATCAAACATAACCAACCCGTAGCCGCGAACGTAAGTTCGCGCCATTTGATTGCGGAAAAATTTAATTTGCGCCGACTGACGTCGGCGGCTACTGAAGTTTGGTGCCGCGCTAGTTCACCAACTGATACCAGTTATCGCGCTGGTGCGGTTCGTAGCCAAGGTCTTTGATGAGCCGGTGCATGTCCGGCACGGTCATGCAAAACGTCGTGCCGGCCTGCGAGACGACGTTCTCCTCGATCATGATGCTGCCCAAATCATTCGCGCCGTATTTCAACGCGACTTGACCAATCTCCAAACCTTGCGTGACCCAGGAGCTTTGGACGTTTTCAAAATTATCCAGATAGATTCGCGAAAGCGCCTGCATCCGCAGATACTCGGCGGCCCCCACGGTCGGCGCGCGGAGCTTCGTGTGTTCCGCCTGAAATGTCCACGCGATGAACGCAGTGAAATTTCCCATTTTGGAATTTTCGCTTTCCGCTTTCCGCTTTAACGACTTGTCCTGCTGCACGCGCAACCGATCCAAATGCTCAATCCTTTCCTCCACCGTCTCGACGTGGCCGAACATCATCGTCGCGCTGGAATAAAGTCCCTGCGCGTGCGCGATGTCCATCACGGAAAGCCATTCATCGCTCATCGCCTTGAGCGGCGCGATGCGCTGGCGCACGCGGTCCACGAGAATTTCCCCGCCGCCACCGGGGATGGAACCGAGACCTGCAGCCGTGAAATCCGCGATAATTTTCTCCAGCGGCTCGTTGAATACGTCGCGAAAATGAATGAACTCACTCGGACTAAAACCGTGGATGTTAAAATTGGGAAATTTATTTTTGACGTGTGAAAGCAAATCCAGATACCACTGCTTCGTCAGCTTGGGATGATGCCCGCCCTGCATGAGCATCTGGTTGCCGCCGACGGCGATGGTCTCCTCAATTTTTTTATCCAGCTCCGGCAGCGAGATGACGTAGGAATCATCATCCTTCTCCGTCCGGTAGAACGCGCAGAACTTACAATAGACATTGCAGACGTTCGTGTAATTCACGTTGCGATCCACGTTGTAGGTGACGAACTCGTTGCCGCGACCGTTGTAGGAATTTTTCTTTGCAAGCTGGCGGCGATGGTCAGCAAGCGCGCCGAGTTCTTCGAGCGGCAACGCGTAAAGGCGTTTGGCCTCCGCACCGTCAATGCGCTGGCCGTCCCAAACCTTTTGCAAAAGCTCATCAAGTGATGCGTCGTAAATCACGGTGGAAGATTAGCAAACGGGCGAAGTTGAATCAAATCAGATACAGGCCGCACATGAGCGACTTAAGCGTGAGACAAAGTTTGGGGACATTCAGTTCCTTTGAAATCAAATCGAAAGCCCGTCATGTTCAGCGCAATCGAACATGACCAGTATTTTCAAACTGACCCTCGCGGAATTCAAGGCGCTGAAGCCACGCCCGGAAATGCTGGCCTTCGCCAAAGCTTGTGATGGCGATATGCGTCGCTTCTGGAACACCTGTCCGAATGGTGAGTGGTTGTTGTGGCTGCTCCAGAAAACCCAGAACCTGGACGAACTGAAGGCGCGGAAAGTCGCCCTAGCCTACGCAAAAAAAGTTCTGCCGGTTTTTGAAAAGGTTAATCCGTTCGACAAAAATCCCCGGCGCTGCGTGCGGGCGATTGAATCGTTCATCAAAAATCCAACCGTGGCCAATCAGCGGTTGATGATGGATGCCGCCTGCGCGGTTCATTTCGCCACGGCTGCCGCCGATAAAATCAAAGCCGAAGATTCCTTTGCCTCCACGATTGATGCCGAAGCCCGGAAAAAATTCGAGCGCTGGGGTGCCAACAAAATCCGAACCCTAATCCCACTTAAATGAAATCTGAAACCATCACCACGTCCGAAGCGGAAGACCATTTTCCCAAGCGCCAGCCGAACCAAGTAAATGTCATCTGCGATCTGGCTGAAGGGAACGCCTTTGTTGAATCCCATGGCACGCCGCACATCCCGGTCATATCCAGCTTTGGTGCCGGACAACTGCATAGCTGTCGCCTGCACGGTGTCTGGGATTTGGATTTGATGATGAAAGACTATGCCCGCGTGCTGTTCCGATCCATCCGCAAATTGAATTCCAATAAAGCACTGGAGGTGTGGGACGACCTCACGTTCCAATTTGGCCCCCGCTCCTTTGTCTATGCGGACCTTACCCGCGTCATCGGCTTTGCCACCACGCCGGATGAGGCCAGCAGTCTGGTGAAGAAATTTGCGGAGAGCTATTTGAAAGCCGCGATCAAAGCCGACACCGGCGGAGAATTTAATTTGCTCCAGATGGAAGTGACCGAAATCAAATGTCACAAAATTAGGCTGCCGGCGAGCACCTTGCTCACTTCGGAGGCATTGAATACCCACTACGGAACGGGGAGCGAAGCCTGGCACGAAAGTCTGGTGAAAAAACTCCGCACCAGAGATCGCGGCTTGTGCATCTTTGAAGGCGTGCCGGGAACGGGCAAGACCTTTTACCTGCGTCACCTCATGGCCGTGCTCAAGGAGACGCATCGTTTTTATTTTGTTCCGACCACCAGCTTGAGCTTTCTTTCGCGCGCGGAATTCGTCGGATTCTGGGTGGAGCAACGGCGGCAATACTCCCAACAGCAATTTGTGGTGGTGTTGGAAGATTCCGATGCGGCGCTCATGACGCGCGGCACCGATAGGCGCGGGCTTGGAATTTTTCCAGGTCGCGTTCGAGAGCGGTGGTCATGATTTTTATTTCGACCCGCAGTTAATTTTTTACCGCGCCCGCTGAAATTTTTCCGGCGGCACTTGCGCGAGCGCCTCGCTGGCGGCGCGGACAATCTCTTTTTTTCCCAGCGCCTGCGCCGCGCGGGCGCGATGCAGATGGGCTTCCACCAGATGCGGGTCGAGCGCGAGCGCGCGTTCGGCACAATCCAGCGCGTGCGTGTGGCGGTTGAGCTGGCCGTTCATGCTGGCGAGGTTGGACCAGCCAAGTTTGTTGCCGGGATCAATCTGCAACGCCCGCGCCAGACATTTCGCGCCCTCGGCGGGTTCGTTCAACGCGTTGAAGAGGAGCGCGGCGAGGTTGTTCCACGTTTTGAAATCATGTTCGTCCAGCGCCAACGCTCGGTAGTAGGCGGTTTCCGCGTCGGAAAATTTATTTAACGCCGCCAGTGCGACGCCTTGGTAGAAATGCGCCTTGGCGGCATCGGGAAATTCCGCCGCCCATTTTTCGGCGAGGATCAGCACATCCGCCCAGCGACCCTGTTCGCAAAGCAAACGCGCTTCAGCGGCTTGGTCGGGGTTTCTGGAGGGAGTGTGACTCACGATTGGATAAAGTTTTTTTAACGCCCGCCGAACACCGCGTCGAGAATGACTTCCTTCGTCTTCCAGATCAGCGCCATGGTGATGGCGAGCGGCGCGAGGCCGAGGAACAGCAGCACGGTTGTTTGAAAATGATGCAGCCAGAAAATAAACTTCGCACCAAAATGTTCGCTCAAATGCAGCAGCCCCGGCGCGACGATGCCTAGGGTCGCCACCGCCACCCACGCCACCAGCAGCCAGCGGTTCAGCGCGGTGAACTGTCGCGTTTCCTGCCGCAGCGTTTCATCCGGCAGCATCGCGCCCAGTTGTTTGAGCACCGTGTTCAAGTTAAATAAAAAAATTAGCGCCGACAGCACCAGCACGAGCAGCGCCGCCTGGAAAAAAAATTCACCCGGCATCCGGCTGAACCAAAAAAGAAACGGGCAGAGGCCCAGGTTCACCAACGCCGGCAGCAGCGCGCGGTCGAGCGCCGAGCGCCACGGACGTTCCTGTTTTTGAAATTCACCCAACTGCCAGAGGCCGAAGATCAGCAGCGCGCTCAACACCACCACAGGCATCGTGCCGAGCGGTCGAAGCGATTCCACCTTGGCCGTCTCCACGCCGACGATGAGCCACGCGGGCAGACCCCAGAACAGCGCCGACAGCCCGCGCGCGAGCCGTCCGAGCGAGCGGAGGAGTTGCGGATTGGATGTTGGTTCGGTCATGACGAAATTCAAGAATGAAGAATGAGCAGCGAAGAAACAAGTTTATCACGCGGCGCGACCATGCTCCGCGCCGTTTGCGAACTTCGGTTTAACGGGCAATTGGAATGAATAAAATCCGCCGCGAATTTTTTTTGCGGTCGCCTTCGGTGTTGGCTTCCGACTGGTAAAGCCCGAACACCGCTGAAGTTTTTTCGTGACCCGTCCACGACTCGTGGCGATACAGGTTCCAGAGCAGCGAAGAGGCTTGGCGACCGGCGCGCGGATTTTTTTCCGAATGCCAGACGGACCAGAGCGGCGACCAGTTGCGTTCGATGCCCCGGTTGTTGCCGAGAATGGCTTCAATGGGCGCGAATACTTGCAGGCGTTCGTTGCCGTTGAATGCTTTCCGCCAGGTGAACAGCGGCCAGACATCGCGCCGCAATTTTTGCGCGCCGGTCTCCGTGTTTTTTTCCGTCACGCCGACGTAGAGGTAAAATAAAAACCGCGTGGCCTGACGATCCAGTCCGCCCGCAAAGATTTTTTTGGTCGTGTAAAACGGCCAGAGGTAGGAGTCGCTGGATTGCTCGGTGTTGCGCGACTGGCTGAACAGCGGCCAGACGCGGTCGGTGGTCTTGCCTTCGCCGCGCGCAAAAATCACGAACGGCCACGGGGCTTCCCACTCTTTGTATTTCCGCCCGCGCTCGTCCACCTTGGTGAAGAACGGCCAAAAGACGGATGTGGCATCGCGCAACGGTGAGCGCGTGATGGCGAAGAGCGGGATGGATGCGCGGAATTTTTCCGGGTTCTCCGTGCCGAGGTTGTTGTCCTGCGAGAGCCAGAGCGGCCACATTACAAACGAGCGGTCGTGGCCGCCAATCGTGGTGACGTCGCCAAAGCCGTTCGTCTGCGTGGTCAAAACTTTATGCTCGTTGCCCGCGAACGGCCAGACCTGCCAACCGTGCAGGCCGTCGCCATGGCGGACATGGCCGATGGGATAAAGATAGTTGTCCGTGACGACATCGCGTTTGCGCGTCTCGCTGAACGCGGGGAACATCACGAAATAAATTTCATCGCGAAACAGACGCCGCTTGAGGTGTCCGTAGATCGGCATGACGGCGGTGTAATTCAGATTGGTGTCCAGCGAACGCTGCTGAAAATAGATCGGGAAAATCGTGAAGCGCCGCGTGTTAAAGCCATCCTGCTGCTGGCCGCCCGCGAAGCTGAAGAGCTGAAACAACTGCCAGCGCCATTCGTCGGTGTAGTATTGGTAGGTCAGCAGCGGGTAGAAAAAATCCAGCTCGCCGGATTTGACCACGGAGTTCTCGTAAAACGAAATCAGCGGCGGAATGGCGAGCGTGGCTTCGTCCTCTTTTTTCTCGGAATAATAAAACGGCCCGGCGGCTTCCGTGCGCTGGCCGGGTTCGAGGACGAGGCTGAAGGAATCAAACAGGAATCCGGCGGCGGTGGGCGCATCGGCTTCCGCGCGGCCATTCGCGCTCGCCGCGAGCCAGACGGCCAGCGCGAGCAAAAGGTTCAGATGATAAAAACGGTTCACGTTGTTGTTGCTGATAAAAATTCTTTGGCGGCAATCGGTGATGAATCGGTTTGCTCAAATACCGGAGCGCGGCTCTGTGAGCCGCAGCAACCTCCGAATTTCAAGACGCTTCCATCCAATCCAATTACATTCAGACTGGCGAAGCCGCTGCGGGTCACAGACCCGCGCGCCGCTCTGATTGCAGGGTTTAGCTTCACCCATTTGACTTTACCCTAACCGCGAGTAACTTGACTGCAATTGAGGTTTTCACCTCGGTTCCTCCGAACCCGGCGCTGGCAAATTTTTGTTGGCGCCGGGTTTTTGTTTCAGCCAGCCCAGTCGCTCCAGCAAATGCAGGCACGCTGGCAAAAACGTCAACCCCGCTACCATGCACGTCGCGATGCCCACGGACATGATGACGCCCAAACTGTGAATGCCGCGATGTTCCGCAAGCATCAGGCTGCCGAATCCCGCGATGGCCGTCAATCCTGACACCAGCACCGCCTTGCCCGTGCTGCGCGCGAGAATGCCCGGCGTGCGCTCCTCGGCGTAGCGATTCAGGATGTGAATTCCGTTCGTCACGCCAATGCCGATGACGAGCGGGAGCGTCATGATGTTCGCGGGATTGAACGGCACGTCCAGCCAGCCCATCAAGCCGACGAGCCACAACGTTCCCAAGCCGACCGGAATCAGCGCCAGCGTCACCGCCAGCAAACTGCGAAAATGCACCAGCACCATCAGCGCGATGGCCGCGAGTGAATACCACGCGGCGATGATGTAGCTGTCTTTCAGCAGCGTGGTGTATTCAAGCAACTGCACCGGCGTGCCAGTGATGATGGGCTGGTTCGCGTCGGTCGGGTCGAGAACTTGGCGGAGCGTGTTGACGAATTCCTCCTGCGGCTCCCGCTGCCAGATGTCTTTTTTGGGATAAACTTGCAGCAGAAATGTTCCATGAACGCCGATAAAACGGTCGCGTAACGCCGTCGGCAAATCTTCAATCCGTAACGCCGCGCGGTCATCCTGTTCGCGCAGCGCGGCGAACGTCTGGCGCAAATCCTCGAACAACGCCTGCGAGTATTGGCCGAGTTTTTCGGCATTTGCGGCCTGCGCGGTGGCGCTTTCGCCGAGCATGGTTTTACGCAGCGACTGCGCGGCGTTCTGCATCGCGAGCAGTTGCGTCTGCAAGGCCGGCTCGTTGCTCACCGAGTCGCGCGCCAGCCCGGCGTAGCCCGCCAGCGAATACAACGACTGGCTCAAGGCGTCCAGCTTCACCGGCCGCAAATCCGGCAGCGGAAATTCCAGCGGCGCGACAATCTGCTTGATCTCGGAAATGGTCCGCAATTTTTCATCCTGATTTTCCGAGAGGAAGCTGGCGATGGATTCCACGTCGGAAACAATGTTCGTCAGTCCGCGAATTTTTTTCTCCAGCGCCACGGCCTCGGTGAGCGAACCGGCTTCCACGGCGCAGAACAAAACGGATTTGTCGGCGGAGTTGATGAGTTTTTTCTCGAACACCACGGCGGGCAGACGCGCGCTCTGCATGTTCAGCAGGTCGTAATCGAATTTTACGCGCCGCGCTTCCATGGCCGCCACGGCGGAAATTCCCAGCACCACCAACGCCACGAGCACCGGGCGCTTTAGCCAGATGTTTTCAATGCGCGCCCGTCGCTCATCTTCGTGAACTTTATGATCCAGAACGTTTTGTTTGCCGCGCAAGAGCAACGCCGGAAGCGCGGTCAGCATCGGAATCAAACAGATCATCAGCCCGCCGCCACAGATGATGCCCATTTCGCGGATGCCTTTGAAATCCGTGAACGCCATCGCCGCGAACGCGCCCGCCGTGGTCAGCGCGCCGGTGAAAATTCCCTGGCCGGTGAACATCATCGCGCGCGTCATCGCCTCGGGTTCCGTTTTGCCGTGGCGCAATTCCTCCTCGTAACGGGTGATGAGATGGACGCCGTAATCAATCGCCAGCCCGATGAGCATCGGCAGGAAGGTGATCGTCAAAATGTTCAGATGCCCAACCGTCAGCGTGGCGAAAGCGAAAGTGTAGGCCAATCCCAGCAGCAGGCAAACGGTCGCCTTGATGGGTCGCCCGGTTTCGTTGTAGCCGTAGATGAAAATCAGCGCGCACAAAATCAGCGACACGATGCTCGCGATGGTCGTGTCCGATTGCGATTGCGCCATCTCGTCCAGTTCCAGCACCGGCTCGCCCGTGAGGCCGACGTTCACGCCGGAAACTTCCTGCTTCGTCTGCGCCATCAGTTCGCGGATGCGCTTGACGGAGGCTTCGTTCAAGTCCGCCGTGGGCGCGTGCGCGGTGACGAGAAAAATGGTGCCGTGATTGAACGTGATGTAACTTGCCGCCGCCGCTTCTTCGCCGGAATCAAACAGCGCCGTGATGCCGGGCGAGGGCGGCGTGCCGGTGCGCGCCAAACTTTCGCGCGCCAGCCCGATGATACGCGTCAACGCGGGCAGCGACTTCACCAACGCATCGTTCTGCGCGTTCTCCTCCTGCTTGGCCGTGCGGAACTGCGTGTTGATGAGGTCGAAAAATGTGACGAGGTTCGTCGTCTGGCCGAACTGCCGGATGAACGGCAGGTCGTCGCGCAGCGTGGTGCGGAGTTGCGCCAGATCGGTTTCCGGCACGAACAACAGCGCCTTGCTGCCCATCATCCGCAGGTCGCCTTTGTAAAAAACATTTTTGAAAACATTCGTCTCCGCCTCCAGCCGCGCGCCGAGCCGTTCGACGAACTGCCGGTTTTTCTCGATGTTCTCGCTCTCAACGACGACGACGAGGTCATCCTGCTGCGGAAATTCTTTACGGAACGCGAGGTAGTTCTGATGGTAGCGCTTGTTGGAGCCGACGAGGTTGTCGCGGTCGGTGTCGAATTGCAGCCACATCACCGTGACGGCGATGCTGGCGAAAAATAAAATCACCTGCGGCCAGACAAAGGCGCGCGGGTTCCGGCAGATGGCTTTCGCCAACCGCCCCAGCCACCGCGCGAGCAATGAATCCGGGCTTAAAGTTTTCAATCAGTCAGAAAATAATTAATGGCACAGGCCTCTGGCCTGTGAGTTTTTCCACAAAACATTCGCGCGTGGCGGAGGTGTTTCTCCCTCTCCCCCGATGGGGAGAGGGAACCGGAGGCGGACAGTTTCCGAACACGCCATTCACGCATCACTCGTCACTCGTCACTCATCACCTTCACCGCACCGCTTCCACTGAAACCGCCGTCCCGTAGCACAGCACTTCCGTGATGCCCGGTGCAATTTCCGTCGCGTCATAACGCACGCCGATGACTGCGTTCGCGCCGAGCGCGCCCGCGTGCGTGAGCATCTGGTTGAACGTGTCTTCGCGGGCGCGCTCACACATAGAGGTGTAGAGCGAAATGTTCCCGCCAAAAATACTCTGGATGCTCGCGCCAAAGTTCCCGACGATGGAGCGTGAGCGCACCATGATGCCGCGCACCACGCCGAACGATTTGACCACGCGGTAGCCGGGAAGTTCAAACGCCGTGGTCGTAAGGGGATGGGTCATGTTCATACGGCTCTGATTGAACACGACGGCGCGCGGCGGAAAAAGTTAAAAAGCGTTACAAAAAACGGCAGGAACCCATGCTGGATTCCTGCCGCTTTGTTTTTCCTTTCTTTGTTTTATTTCAGTTCACGCTGACATCAATGTGCTTCGGCTTGGCCGCTTCCGCCTTGGGCAAGGTGACGGTGAGAATGCCGTCTTTGTAAGCCGCCTTCACCTAGTCGGCCGCCACGGCGGTCGGCAGCGTGAGCGCGCGGGAAAATTTCCCGTAGTAGCGCTCACGGCGGTGGACTTCTGTTTCTTCGCTGACGGTTTCGACTTTGCGTTCGCCGGAGATGATAAGGCTGCCGTCTTCGAGCTGGACGCTGATCTCCTCGCGCTTGAGGCCAGGCAGTTCAAGGTTCACGGTGAACTGGTTTTTGTCCTCGTGAACGTCCAGCGCGGGTGCCCACGCTTGCAGCGGCGTTTCCAGCAGCCGGTCGAGTTCGTCATTCAAGTTCAGCAGCCGGCCAAACGTAGGCCAAGCTAGGTTGGGGCGTTGATATGCGGTCAGTTTCATAGTTGTCCTTTCGTTTAAGTTTAATGTTTGGTTGTTCAGTTTAGTCCGAACGATTTCTTTTTAGCTTTGGCGATGCCAACTTGGTGAAATGGCAAATTTCATTGAAAACAAAGGGGAAATTGCAGCGAAGGAAAATCACCAGACGTCAGGCAGAAACTTTTTGGCGCAGAAAATTGTGCCAAGCACGGTGAATCGTTGGCACGGCTGGCACACTAAACAAAAAGCCCCAAGCTGTTTCCAGCTTGGGGCTTTGGATTGAAAACAAATTTCAGTCAAACGCGTGACCAGCACAGCAGAGGACGTTTTTGACCTTGTGGCGGACGAGGTCTTTGACCATCTGGCGGGCGGGACCCATGTATTTGCGCGGGTCGAATTCAGCGGGCTTTTCTGCGAATACTTTGCGGATGCCGGCGGTCATCGCCATGCGGAGGTCGGTGTCAATATTCACCTTCGTGCAGCCCACGCGGCGCGCGACTTCGATGTCGGCTTCCGGCACGCCTTGCGAGTCAGGCATATTGCCGCCGTATTTGTTGATCATGTCCGCGAGGTAAGCCGGCACGCTGGACGCGCCGTGCAACACGAGCGGGTAGTCGCCGAGGTTCGCATCCATGAGCGCCTGCTTGATGGCTTTGAGGCGTTCGAGATCGAGGTGCTGTTCGCCCTTGAATTTGAAAGCGCCGTGGCTGTTGCCGATGGCAACGGCGAGTGAATCACAACCAGTTTCCTTGACGAATTTGACCGCTTCGTCGGGGTTGGTGTAATGGCCGCTGGTGGAGTGCGCGCCGCCTTCTTCACCTTCATCGAACTGCGCGCCGACGAGGTGGCCGAGTTCGGATTCCACGGAGCAGTTATGCTTGTGGGCGTATTCGACGACTTGGCGGGTAATGTCAGCGTTCTTGGCGAACTCCTCGTGGCTCGCATCAATCATCACGCTGGTAAAACCTTCGTCAATGCACTGCTTGCAAAGATCAAACGTGTCGCCGTGATCGAGGTGAACCGCGATCGGGATGTTCGAGAGGCTGACGGCGGCATCGATGAGTTTCTTGAGATAGACCGGGTTGGCGTATTGGCGCGCGCCCTTGGAAATCTGGAGAATCAGCGGAGCCTTCTCCTCTTCGCAGGCTTCGACGATCGCCTGGATGAGTTCCATGTTGTTGACGTTGAAAGCGCCGAGGGCGTATTTGCCTTTGAGTGCTTTAGCGAACAGGTCTTTGGTATGTGTCAGTGGCATAAATTATTAGTTGCGGTTCCCGGACGAACGGTCCGATTAGAGTTTCAGCCGGGAATCATAAAAAATTCTCGGTGAAAGAAAATGAAAATTTATCCACAATTCCGGTCGGCTGTCCCGTTTTCCAACTTGCCGCGCCGCCGGTCAATGGCTATCAAACCACATGGAATTCCACGCCATTGGGTTTGCCTTGGGAATTTTGGCCGCCATCGCCATCGTGAGCAGCGGCTATGCGGTATGGATTTACAACCGGCTGGTGGCGTTGCAAAACCAGTTGCGCGAGGCGTGGAGCGGCGTGGACGTGCAGTTGAAACGTCGGCATGACTTGATTCCCAATCTCGTCGAGTGCGTCAAGGGCTACCGCACCCACGAGGAAAATGTCCTCGCCGCCGTCACCCGCGAACGCGGCGCGGCGCAGGCGGCGCAGGGAATTTCCGGCGCGAGCGCGGCGGAAAATGGCCTAACGCAGAATCTCCGCTCCCTCTTCGCCGTGGCCGAGGCGTATCCCGATTTGAAGGCGGATAAAAACTTCCGCCAGTTGAGCGCCTCGCTTGTCGGGGTGGAAAATGACATCCAGTTCGCCCGCCGTTATTACAATGGCTCCGTCCGCGACTTGAACAATCTCGTCCAGACTTTTCCCAGCCAGCTCGTGGCGCGCGGATTCAAGTTCGCCCCGGCGGAATTTTTTGAAATCGAAACCACCACCGAACGCAGCGCGCCGGAGGTGAAACTGTGAAAAGATTTTTTGCCGGCCTTGCCTTGCTGGCCATGGCCGTCAGCCCGCGCGCGGCGGAACCGGAACAGGTTTATCAGTTCGACAGTGAAGTGGTTGTGCAGACGAATGGCGCGCTAACCGTCACGGAAACCATCCGCGTGCAAGCGGGTGGCCAACAGATTCAGCACGGCATCTACCGGGATTTCCCGCAGCTTTATCATACGCCGCTTGGCCTGCGCAGCCGGACGGGTTTTGTGGTTCAAAAAGTTTTGCGCGACGGCCAGCCAGAAGATCACCACCTCGCCAACCGCGAGAATGGCGTCCGCGTCTATCTCGGTTCGGCGAATTTTTTTGTGCCGCCGGGCACCCACACCTATCAACTCACCTACACCACCGACCGGCAACTGGGGTTTTTCAAGGATCACGACGAACTGTATTGGAACGTCACCGGCAATGGCTGGATTTTTCCCATCAACAACGTGACCTGCACCGTGGTTTTGCCGCCGGACGCCACGGCGAAAAATCTGACCGCCTACACCGGACGCCAAGGCGAACGCGGACACGATTTCACGGCGAACAATCTGGGCGAACGCGCCCGCTTCACCACCACACGAAAATTATTTGCATCCGAAGGTCTAACCGTCGTGGTGGAATGGCCGAAAGGTTTTGTCACCCCGCCAACGCTGTTGGCCCGACTGAAAAATTTGCTGAAAGACAATCGCGGCCTCGCCCTCGCGCTGGCCGGTTCGCTCGTCACGCTTGGCTATTATTTTGCCGCCTGGCGATCCGTGGGGCGTGACCCCAAGCGCGACGTCATCATTCCCCGCTACGCGCCGCCGCCGGATTTTTCGCCCGCCGCCGTGCGCTACCTCTGGCGCATGGGTTATGACAATAAAGTTTTGACCGCTACCGTCATGAACCTCGCGGTGCAAGGCGCGCTAAAAATCGTCGAGCGTAAGGCGGGCGTCTTCAGCCAGAAAACTTACACGCTCGTCCCCGTGCCACACGCGAAGTGCGCCCTCTCACCCGGCGAAGAAATTGTCCGGCGCGAACTCGTCGGCGACGGTCTGCCACTCACGTTGCGGCGGGATAATTATGTCGCCCTGCAAGCCGCGCAGTCCAAGCTGCGAACCTTTCTGGCGGAAGCGGTGCAAAGCCAATTTTTCAAAAGCAATCTGCTCCACAGCCTGCTGGGATTTGTTTTCTGCCTCGCGAGCGTGGCCTGCCTGTGGGTGGATGTGGGCGCGATTATTTCTGCGCCGGACCTTTTGGTTCCGGGCGGATTTTTTATTGCCGCCGTCATCGCCGTGGTGCTGGGCCGCAAGCTTCATCCCGGCGCTGGCATGGTTGCATTTGGTCTGATGCTCGTTGCCGCAATTTTCGCCGTCGGTTTCACGCATCAACCCATCGCGCTGGTTTTCTTGCCAATCATTTTGGGAACGCTCGCCGGAGTTTTTCACTTTCTGCTGAAAGCCTACACGCCTGCCGGTCGCGACATCATGGATGAAATTGAAGGCTTCAAAATGTATCTCGGCGTCGCGGAAAAAGACCGGCTCAATCAGGAAAATCCACCCGAGCGCACACCGCAATTGTTCGAGCAATTCCTGCCGTTCGCGCTGGCGCTGGGCGTCGAACAAAAATGGTCCGAGCAATTCGCCGACATCCTCGCCGCCGCCGGCACCGCGCCCGGACAAAATAATTATTCACCCGGCTGGTATGCCGGCGATTCGTGGCACACCCTCGGCGCCACTTCATTTGCCGCCGCCATCGGCAGTTCACTGGCGGGCGCGATTTCGTCCGCCTCGACCACGCCCGGTTCCAGCTCCGGCAGCAGTGGCGGCGGGGGCGGAGGAGGTGGTTCTTCTGGCGGCGGCGGTGGCGGCGGCGGTGGTGGCGGCTGGTAAAATTATTTTATGAACGAACGAGAAGCATTGATTGCATTGAACTTGATCGAAGGCGTCGGCCCTGTGCGCGCCCGTTCGCTCATCGAACATTTTGGCGACGCACCGAGCATTCTTTCCGCTTCCAAACACGAACTTACCCGCGTCCGCAACGTCGGCGCGGAGACGGCGGAAAATATTTTCAACTGGGAAAAGGGCATTGATCTCGCGGGCGAATTAAAACGCATTTCCGATTACGGCTGCCACGTTTTGATTTCCTCGGATGAAAATTATCCCGCATCGCTCCGCGAGATTTACGATCCGCCGCTCGTGCTTTACGTCAAAGGCGAGCTGACGGTGAAGGACAAGAATGCCGTCGCGATGGTCGGCTCGCGCATGACCACGCACTACGGCATCGAGACCGCGCGCAAGCTCGGCTACCAACTGGCCTACGTCGGCGTGACCGTGGTAAGCGGCGGCGCGCGCGGCATTGACACGGCGGCGCATCAGGGAGCGTTGAGCGGCAAAGGCCGGACGATTGCGGTTTTGGGCACGGGAATAAATTTAGTTTTCCCGGTCGAGAACGCAGAATTATTTGAGCGCATCGCCGCCAACGGCGCGGTCATCACGCAATTTCCCTTCAACCGCCCGGCGGACAAGCAATCGTTTCCAATTCGCAATCGCATCGTCGCCGGTATGACTCTGGGAACGGTCGTGGTTGAAGCCAACCTCACGAGCGGCTCGCTCATCACGGCGAACTTTGCGACGGAATATGGCCGGCAGATTTTCGCCGTGCCGGGGCGGATTGATTCGCCGCGCAGTAAGGGCTGTCACGAACTCATCAAAAAAGGCGCGAAGCTCTGCGAAGGCGTCGAAGACATCTTGAGCGAGTTTGAATATTTATTTCCGAGCAGCAATCGTCCGCCGTCCGCGAATGAGACCGGCATTTTGCCCGCGCTGGAATTGAACGACAACGAGCAGAAAGTTTTCACTGCCGTGAAGCTGGAGGAAGAATCGAGCATTGACGAAGTGATTCGCGCGAGCGGTTTGCCGAGTTCAGCGGTGAACGTGGCGCTATTCAGTCTGGAGATGAAGCGGCTGGTGCGTCAGTTGCCGGGGAAATTATTTGTGCGCAGCAAGTGAACCGGCAAAACAACTTGCGCGCACCACGGCAATAAACTAGAAGTCCACCATCGGAAAAAATTTATGGCGAACTATTTCATCATCGGCGGCGACACGAAAGAATACGGCCCCATCACCGAGGCGGACATCCGGCTCTGGATTGCCGAAGGCCGGCTCAACGCGCAGTCCTCCGCGCGCCGCGAAGCGGATGCGAGCTGGGTGTCGCTGGGAAACTTCCCAGAATTCGCCAACCTATTTTCAACTCCGCCAACGATTGCGCCGCCACCCGTGACGCCAGAATTTTCTGCCAGCCCGTCAACTGGCAGCACCACTTTTCTCCAGCGTGATTACGAACTCGACCTTGGCGGTTGCATCACGCGGGGCTGGGAGTTGGTGAAGGGCAACTTGGGTGTTTTTTTGGTCGGCGCGCTGATTTACCTGCTCGTGCAAGGCGCGGCCAGCGCGCTGGGCAACATTCCATTGGTTGGCCCGCTATTCACCATCGCCAACTTCGTCATCAGCGGCCCTTTCATGGGTGGCGTGCTATGGCTGTTCCTGCGCGGCGTGCGAGGCGAACCGGCGGAGGTCGGCGATATTTTTGCGGGATTCAAGCGTGCGTTCGTCCCATTGTTTCTCGTGACGCTGGTTCAAAGCTTGTTGATCGGTTTGTGCATGACGCCATTTATCATCGTGCTCGTAATGAAATTCATTGCCACCGGCATGCACTTCAATCCGCAAGACCTCGAAAACAACCCAGCCGCGGCGCAAGAACTGGTCAAAACAGTTTTGGGACTGCTGTTCGTGACGCTGCCCGTTTTGCTGATGTGTTTGATTCCGGCCATTTATCTGGGGACGTGTTGGAAATTTTCCCTGCCACTAGTCATGGACAAGGGTATGGATTTTTGGACGGCAATGAAGACCAGCTTCAAGATGGTGAACAAGCATTGGTGGCAGGTTTTTGGCCTATTGATCCTGATCGGCCTGTTGAATGTTGCCGGCTTCATGGCTTGCTGTGTCGGAGTGTTGTTCACGATGCCGGTGGGTTTTGCGGCGTTGATGTTTGCGTATGAAACCATCTTCGACGAACGTCAAAACTAATTCCACCCGCGCGCGTAACGCCACGCTGCTGAACCTGCTCGGCACACCGGGCCTCGGCTCGCTCATGGCGGGACGCGTCGTGGCCGGGGCGGGTCAACTGATCCTCGCAATCGCGGGTTTTACGCTGGTCGTCATCTGGTTCGTCTCGGTGATGTCCGGCTATTATGGCCAGATGTTCAAAGAGGAAACCGGGCACACGCCGACGGTTCTCACCAAACTGCTGCTGGGCGGCGGAATTTTTGCGCTGGCGTGGGCATGGTCACTTGTGACGAGCCTGAGCCTGATGCGCGCGGCGAAGCAGGAGAAAATTTCTAAACTAAAAACATTCGGCGCAGCCACGGTGAAGCTGGATGACACAAAAATTATTTCCGCGCTCGCCACGCTGCCGGAATGGAAGTGGAATGGAGAAATTATTTTCCGCACGTTTCAGTTCAAAGATTTTCTCGCCGCGCTGAAGTTCGTCAACGCCGTCGCCGAAATTGCCGAGGCCGCGCAACATCATCCTGACATTGATGTGCGCTGGAACAAAGTCACGCTCGCGCTCACCACGCACGATGCGGGCGGGTTGACGGAAAAAGATTTCGCCCTCGCCCGCCAGTGCGATGAGTTGGGAAGGGTCTAATCATCCTCATCGTCATCCTCACTTGAATTTGAGGATGACGATGAGGATGAGTGGGGTGGGATCAGCGATGTTATTAGCGCTTCATTCGCCCGATCCAAATCCCGCTCACGCCGTAGTTCCATTGCAGTTGCGGAATGTTAGGCTGTTGTCCGGCGTTGCCACGAATGACGAGGCGGTCGGCAGTTTTCATTTTTTCCACCCACGGCGCGTAGGCTTTCGCGTCGCCGCCGTTCCAAAGGATTGTGTGATACGTCTTGAAATCTTCCTTCGGCATCTGCGCCGGTTCGTAGCTCAAGATATAGCGCCAGTCGCCCGTCGGGTTCTTGAAAAAGGTCTGGTAAAAAATTCCCATGTCGGCGGTGTAAAGCACGCCGCTCTTTTCCGGCATCCAGCCTGCAAGTTCGGGATGCTCGGCTTCGGACAAAAATTGCCACGTCAGATTTTGTGTCCAACGGCTGCCGAGGTCGCTCGTCACCGCGAGAAACGTCGCGAGCGCGAGGATCATCGTCAGCAGCAGGCGGCGCAATGAGTCGGCGGCAAATTTTGCGAGCAGGAGAAATTCAATTTCCGTCGCAATCAAAACCATCAGCGCGGGCCAGCCCCAGTCCTCCCAAAAGCGGCCGATGCGCCAGCCGAGAATCCAGCAGCCGCACACAATCCAGAACACCGGATTTTTCGCAAACGACAACGCCGCCGGTTTCACGAACAATCGCAGCGCCACGACTGCGCCCAAAATAATCACCGCGAGAATATCACCGCCGAAAGGCTGAAGCTCCGAGGCGACGGTGCGGTTCGTGGCGTGCTGGCCGACTGCGCCCGTGACCATCAGCAGCGGTTGCACGAGATAGTCCGCCGGATGTCCCGACAGCAGCGCGGAGCAAGCCGTGCCAGTGAGCCACGCGCCGAGCAGCAAGGCCGTCCAACGAAATTGCCCCGCGAAGAAAAACGCCGCGATCGGCAGCGCCCACAGATACCAGACGCCGTGAACAAACGTGCTGACGGCGATGAGCGCGGAGAACAACAAAAAGTTTTTCAACGAGGGCTTGGATTTCTGCACGGCGAACAGAACGGTCATTAGCACCAAGCTCGTGATGATGAATGGTCGTCCCAGCATGAAGCGTTGCGGCAAATCCGAGACGACCATCGCCGCGAGCAGCGCGACCAGCCACGCTTCGGGACGCTTGAGCCACGGCAACATCGCGCCGTTGACGAGGAGGAACAGCGCCGCGACGGAAAAGATGACGAGCGCTTCCGCATTCCAATTCAGCGCGTGATGCAACGCGCCGAGAATCGCGTGCCAGCCGAGGTTGTGGTCAATCTTGAAGCTGTCGCCGAGGACGAGAATTTCCGGCCACGCCTTGCCGCTCACCGCTTTCGCGCAATGCCGCAGCGCGTCATCGGCGGGCAGGTAGCCGTTGCTGATAATCTTGAACGGCGTGATGAGCAGCACCAGCGCAATGATGAGCCAGACGGCGGGCGGAACGTAGCGGCGGAATTTTTCAGGCAGTTCAAAATCAAACATGGTGTGTTAGTGGCACAGGCTTCGAGCCTGTGAGTTTTATTTCAGCAGAATTTTAGGCGGATTTCAAACCTGTTCAACAACGGCTAGAGGGCGATGAGACATCCCGTTTCCCCTCACCCCGGCCCTCTCCCTTGGGAAAGGGAGAACGGTATCCGCCGTCTCTCGAAAACCCACGGCTGGATTGGTGAAAGCCGCCTTCAAAATACTGAAGGCATCCATCGCTGTCCCCTCTCCCCAAGGGAAAGGGTTAGGGTGAGGGGAAAGGAGTTGCCCGACTTTCACCGCCACAGTTTTATTGAAAAGGCTCTCGAAGCCTGTGCCACTATTTCAATTCAAAACACCTTGGGCATACCTTCGTGGAGGACTTTCAAGCGCTTGGTCAATTGTTGTTCGGCGGTGAGTTGCTTCAACCAGCGCAGCGGTTCATCCATGTCCTCAAATGACAACTTGAACGTGCCGTAGTGCATCGGCACAAAAACTTTCGCGCGCAAATCTTTGAACGCCTGCACCGCCTCGTCTGGCCCCATGTGAACTTTGCGGAAACTTTCCGGGTGATACGCGCCAATCGGCAGCAGCGCGATTTCCGGGCGGAGCTTGTCGCCGATTTCTTTGAAGCCCTCGAAGTAAGCGCTGTCGCCCGCGTGATAAATTTTCCGACCCTGATGTTCCAGCACGAAACCGCCGAAGCCACGATGATGGTCGTGCAACGTCCGCGCGCCCCAGTGCTGGCTGGGCGTGAACGTCACCTTCCAATCTTTCTGCGAAAAACTTTCCCACCAGTCCAATTCCACGATGCGTGCGAAGCCGAGTTTTTTCGCCAGCGCGCCGACGCCCCACGGCATGATACCGATTTTATTCGGCGGCAGTTTGCGCAGCGTGGGTTTGTGAAAATGATCAAAGTGCGCGTGCGTGAGCAGCACGAGATCAATCGGCGGCAAATCGGCGAGCCGCAGCCCGGCGCGCTTAATGCGCTTCATCAGAAAAAGCCAGTTGGCAAAATTCGGATCCACCAGCACGTTCAAGTCGGAGAATTGAATCAGGAACGACGCGTGACCAATCCAGGTGATGGCGACCTGGCCGTGTTTGAGCCGGGGAAAAATGTGCGGTTTTGCCTCGCCATGGCGCGGGGTGAACCAGCCTTTCCAGATCAGCTCCTGAAAAAAAGTGCGCGGGTTGAAATGTTTCGCGGGCGTGAGGTCTTTGAACGAGCGCGGAATTTTCCGGCGCGGCGGCACGGGACGGTTGGACGCAGCCTTCATCATGCAAGTGGTTTGACTCTAGCAGCGGTGCGGCGTTCGACCTAATTTTAAATTCTAAGGGCGATGACTTGGCTTACCTGCGCAGCCAGCCCTTGGTGGCGTAGCAAGGTTCGAGCACGCATAATTGCCAGCGCTGCTGCCGACCATTTCAAAAACAAAAAGGGCGAGTCTCAAGGAGACTCGCCCTCGTGATTTTTATTTCGTCCGCTTATTGTGCCTTCATGCGGAAGAACTTGACGCTGGCCGTGGTCGGGACGCTGCTCGTCACCGAGCCGCCGCTGCCGGCGATGGGGCTGCCCTCATCCGCCCAAGTTCCGGTGATCAGATCAACCCGGGACTGGAGCTGGTAGCTGAAACCGGATTGCGTCGCGAAGATGACGTTCAGGTTGCCACCAGTTTTGGTGGAGACGAGCACCGGCTGGTTCGGCGTGAGAACGACCGTCGTGGTGGTGGCCGCGAGGTTGATGCCACCCGCGCCGCCCATGATTCCGTATTCGCTCAATGCCGTCCAATCCGCCGCCCAGTTGGCGCGACCGGAACCGAAAGCACCGCGATAACTGGCCGCCGTGAGGTTGGCCGGAGTCGCCGCCGAGTTGCTGCTCACCACACTGCCAACTGCCGGACGCGGGTCAAGAAACGCACCGATGTTCGTGCGGGAGATGCCGACGATGAGAGGGTTGGCGATTTGGTTGGTGAGGGTGGAGTCGGTCCAGTAGTTGGTGGCGACGGTGTTGCGGCCGAGGTTGGTGATGGTGTTGCTGATGTTCGTGGAACCGGAACCGGCGGTGAAGTCCCACCAGAGGGTGTTGTGCAAC
>JANOBC010000073.1:0-1830 GCA_031411455.1 Limisphaerales bacterium
GAACAACAGAGATATGTCCCGATGTTCTGCCAGAATGGCCAATGCTTCCTTACCATTGGCGGCTTGCAGTACCGAGTACCCAAGTTCTGAAAGACTTGCAGCAGACATCTGCCTCACTTGAAATTCGTCCTCGACTAAGAGGATGGTGGTGTCTATGGCCATGTGATACCCCGTCGGGCACTCATCCCAGCGCGTTGCTTTCCGAAGCCGGCTGGGTATGCCGGATGTCGGTGCCTTCGGCCACGAATATCACATATTCCGAGATGTTCTTGGCGTGGTCGCCGATGCGCTCGATGGCCTTGGCGATGAACAGGATTTCGATGGACACGGAGATGGTGCGGGGGTCTTCCATCATGAAGGTGATCAACTGGCGCAGCACACCGCGAAAGTCTTCATCGACGTGCTGGTCGCGACGCACGACTTCGGCCGAGGTGGCCAGGTCCAGGCGCGCGAACGCGTCCAGCGATTTGCGCAACATCTCCAGCGCGATGCCGGACATGCGGCGGATTTCCACCGTGCGCGGCTGCTGCAGGCGGTCGGTCGAATAGATGAGTTTAGCCATGCGCGCGATCTTGGCGGCCTCATCGCCAATACGCTCCAGGTCGGTGATGGTTTTGACCACGGTCATCAACATGCGCAGGTCGCCCGCGGTGGGTTGGCGCCGAGCGATGATGGTGCTGCAATCCTCGTCGATACCGACTTCCTGCGCATTGACCAGGTGATCGTTATTCTCGACCTTGGTGCACAGCTCCAGATCGCCGGAAATCAGGGCATCCAGCGCCAGCTTGATCTGCTCTTCCACCAGTCCGCCCATCTGCAGCACGCGCGCGCGCACCGCTTCGAGTTCGGCTTCGAACTGTTTGGACGTATGTTCGTTGTTCATCATCACTGCTGACCCCCGAAGCCCTGAACGATCCAAGAGGACCGACAGTTTAAGTCGGCCACATTACAAAAAGGTTTCATCCGGCCATTGTCCTGACGCCGTCCGGCATGCCCAGCAGGAGCACGTCGGCTTTGCGCCGGGCAAACAGGCCGTTGGTAACTACGCCGACAATTTGGTTAATTGCCGCTTCCAGGCCGACCGGGTCGGTGACGGTCAGGCCGCGCACGTCCAGGATCAGGTTGCCGTTGTCCGTGGTGAAGCCCTGGCGCAGTTCCGGCCTCCCGCCCATCCGCAGCAGCTCGCGCCCGACATGGGATCGCGCCATCGGGATGACCTCGACCGGCAACGGAAACGCTCCCAGTACCTCTTTGAGCTTGCTTGCATCCGCAATGCAGACGAATTTTCGTGCCACGGCCGCAACGATTTTCTCGCGCGTCAGGGCCCCGCCGCCGCCCTTGACCATGTGCAGCTGGTGGTCGACTTCATCGGCACCGTCCACATAGACCGGCAGGTCGGACACCGCGTTCAGGTCGAACACGCGGATGCCCGCATTCTTCAATCGCGCAGCGCTCGCTTCCGAACTCGCCACGGCACCCTCGATGCGCCCCTTGATTCCCGCGAGTTCGTCGATGAAATAGTTGGCCGTCGAACCGGTGCCGACGCCGACGATGCAATCGTCCGGAATGTGCGCTATGGCGGCCCGGGCTACCGCCTTCTTGAGTTCGTTCTGGTCCATGCTGTTCATGTCGGGCATTTCGCGTAAGCATAGCGTCAACGCCCACCCCGTACAAACCCGGCGCGGCAAACCGGCCGCGGCAGTTGCGCGGCCCGCCCACCCGCTGCTACGCTCGAGCGAACCGGAGAAATCCTTGAAAACCGATTACCTCGAAAAAATCCTCACCGCGCGCGTCTACGACGTGGCCATCGAATCGCCGCTGGATGTGGCG
>JANOBC010000074.1:0-14576 GCA_031411455.1 Limisphaerales bacterium
CCTCCTTGCTCAAGTGCAGGCCGTGCGCGCCGCCCTTGTATTGTTTGCCCCAAGAACGGATGAATTTTCCATCGGCATCAAAAACGACCACGGCATCATCAATCGTCGCGCCCGCGCCGACGGTGTGCTTGATGTGGATATGACCCTGCGCGTCCACCGCGACGCCGTGGGTGTTGCCGAAAACGTGGCCGCCCGGCAATTCGCCCCAATCGTGGATGACTTCGTATTGGTGTTCGCCGCTGCCGATGACGGGCAGGCGGTTGCCGGTTTTGTCCTGCGCGATGACGTAGGGCACGGCGGAAAACGCGGCGGCAGCCAGGCTGGCGGATTGCAAAAATTTGCGACGACTAACGGGCGGGGATTTCATGCGGGCAGTCTAGGCGGGGAAATTTAATTTGGCAACCGTTGCCGCCGCGAAAGCTCCAAACTTGTTTCCCCTCCGGCGCAGGCTTATGTTTCCGCCATGAGCGAGCATCCGAATGACACCACCTTCATCATGCGCGAAGATCCGTGGCGCATCTTCCGCATCATGGCCGAGTTCGTGGATTCATTTCAGTCGCTCGCCAAGGTCGGTCCCGCCGTGACGATTTTTGGTTCCGCGCGCACGAAGCCGGAGGACAAGTATTATCACGCCGCCCACGACATCGCGAAGGGGCTTGCGAAACATAACCTCGCGGTCGTCACCGGTGGCGGGCCGGGCATCATGGAGGCCGCGAACAAAGGCGCGGCGCACGCGGGCGGAAAGTCCGTCGGCCTCAACATCGAACTGCCGCACGAGCAGGCCGGAAATCGCTTTGCGAATGTGCCGGTGAATTTCCACTACTTTTTTTCGCGCAAGGTTTGCTTCGTGAAATACAGCCTCGCGTTCATCTTCATGCCCGGTGGTTTCGGCACGTTGGATGAATTTTATGAAGTCGTCACGCTCGTCCAGACCGGGCGCATCCCGAAATTTCCACTCATCATGTATGGCCGCGAACATTGGAAAGGCCTGTTCGCATGGATGAAAACGCAACTGGAAAAAGAGGCGCTCATCAGCCCCGGCGATCTTGAACTGGTGCATTTCGTGGACGAACCGCAGGAGGCGATTGACATCATCCTCGAATACCAGTGCCGCGTCAGCCCGCCCGAAATGCCGGCGAAGGCATTTAGATAAACCGATGCGCCCGCTCATCCAAGAAGTTGCCACCGCGCGCACGCCGGAATCGCTCGTGAAAAATCTGCGCGGCGAGAGCGGCGTGGTTTTGCTCCGCAGCTCCTCGTTCGATGCCGCGCAAGCGCGTTACTCGTTCGTTGCCACAAGTCCCTTCCTAACCTTCCGCAGTTTCGGCTCGCGCTGTGAGATTTCTAACCAGCAACTTTCAACCCGCAACCAGCAACCCGTCCAGTTCGGCAATCCGTGGCATTTGCTCGACGCCCTCATGGCTCGTTTTGAATTGTTGGATGAGATTGATTCGCCATTCCCGCTCGGCGGTGCGTTCGGTTACTGGGGCTACGACCTGAAAAATTTCACTGAACCAAAACTCCCGCGCCGTGCCGTCAATGATTTGGAACTGCCGGATTGCCACGTTGGTTTCTACGACAGCCTCGTGGTTTTCGATCATCAGCTCGGCAAAGCGTGCATCGTTTCCACCGGCTTGAACGCCGACGGTTCGCGCAGCGAGGCGCGGGCAGGGGAGCGGCTGGAATTTTGGAAGGAAAAATTGATTGGTGAAGATCTCCAAACCCTCACCCCGGCTCTCTCCTTTTCCGAAAGGGAGAGGGAGAAGTTGTTCCAGCGTCAGGAACAATCCGAGGCCGTCAATTTGCATGAGCAGCGGAAACCGTTTCCCCCTCTCCTGGGGGAGAAGGCTGTGAGGGCGGACATTTTCTCAAACATTTCCCGGACTGATTTTATTTCCGCTGTAGAACGCGCACAGAACTACATCCGCAATGGCGACATTTATCAGGTCAACCTTTCGCAACGGCTCACGGTGAAGTTGCCGTGGTGGGACGCTCGCCCCACCAGTATGGCTGGCTGGGAGTTGTTCGAGCGCTTGAGCACCGTCTCGCCCGCGCCGTTCTCTGCGTTTCTCGATTGCGGCGATTTTCAAATCGCCTCGTCATCGCCGGAACAATTTCTCCGCATGAGCGGCTCGCACATCGTCACTCGTCCCATCAAAGGCACGCGTCCACGCGCGAATGACGCCACGCAGGACGCGCAGCTCGCTTACGAATTGCAGACGAGTGCCAAGGAACTCGCCGAACTTGTGATGATCACCGACCTGCTGCGAAATGATTTGGGCAAAGTTTGCGAGTTCGGTTCTGTGCAAGTGTCGGAGCTGGCGAAGCTGGAAAAATTCGCGCAGGTGCAGCACTTGGTCTCGACGGTCGAAGGCCGGTTGCGAAGGGACGTGACGCACTTCGCCGCGCTCGCGTCGAGTTTCCCCGGCGGCAGCATCACTGGTGCGCCCAAGTTTCGCGCGATGGAAATCATTGACGAACTAGAGCCGGTTTCGCGCGGGCCGTATTGCGGCTGCCTCGGCTATCTCGGCTTCAATCGCGAGAGCCAGTTGAGCATCACCATCCGCACGGCAGTCTGCCAGGACGGCGTGGCGCACTTCAACGTCGGTGCCGGTATTGTGGCGGATTCCAAGCCGGAAGCGGAATACGAGGAGACGCTGGCGAAGGCGCGCGGATTTTTGGCGGCGCTGAATCACGGGCGGTGCGAGGAAATGATTTCAAAATAATTTTCCACTGGCGGACAGTGGCCGGGCTTGCTTCCGATTGGTTGTGCGTGGCTAAATGAAGGTATGAAAATCGAATCGCTTCACATCGGCATGGCGGTGCGCCATCCGCAATACGGCCTCGGCACGGTCAAAACTATTTCGGAAGTCACCGCTGAAATTCTTTTCAACGACGGCAAGCGCCCGGTGGAACCGAACGCCGCGGGATTGGAACCCGCCGAGGCGCAGGTGGCGGTGAGCGGCTTGGACGTGCCGCTGAAACAATTCGTGGAGCAGACTTTGGAAAGCGCGATTGCGAAATTGGGTTTGCAGCCGCCGGATTCCGTCGTCGAGCAACTCGGTTTGCGCTGGCATGGCGGGAAATTAGTTCTTCATCCGGCGGACGCGACATTGCAGGCGAAAGATGTGCCGCTGGAAGTGTTCTTCCACAAGGTGGTGATGGTCCGAAATAATCTGCGCGTGCTGGAACAAAAAATTAACGCCCACGAAAAACTCACGGACGGCGAGAAGGTCGAGTTCCAGCAATACATCACGAAGAGCTACGGCTCGCTGACGACGTTCAACGTGCTGTTCAAGGAGAAGGAAGGGCAGTTTTAATTACCGCCGACGCACTCCAAGACGCTGCCGCGCCAGTCCCAGCCGCCCGCCAATCTTTCGGCTACAGTTTTAATTAAACCGCGCTAACGGGCGCGAACTAATGTTCGCGGCAACCGCTTCAATTCATCGTCTTCACAAATTCATCCGCACGGGCGATGGATTTGTTCATCTGTTCGATGAGCCGGCTGATTTCCGTGCTGATGTTCGTGGCTTCGCCTTTGAGCGACGCGATGGCTTGCGCGTTGAGGTTGTGTTTGAGGTAGAGAACGTAGTCGTTGAATTGTTTCAACACCGGCGTCATCGTCTGCTCGGCGCTGATGAGCGCGGAGTGCAATTCATTGTAGCGCTGGCGGGTGGTGGACAATTGCTGGCGGCTCGCGGCGGCAAGCGACGGCGTGCCGATTTCGCCAATTTCTTTTTCCCACTCGGCGAAGAGGTCGGTGGAAACGGATTCGACGGCGCGGATGCGTCCGTGAACAACGTCGGCCTGCTTCACGCAATCATCGTATTCGGATTTCAGCGAGCGATACGCGCTCTCGGCCTGGCTACCGTCGAACTTGGTGATTTCCTTGAGCCGGGTGAGCGCGTCTTTGAACTGCGTCTGCGCCTCCTTCTGGTCGTCGCGCGCCTCGATGACGCGTTTCTTGAGCAGGTCGCGTTTGTAAACGCCGACCTTTTCGTAGGCCGCGTAGTAAACGCTGCTGCAACCGGCCACGGAAAAAAGAATCGTCGCCGCGAGCAACGCAGGGAAAATCGAAAGGAGCTTTTTCATAATCAGAAAATGCCGTTCAACTGATGCCGAGCAGTTCCACCACGAAGACGAGCGTGGCGTTCGGCGGAATCGCACCGGGGTAGCCGTCGCGGCCATAGGCGAGTTCGGGCGGGATGGTCAATTTCACTTTGTCGCCGACTTTCATCTGCGCGACGCCGAGGTCCCAGCCGCCGATGACTTCGCCCGCGCCGAGCGTGAAGCTGAACGGCTCGTTGCGATCCACGGAGCTGTCGAACTTTTTGCCGTCCATGAACGTGCCGGTGTAATGCACGGAAACGGTGTCGCCTTTTTTGGGAGCCGCGCCGTTGCCGCCCACGAGTTTTTCAATTTTCAATTCAACTTGTGCCATGCGGAAGTTTTGCCGTTGCGGAATCGTCCGTCAAACAAAGCTTTTTGGGTCGCGCGAAGAGCGCGAAGAGCGCGAAGGATTTGAAAATAAAAAAACGCGCAACCGGAGTTGCGCGCTTTTTTTATTTTGTTTTAGTAGGGCGGCGTTGCTGCGCCGCCGGGTGGCTGACCGGCAGGTCAGCCCTACCACGTCACACGTTGTAAGTGCTGCTGCTGGTTGTGCCGCCGCGACCAGTCCAGTTGGTGTGGAAGAATTCGCCGCGCGGTTTGTCCACGCGTTCGTAAGTGTGCGCACCGAAATAGTCGCGCTGAGCTTGGAGCAAATTTGCGGGCAACACGGCGGAACGGTATTGGTCGTAGAACGCCAGCGCGGTGCTGAAGGCGGGAACGGGGATTCCTTTCTTCGCCGCCGTCGCCACGATGTTGCGCCAGCCCTTCTGCGACTTCTTAATTTCGCCACGGAAATAATCATCGAGCAGCAAGTTCGAGAGCTTCGGATTATTGTCGTAGGCTTCCTTGATCTTGCCGAGGAAGCGCGAGCGGATGATGCAACCGCCGCGCCACATGAGGGCGATGCCGCCGTAGTTGAGATGCCAGTCGCGTTCCTTCGCGGCGGCGCGCATGAGCATGTAGCCTTGCGCGTAGCTGACAATTTTCGACGCGTAAAGCGCACTCTTGATGTCTTCGATGAAAGCTTTTTTCTTTTCAGGATTCGCGGCGATGCTGGTGAGCGTGGGGCGCGGGCCTTTGAGTTTACGCGCGGCTTTCACGCGTTCATCTTTCAACGCAGAAACACAGCGGGAATAAACGGCCTCTGCCATGAGGGTGATCGGAATTCCCAATTCCTGCGAATCAATGACCGTCCATTTGCCCGTGCCTTTTTGCCCGGCGGTGTCGAGAATTTTGTCCACGAGCGGCGAACCGTCCTCGTCTTTCTTGGCGAGAATGTCGCGGGAAATTTCGATTAGATAGGAGTCGAGTTCGCCCAAGTTCCATTCGGCGAGGACGGTGTGCATTTCGTCGGCACTCATGCCGAGGCCGTTTTTCATGATGTTGTAAGCCTCGCAGATGAGCTGCATATCGCCGTATTCGATGCCGTTGTGCACCATCTTGACGTAATGCCCCGCGCCGCCTTCGCCGACCCAATCGCAGCAGGGAACATTGCCTTCCACCTTGGCGGAGACGGCTTGGAAAATATCCTTCACGAACGGCCACGCTTTGGGCGAGCCACCGGGCATGATGGACGGGCCTTTGCGCGCGCCTTCTTCGCCGCCGCTCACGCCGGTGCCGACGAATAAAAGTCCTTTGCTCTCGCAATACGCCACGCGGCGGCTGGTGTCGTTGAACAGCGAGTTGCCGCCATCAATGATGATGTCGCCGGGCGACAGATGCGGGATGAGCAATTCGATAAAGTCGTCCACGGGCTTGCCGGCTTTGACGAGCATCATCACACGGCGCGGCGATTTGAGGTGGGAAACCATTTCTTCAATCGAGTGCGCGCCGATGACTTTGGTTCCCTTCGCTTCGTTGGCGAGAAAGTGATCCACCTTTTCGGTGGTGCGGTTGTAAGCGACGACGGTGAAGCCGTGGTCGTTCATGTTGAGAATGAGGTTCTGGCCCATGACGGCCAGGCCGATGAGTGCGATATCGCCGGTAGGTTGCATAAATTGAGGTTCACGATACAAAAGCCGTCCGGTTGCGCCAGCAGTTTTTGGATGAAATAAATTTCTGGCCGCTATGAAAATTGGGAACGGTGCAGGAACATTCCGGGGGCGAAAACCGTGGAGAACAGCGGGACTGTGGTCTTGTCGGAGACTAGCCGTCGCGCCCGAACAGTTCGGAAGCCGTAGGAACTTGAGTGACGGCTGCGGCTGGTTTCCGACACGTCCGCGTTTCATCCGCCAGGCTAACGGCGACAGTTAATTCAGTCCGCTGTAATCGGCCAAGCGTGGCGGGAAATGAAGGAGGAAACCGGGGTTTCACCGTTTTAAGCCCGGGAAAGCACGGTGAATAACTCACCCTTGAAATTGCGCGACGACACAAATTGAAACTTCCGTGACAACGCCAATTTGGTGAACCCTTGCCCATCCGCCATCGTGGGCGCGGTGCGGCCACCGAAGATTTTGGGGCAGAGCGTGAAGTTGATTTCATCCACCAAGTCCGCGCGGAAGAGCGCATTGTTCAATTCGCCGCCGCCTTCGCACAAGAGCCGTTTCACGCCCCATTTCGCGCGCAGCCAGCGGAGCGTGGCGGGGAAATTGATTTCAGTTTCGCCACAGACTTTCACTTCGTCCGCCAGTTCGCGGAGAATTTTCAATTTCTTCGCCGTCGCGCGTTTCGTGGTCAATACGATGACGGGGGAAAAATCTTTCTGGAAAATTTTCGCCGACGGTTCAATCGAGCCGCTGCCGCTGACAATCACGCGCAACGGAAATTCCGTCAGATTATTTTGCAAACGCAGCTTCCCAAATTTTTTTCCTCCGTTGCCTAATATACTATTCGAGATTTCCACCGTCCGCGCGCCGCAGAGGATGGCGTCCGCCGTCGCGCGCAGTTCGTAAAGATGCCGCAGATCCCGCGCGCTGCCGAAGGAATGAACCGCGCGGTTTGCCGTCGCAATTTTTCCATCCGCCGTCATCGCCATGTTGATGAAAACAAAGGGCAACTTTGGGCTGCGGACTTTGGGCTTGGGACTCATACAATAAACATCGCATCGCCGTAGCTGAAGAAACGATAACGCTCGCGAATCGCCTCGGCGTAGGCGGATAAAATCAGCTCGCGTCCGCGATTTTTTTCGCCCGGTGCAGCGAACGCACTGACGAGCATCAGCAGCGTGGACTCCGGCAGATGAAAGTTAGTGAGCAGCGCGTCTACGATTTGAAACTCGGCAGGCGGGAAAAGAAAGATGTCGGTTTTACCCTTATGGGTATTGAGTTTTCCAGCGTTTAGTCGCGCCACGGTTTCCAGCGTGCGCGTGGCCGTGGTGCCGACGGCGATGACGCGGTAGCCGGATTTTTTCGCCGCGTTCACGGCGGAAACAGTTGCTTCGCCGATCTCAAACCGTTCGCTGTGCATCTTGTGATCGGCGATGTTTTCAGCTTTCACCGGCAGAAAAGTTCCCGCGCCGACGTGCAGTGTGACGAAACAGATTTTCACGCCGCGCGCGCGAATTTTTTCCAAAATTTCCGGCGTGAAATGCAAGCCTGCCGTTGGCGCGGCCACGGAACCGGCCGCTTGCGAGAAAACTGTTTGGTAGCGCTCTTTGTCCTCCGCATTTTCAGCGGCGCGCTCGATGTAGGGCGGCAACGGCATTTCACCTAGCGCATCGAGTTCGTTGAAAATATTTTCCGTCCCTGAAAAACGCAGACGACGATGGCCTTCGGCGTTGAATTCCAATACTTCCGCAAAGAAATCTGCCGCTTCACCGGATTTGTTGAGCAATTGAATCCGCGTTCCAGGTTGCGCGCGTTTGCCGGGTCGCATCATCGCCCACCAATCATTCACGGCGTTGTCTTCGAGCAGCAGAATTTCAAATTTTCCGCCGGTTTTTGGATTTTTTCCATGCAGCCGGGCGGGGATGACCCGCGAATTGTTCAGCACCAGCACGTCGCCAGCGTGAAGAAGTTCCGGAAAGTCTTGAAAGCGCCGATGTTCGGTGCGATTCTCGCCGCGCGGCAAGACGAACAGGCGCGATTGGTCACGCTGCGGCATTGGTTGCTGGGCAATCAGCTCCGGCGGCAGATCGAAATGAAAGTCAGCGGTGCGCACACGACAGCGTAGCGGTTTGCAGGGGATATTGACAATTCACGATTGCGGGAATGAATTGTGAATAAGTATCGAATAAAACCGGTTATTCCGGTTCTTTTTTTATTGACTGTGGTGGGTTAAATAGGGTAAAAAGGGGGCGTTGTGGGTGAGGATAGTGGTTTTGGGAATGTCTGTGGATAACACTGTGAGCGTCGCGACCGCCAATAAAACAATTTACAACTCCATCTTTAAGCATGGGGTTGATGAGAAGCGTCGTTTGCAGGTCCCGGCGAAGTGGCGGCCTGAATCCGAGAATGTGGAATTGACGGTCATTGTCTGGCCGAAGAATCAGGCGGGAAATTGCCTCCGTGTTCTGCCGCCGGACGAAATGGCGCAGTTGATGGCAGACATTGACAAGCTGGAGAACGGCGACCCGAACAAAGTGGTGCTGAAACGTTTTATTGGGAGCGAGTCCACGCAGGTGACCTTGGATAAGGCGGGGCGGATTTGTCTGCCGGACGAAATGGCGCGCGCGGCCGGTATCAAAACTGAAGCAGTGTTGGTCGGGTTGCTTGACCGATTTGAAATTTGGAGTCCGGATCGTTACGCGAACGTCAAGGCGGCGGACGCAGTGGTGGCGCATGACGCCTTCAAGATGATGGAGTGATTATGAAACTAGCTAAATTACTCGGCGCAGGAAAAAGCTTTTTTGGCGGCAAAGATTCCGTCTCGTATCGCGAGGACAAGCGCGTCTATCTGCCGAAGTTTGGCGCGGCAAAAAATCCTTTCGCTCCGCAACCGGTGAGGCAGGGTGGGGGCGAAACGGTGGTGCCGGAAAAAAATTCCGCACCCGTCGCGGTGAAAGTCGCGGCCAAGACGCAAAAAATTTATTACCCGCCAACCGCGCCGAAGCCGGTTCGCGCGATTGGTTGGGCGAACAAGTTGAATCCGTTTCGCGCGCCGCAACCAGTAGCGGAGCCAATACCGAACGCGGTGCAATCAGAGCTTTCGCTAGACGCCGTAAAAGTTTTGCACAATGACCTGTCCGATGCGGACGTGGAAATCGTGCCGGTGAAATCGCGGACGGTGGCCGCCGAAGTCGCGGCGACGCGCCTGCTGAACGAACGGGTTTTAGAAACCGCTTAAAAATGCGCAGTGCCAGAATTCATTCACAAGTCAGTGATGGCGGCGGAGGTGCTGGCCGCGTTGAGGCCGCAGCCGCTCGGCCGCTACGCCGACGGGACGCTCGGTGGGGCTGGTCACGCGGCGCAGTTGCTGGCCGCGAGTTCACCGACTGGATGGCTGTCTGGGTGCGATCGCGATGGCGTCGCTCTTGAAGTGGCGCGGGCGCGGCTGAATGAAAAATTCGCCGGGCGATTTGAACTGCGGCGCGGAAATTTTTTTGAACTGGCGGACTGGGTGGCGGAGAAAAGTTGTGACGGTGTGCTGCTGGATTTAGGAGTCAGTTCGCCGCAACTGGATTACGCCGAACGCGGATTCAGTTTCATGCAGGACGGCCCGCTCGATATGCGGATGGACGACCGGCAATCCGTGACCGCTGCAAGTTTGGTGAATGGCGAAGAGGCCGAAGCCCTCGCGAAGATTTTTTGGGAATACGGTGATGAGCGCGATTCGCGCCGGTTTGCGAAGGCGATGGTGCATGACCGCGCGTTGCGAAAGTTTGAGACGACGAAGCAGTTGGCGGATTTAATCGAGCGCCTCGCGCCACGCCACGGCAAGAAGTCGCATCCGGCCACGAAAGTTTTTCAGGCGCTCCGCATCGCGGTGAATGACGAAATCGGTTCACTGAAGCGCGGCTTGGCAGCGGCGGTAAAAATTTTAAAGCCGGGCGGAAGATTGGCGGTGATCACGTTTCATTCGCTCGAAGACCGGGTGGTGAAAGAATTTGGGCGGGAGCGGACGCGGGATTACACCTTCCCCGGCGCAGTGGATGTGCCGGAGTTGCGGACGCCGGTGGTGCCGGAATTGAAATGGGTTTCGCGCAAGGCGATTTTGCCAGGTGATGAAGAGTTGAACGAAAATCCGCGCGCCCGCAGCGCGCAGTTGCGAGTTTTGGAAAAAATTTAATATGGCAGGCAACCGGAAAAATCAGTCGGCGGCGGTTCACTTCAGCGCGGTGCTGAAGGTGGTGCTGCTCTGCACGCTGATCGGCGGATCGGCCATCGGTTACGTCTGGCAGAAGAGTGAAGTCATCAGGCTGGGCAAGCAGGTGGTGGCGACGGAGAAATCGCTGGAGCAGTTGCGGCGCGACAACAAATTACTGGGCGACCAGTTGGCGGTGCTGCATTCGCCGGTAATGATTGACCGGCGCACGAAGGAACTGAACCTCGGCCTCGCGCCCGCGCAGCCGGCGCAAAAAGTTGTGCTGATGGAAACGCCGTTCGCGCCATCAGCCACCGCAGTTCAACCGCGACTATTCGCCTCGCGGCCAGCGGTTGAACTGAATCCGTAGCAAAATTTTTGGCCGCCGCTCGTGACGCCGTTGGTTGAGGAACCGATCGCCACGGGCGGCTGGCCTTTTTTTAAGAATAATCATCCTCACTGTCCGCTTCATCCGCATCAATCAGCGAGGATGACGATGAGCCTGAGGATGAGCCTGAGATGATTCGATGACCAACAAGCAGCAAATCCAACGCGCCTTCGTTCTGCTGGGATTTTTTTTCCTGGCCTTCGGGTGTCTAGGTTGGCGGCTGGTGGACTTGCAGGTGTTCCATCACAGCAAGCTGCTCGCGGAAGCCGAGCGCCGGACGGAGCGAAAAATCTGGCAGCCCGCCAAGCGCGGCGACATTCTCGACGCGAACGGCAACCCGCTCGCCACTTCGATTCCTGTCAAAACCGTCTGGGTGAATCCGCAATTGCTCGCCGCGCAAACTAATCTCCCCAACGCACCGCAATTTTTCGCCCGCGCGCTCGCGCCGCTGCTGCGAATGGACGAAGCGAAGTTGCTCGCGCAGATGCAGCCGCGTCTGCGCCAGACCACGAATGGTTTCTCCACCAATCAATACGCGGTGCTGAAGCGCCAGGTCGCCGAGCCGCTCTGGCAGCAGATTCAGGCGACGCTGAAAACTTTGCCCGCGTATGTGGACACGCGCGCGTGGAAAAAATCCGACCGCCAGGCGCTCACCAATCTTTGCCGCTCCGTCATTGGCGCGGACACCGAGCAGATGCGCATTTATCCAAATAACTCGCTCGCCGGGCAGGTCATCGGCTTCGTGGCCAGCAGCGATGCAACCGACCACGCGCCGGGATTGACGGGTTGCGATGGCATTGAAAAATCTTTTGACGCCAAACTGTCCGGCGTGGACGGCTGGCGCGTGACCGAAGTGGACAACGCCCAGCGCGAACGCGCGTCCGGCCGCGACCAAGATGTGCTGGCGCGCGATGGCTTAAATGTCGTGCTCACGCTCGACGGCGCCGTGCAGCACATCGTGGAAACGGCGCTCGCGGATGCGATGCAGAAACATTCGCCCAAGAGCGTCACTGGCATCGTCATGCGCCCAGCCACCGGTGAAATTTTGGCGATGGTCACGCTGCCGACTTACGATCCCGGCCAGCCGAACACGATCACGCCCGAGACGCGCAACCGCGCCGTCACCGATGTCGTGGAGCCGGGTTCGACGTTCAAAATTGTCGTCGTGTCGGGAGCGCTGGATAAAAACGTGGTGCAGTTGGAGGATAAGTTCGATTGCGAGATGGGACATTTTGCCTTTGCCGGACGCGTGTTGCATGACCATGAAGCCCTGCCGATGGAAACGGTGAAAAACATCATCATGAAATCGTCCAACATTGGCGCGGCGAAAATCGGCATCAAGCTCGGCGAACAAAATCTTTACAACTACGCGTGGAACTACGGCTTCGGCCAGCGCACGGGAATTCCGCTGCCGGGCGAGGCGGGCGGAATTCTTTACCCGGTGAAAAAATGGACCAAGGTTTCCATCGCCCAGATTCCCATGGGCCATGGCGTGGCCGTCACGCGTCTGCAAATGCTTTATGCGATGGGCGCGATTGCGAACGACGGCTGGCTCATGCGGCCGATGCTCGTGAGCCGCCTGCAGACGCGCGATGGCGCCGTGGTGCAGCGTTATGCGCCCGAACGCGTCCGCAAAGTCATCAGCAGCGACGCGGATAAAAAAATCATCGAAGCGCTCAAGGGCGTGGCGACGAAAGAAGGCACGGCGGAACTCGCGGCGCTGAAAAATTACGTCGTTGCCGGCAAGACCGGCACGGCGCAGAAGGTGGAGAACGGAGCCTACGCGGCGGGCAAATATATTTCTTCCTTCATCGGATTTTTCCCGGCGGACAAACCGGAGATTTGCATCGCGGTCGTGATGGACGAACCAAAGGAGGGTTATTACGGCGGCAAAGTCTGCGGCCCGGTCTTCCGCGAAATCGCCGAGCGCTGTGCGAGCTATCTGAACATCCCGCCCGACCCGAACCTGATGGCGACGAATTCGCTCGCCGTCGAAAATATTTTAAGAACTGTGAGAAACCCATGAACGAAACGCGTCCGCACTTTTTTGGAATGTTGGCTGGACTTTTTCTGGCCGCTGGACTGGTCTTTGCCGCCATGGTTGGCACGTCGGCGTGGGTGAAGATCAAGAATTCTCAATTCGTCACCGTCAAAGGCTCGGTGCAAAAAAGCATCGAATCCGACCTCGCCATCTGGTCCGGAAGTTTTCAAGTCGAAGCGGAGACGTTGCTGGCGGCGCAGCGGGAAATCCAAGCCAACCGCGCGTTAGTGGCCAAATTTTTAGATGGGGCGGGAGTGAAAAATTATTCCTTCGCCCCGATCTCCATTGAGGAGTTGAAGGCTTCAAAAAAATCTGAAGATGGTTTTGTTTCGCAACGGACGACCGGCTTCCGACTCTTCCAGTCCGTCTCGGTTGAATCGGCGGATGTGGAACGGCTCGACAAGTTGGACACGACGACGCTGCTGGAGCAGGGGATGGTCTTCACCGTCGGCGCGCCGCAGTTCATCTACACCAAGTCCGGCGAGACGAAGATTGAGATGCTCGCCGCCGCGACGAAGGACGCGCGGGCGCGGGCGGAACAGATTGCGCAACAGGGCGGGCGCGGCATTGCGGCCCTGCATGATGCCGATCAGGGAATTTTCCAGATCACGCCGCGACACAGCGCCGCGACGAGTTGGGAAGGCAATAACGACATGACCTCGCGCCAGAAAACCATGACGGCGGTGGTGACGGCGACGTTCGTTTTGAATTAACCATTTGTGGAAGCGCGCTCATTGAAATTTGTCGCCGAGGCTTGCGACGCGAAGATAATTTCCGGTTCGCCGGAAGCAGAAATTAAAAATGTCTGCATTGATTCCCGCGTCGCGAAACCGGGAGACGTTTTTTTCGCCATCAAGGGCGAGAAATTTGACGGCCACGATTTCATCGCCGATGTCGCGGCCAAAGGAGTCACGGCGGTCGTGGTGGAAAAGTCCAAAGCCCAAAGTCTAAAGCCCAAAGTCGCGGCGGGCGTTGCCTTGGTTGCCGTGGACGATGTCCGTGTGGCGCTCGGAAAATTTGCAGCCGCATATCGCAAAGAATTTTCGCTGTCGGTCATCGCGGTCGGTGGCTCGAATGGGAAGACGACGACGAAGGAATTGCTGGCGTCGGTGCTGCGGCAAAAGCTGGCGACGTTGTGGAGCGAGGCGAGTTTTAACAATGACATCGGCGTGCCGATGACGCTGTTGCGGCTGGACAAAACGCATCAGGCCGCCGTGCTGGAAGTCGGCACGAACCATCCCGGCGAACTCGCGCCGCTGGTGAAGATGATTGCGCCCAAGCTTGGCGTCATCACGAGCATCGGGCGCGAACATCTGGAATTTTTCGGTGACGTGGCGGGCGTGGCGCAGGAAGAAGGCGTGGTGGCCGAGTTGTTGCCGGCGGACGGAATTTTGTTCGTGAATGGCGATTGTGAGTGGTCAGAAAAAATCGCTTGGCGGACGAAGGCGCGAGTTGTTCGTATCGGTCTCGATGGAAAAAACGATTGGCGCGCGAAGAAAGTTCGGCTCGACAAAAGTGGCGTGACGTTTCAGGTCGAGAACGCGAAGAAAGAATTTTGCGGTGAGTGCCGGATCAATTTGCTCGGCAAGCATCAGGTGACGAATGCGCTGCTGGCGATGGCGGTGGGCGCGGAACTGGGTTTGTCGCGCGATGAGATTTGCGACGGGCTGGCGGCGTGCCAGCCGCAGAAGATGCGGATGCAGTTCTGGGAAGTGAACGGGGTGCGTGTGCTGGAAGATTGCTACAACGCGAATGCGGATTCGATGCGGGCGGCGCTGGAGACCTTGTGCGGTCTGCCGCTGCAAGGGCGGCGCGTCGCCATCCTCGGCGACATGGCGGAACTCGGCGCGCAGACCG
>JANOBC010000075.1:0-11790 GCA_031411455.1 Limisphaerales bacterium
TGAGGTCCGTGCCGGACTGGCCACCATGAAGACGCCAGCTTCGCTCAATTTCGGCCATGCCCCCGAAACAATTGAATTCTGGAAGCGCCTCGTTCGCGAGGCGCTTTCGCTTTCTGCGCCCACGCCGTTTTACCTTTGCTCCGCATTGCCCATCGCAGAAAAATTTTCCGAACTGGACGCTGCGCTCACTGCCGCTGGTTTTCAATCGGCAATCGGCAATCGAAAATCGAAAATCAGTTTCCGCCACTGGCTCTCGCTCAAAACCCAGCCCGTCGCGCCGTTGTTGCGCTGGTGGCGGGAGCAGGGGAGGCTGGTGGAAGTCGTCAGCGAATTTGAACTGCGCGCCGCGCTCGCCGAAGGTTTCGCGCCGGAAAATATTTTGGCGAATGGCCCGGCGAAACATCGCTGGCTGCCGGTCGTAGTGGGACAGGCTTCCAGCCTGTCCAGTTTCAATCTCAGAAACACGACAGGCAAGATGCCTGTCCCACTACTGCAAAATCTCTCCGTCAATTTTGATTCGCCCGCCGAGCTTGCCGCGCTGCTGCCGCTCGCGAAAAAATTCAACTGGCGTTGTGGTGTCCGCATTTTGACGAGCGAGGAATTTGATCCCGAAAGTCCGCAGTTCCCGACCCAATTCGGTTTCACGCCGGACGAGGCGGTGACCGCCATCAAAAAACTTCTTCGCGCAAAAATCCGCGTGGAGACGGTGCAATTTCATCTGCGCTCGAACATTTCCACCGTAGCCGTTTACGAGCGCGCCATCGCTGAGGTCGCGGCGGTTTGCGGCGCGGCGAAGTTCAGCCCGCAGTTTCTCGACATCGGCGGCGGTGTGCCAGTGCGGCAGGTTTTGTCGCGCAGTGGCAAAATTTTTGACGGCGAGTTCGGGCTGCGTTCCTTCGCCAAAATGCTGCGGCAGTCGGTGAAATTATTTCCCGATGTGCGGGAAGTCTGGCTGGAGAACGGACGTTTTATTTCCGCCAACAGCGCGGTGCTCGTGGTGAAAATTCTGGACGTGAAGGAACGGCGCGGTTTGCGGCAACTCATCTGCGACGGCGGGCGCACAATGAATGCGCTGACGAGCGTGTGGGAGCAGCACGCGTTGCTGCCATTGGAGAATCGAACCGGTGCGACCGCGCTCACCACGGTTCACGGCCCGACGTGCATGGCGTTTGACCAGCTCGCACGGATTCCGCTGCCGCGCTCGCTGCGCGCTGGGGACCATTTGCTCTGGCTGGAGGCGGGGGCGTATCACATTCCGTGGGAAATGCGTTTCTCACACGGCCACGCGGCGGTGGTGTGGCATGATGAAAATGGATTGCGCCCGGCGCGCGAGCGGCAAAGTTTTGAAAACTGGTGGGGGCAGTGGCAAACACCGTAGCGGGTTTCGGCAGAAAGCCGCAAATTAAAATGCGGCGCTCTGCCGAGACGCCGCTACGCTGCAATCAGTTTCGCCACATACGCGCCGTCCACGTTGTCGGTGAAGGGGAGTAACTGGCGTTCAGTTTCCAGTTTGAAGCTGGGTTGCGCGGCGAGGAATTGTTTCACGACTTCGGAATTTTCCTCCGGCTCCAAGCTGCAAGTGCTGTAGAGGAGTGTGCCGCCGGGTTTCAATTTCGTTGCGGCCTGATTGAGCAAATCGAGCTGCGTTTTTTGCAGGCGCAAAATTTCTTCCGCCGTGATCCGCCAGCGCAAGTCCACTCGGCGGCGCATGACACCGGTGTTGGAGCAGGGGGCGTCTATCAGAACAAGGTTGAAGGTTGAAGGTTGAAGGTTGAAGGTTGCGGACAAGACTGGTTCAACGATGTTCACGCCGAGGCGAGCGCAATTATCGCGAATCAATTTCAAACGGTCTGGCGAAATGTCTGTTGCGATAATTTTTCCTTCGTTGTGCATCAGTTGCGCGAGGAAGGTGGTCTTGCCGCCGGGCGCGGCGCACATATCCAAAACGGTTTCGCCGGGCTGTGGGTCGAGCAGGGTGGGGGCGAGGAGCGTGCTGGGGTCTTGAATGTAAAACCAGCCGTCGCGCAGGCTGCCGAGGGAATTCAGCGGCGGATGGGACTTCAATTCAAACGCCAGATTCTCCCCAGTCCAGTCGCGGGTGACGGAATCGAATTCAACACCTTCCTCGCGCCAGCGGATGAGGAGGTCGCCGGGGTCGTTCAATTCTGATGTGGCCTCCGCGTTTCGGCGGCTGCGAAATTTTAAGGCGTTCGCCCGCGCAAACGTTTTCGGCGGGGTGTTATTCCATTCCAAAAGCTGCCGCATTTTTTCATCGCCGAAATTCGCGCGCCATTTTTCCACGAGCCATTCGGGATACGACCAGCCGAGGGCGGGCTGGGAAATTTTCATGTCGGCGAGAATTTTTTTGATCTCGTCGAACTCGCGCAGGTAGGCGCGGAGGACGGCGTTAATCATGCCGGCTTGCGTGTGGTAGCCGGCGATCTTGGCCTGCTCGACGGTGGCATGGACGGCGGCGTGAGGCGGAATGCGGTCGAGCCAAAAAATCTGGTAGAGGCCAAGGCGCAGCAGATTCCGCAGCGCCGGTCGCAGCTCGCGCTTCGGATCGGTCTTGCGCGTGATGAGGGCGTCGAGGGTTTTCTGCCAGCGGATGACGCCGCAGACGAGTTCGTGGCAGAGGCCGCGATCAACGGACGAAAGCCCGGCGGTCGCGAGGGCGGTTTCGAGCAGATGCTCGGTGAATTCTTGGCTGGTTTGGCGCTGCGATAAAACGCGTGCCGCTATTTGTCTTGGATTTTGTTCGTTCAAGTCGTTTAATGTGGGAAACCCGATTTCGGGATGCGAGATAAAAAAACTAATTATGAGAGAAGAATTTGAAAAACTGGCGGCGGCGGGGAAAATCGAGGGCAAACATGTCGAGCCGCTAACTTATCTGGTGGACGGAGGCTGCTGTTCCCATCGTAGTTGGGGCTTCGGAAAAATTAAGGCGGTGGACACCGTTTTCGCGCGTTTCACGATTGATTTCCCCGGCAAGTCGGGACACACGATGGATTTGTCGTTTGCGGCGGAACAGCTCAAGCCGATTCCCAAGGATCACATTCTCGCGCGCAAGGCGGCGGACATTGAAGCCGTGCGCCATCTCGCCGCGCATCACATTGATTTGATGAAAATGGTTTTGAACAGCTACGGCGGCAAAGCCTCGGCGGACCAGATTCAAGCCGTGCTGACGCCCGACGTCATCCGCGACGACTGGAAAAAGTGGTGGGACACGGCCAAGCGCGAGATGAAGAAGGACGGCCATTTCATCGTGCCGACGAAGAAGACGGACATGGTCACTTATCAGGCGCAGGAAACGTCGCTGAAGGATCGTTCACTGACTGATTTCCGTGCGGCAAAAGGTCTGAAGGCGCGCGTGCTGGTCGTGACTGAAGTGGTCAAACTCGTCAGCGATTTGAGCGACAAGCAAGCCGTGGGCAACGAAATCATCGCGGCGTTGAATCCCGACATCGCGTCGCACCAGCGCACGCAGCCGGCGGTCGCGCTGGAGGCGATTTTTGCGCGCGATGAATTGCGGGCGGCGACGAGTGCGCAAGTTGTGGCGGGTGAAGTTTCTGCCGCGCAAATCTGGTCACAGGACGGCATCAAGTTTGCCGCGCTGCTCGAAAACATCACCACGGCGAAACAGCATCGCGCGTTGGAATCGTTCAAGACGGCGAACCCGGAGACGTGGCCGGACACGTTGCGCGCCGTGATGAACCAGGTTCCCGCCAAGCTCGTCAAAGAGATTGCCGCGTTGCTCGTCAACAACGGCAAGCTGAACCTGCTCAAGGAAACGCTCTCCCGCCTCATCAACCAGCACGGCGCGAGCAGTGAATTGCTTTTATGGTTCGCCAAAGAACGTAACGAAGATTTTGTGGACATCCTCGGCCCGGAAGTTTTTCGCGCGATGTTGTCCTCGATGGAGCGCGACCAGTTCAACGAAAAACGTTCGAACCGTTTGCGCGATTATATTTTGGAAGACCAGTCGTTGATCGCCGAGTTGACGGCGGCGTCGGACATCGAAGTCGTGAAGGATTTGACCCGCGCGCTGAAACTTTCGCCCGTGTTTGACGACATGGACAAGCGCTCGCTCCTCGCGCGCCTCGTCAAAGCGCATCCGGCCGTGCAGGTGCTCGTCAGCGGCGAACAGACCAAGCAGGAATCCACGCTCATCGTTTCGTGGGAAAGTTTGGAACGCCGCCGCGTCGAGTATCAGGAACTCGTTGAGAAAAAGATTCCGGCGAACTCCAAGGAGATTGCCATCGCGCGCAGCTACGGCGATTTGCGCGAGAACCACGAATACAAGGCCGCGAAAGAGATGCAAAAAATTCTCATGCGCCAAAAGGAAGACGTCGAAGCCGCGCTCAACCGCGCGCGCGGAGCGGATTTGACGAACGCCAGCACGGAAGTTGTCGGCCCCGGCACGATTGTGCAGGTCACGGACGTGCAATCGAAGCAGGTCGAGACCTTCACGATTCTCGGCGCATGGGATTCTGATCCCGACAAGGGCGTCATCAGCTACCTCACGCCCGTGGCAATGGCGCTCGTGAATCACAAGGTTGGCGATGAGGTGGAAATCGAAATGAGCGGAGTGAAACGCCGCCAGCACATTGACAAGATTAGCGCGTGGCGCACCGAAGCTCCGGCGGCGGCGTAAGTTGAATTCAATTAAAAACCGGCGGCTGAAGTAATTCAGTCGCCGGTTTGTTTTTTTACGCGGAAAGATTTTTTGGAAATTACGCCCAAAGCTTTTCAGGGTAATCGCCCTTGGCGATGAGCTTGCGGATGCTCTCGACGACTTGCGGACGGTCTTCGCGATACGTCACGCCGAACCAAGAATCCTGCGAGCGTAGAACTTTGCACTTGGCCTGGCCGCTGGTCACGAGGTCGCCCACGGTGGCGGGAATGTAGCACTCGGATTTCTGTTCGCTGCCCGCGCGCTTGAGAAACTTTTCAAACTCCGCCTTGAGTTGTGGAAACAGGGCCGGAGTGAAGCCCCAGAAATTCATCGAAACCGCCTCATCACCGGTGAGCCGGATGATCTTGCCATCGGCACCAGTGTCTTTCGCGCCGCCGCCGTCGCGCTCGATCTTCATCATCTCGACGATGTTTGTGAGATAATTATTTCCGTCCACGCGCGAGACGCCGCGCGCCACGGTGCCGAAATCGGAGAGAGTGTTTTTCAAAATGAAACCAACCATGGCGTAGTCGGGCGTGCCGGAAACGAGGTGTTGTGCGAGAATTTTGTAGGCTTGCTGACCGTAGAAATCGTCGGCGTTGATGGCGGCGAAATTTTCTTTTACGACGCCTTCGGCCATGAGAATTGCGTGCGTCGTGCCCCACGGTTTGGTGCGGCCAGCGGGCAGCGTGTAAGGCGCGGGCAGCTTGTCGAGTTCTTGATAAACGTAGTCCACCGCGATGCGCGACTCGAAACGTGTGCCGATGATTTCGCGGAACTGCGCCTCAATATCCTTGCGGATGACGAAAACGAGCTTGCCGAAACCGGCGCGCATGGCGTCGTAGATGGAGTAGTCAATGATGGTCTCGCCGTTGGGGCCAACGGGATCAATTTGTTTCAAGCCACCGTAGCGGCTTCCCATACCGGCGGCGAGCACGAGCAAGGTTGGTTTAGTCATGCGCCGGATTTTAATTTGCGCCGCCTAATTGTCGAGCGCACAACGCTGACGCGGCAATTCTCTCTCGGGTAGATTTCTTGACCAATCGGCTCCACCCGATTGGTGAAATGAATTCTGGGCAGATCAATGAGTCATGGCCGCCAGATTTCCTCGGTTGAGCAACATTAGAAATGCCGTTCCCACCAATACCACGATGGCACCGAAAAAAAAGGTCAGAAACCGTATCTGCTTTTGGTGCGGCGTTAGAATTTGTTTTCTGTTGTTCATGGTGTTGTTGCAATTGGCTTTGAGTTGGCTAAATAAAAACTTATTGTGCTACTAGAAACTACACGCTGAAGTGGTTTCCTGCTGTGGGGTAAAACCCGCCCACGCACTGATTGAAAAAATAGGCCGCGTAGAGTGGTTGTTTGAATTTTCGTTCGCCTCGCGGCGGTTTCGTTGCTAGCTTGGCGGCATTATGTCATCCGATGAAATTTTACTCGAAGCGGAAGAGAAGATGATCAAGACCGAGCAGGTCGTCGTGCAAGGCTTCACCGGCGTCCGCACCGGCAAGGCCTCCGCTTCCCTTATCGAAAATATTCAGGCGGAAGTTTATGGCTCGATGATGCGCCTGCGCGAACTCGGCAGCATCAACTCGCCCGAGCCGCGCCAACTCGTCATCACGCCGTGGGACAACGGCGCGCTCCAGCCCATCGAGAAGGCGTTGCAGAAGGCCAACCTCGGCCTCTCGCCCGTGGTGCAAGGCCGCCTTATCCGCCTCACCTTTCCCGAATTAAGCACCGAACGCCGCGTGGAATTTGTGAAGCTCGCCAAGAAAATGACCGAGGACGGACGCGTCTCCATCCGCCACGTTCGCCGCGACGCGCTGGAGGAATTAAAAAAAGCCGTTAAGGCCAGCGAGACCAGCGAAGAGGAACAGGAGAAGGTGGAGAAAGAAATTCAGAAGCTCACGGATCAATATATCGGTAAGATTGACGCGCACCTCGCGCACAAAGAAAAAGAAATCATGACGGTGTGAGGTGGTTGCCAGCCAAGCAAGTCAGTTCGTTTTGAGGTGAGATTAGATAATCTCGCCTCATTTTTTTGTCTTCTCTACTCATAACGCAGCGATTCAATCGGGTCGAGGTTCGCCGCTTTCCACGCGGGGTAGGTGCCGAAAATAATTCCCACCAGCGAACAAATCGCGAGGCCGATGGCGACCCAGTCGAATGGAATCACCGGCGGCATTTTGAAAAAGAGCGCCACCAGATTGCCGCCGAGAATTCCCAGCACCACGCCCAGCGCGCCGCCGACTTCGCATAGCACGATGGCTTCGAGAATGAATTGCACCATGATGTTGCGCTTCTTCGCGCCAATGGCGCGGCGGATGCCGATTTCGCGCGTTCGCTCGGTGACGCTCACGAGCATGATGTTCATGATGCCAATGCCCGCCGCGAGCAATGCAATGGCGCTGACAAGCGTGACGCCGATGCGGACGTTGAGCGTGAAACTTTTGAACTTCTGGATCTGTGAGTCGTTCGAGGAAATCTCGAAATCATCCGGCTTGCCCGGCGGAACTTTGCGGATGACGCGTAGGCCGGCGCGGACTTCCTCTTGCACCGCGTCAAAACTCGCGCGGTCAGGCGAGGCGACGAGCAGGTTCAAGCTGCGATAATTCCAGCCGCCGTAGCGGTTCATCCCGGTGGTCAGCGGAATCACCATGAAGTTATCCTGATCGCCGCCCATCGTGCCGCCGCGCGGTTCCAGCACGCCGATGACGGTGTAATCCACCCCGCCGATTTTCAACTCCTCGCCAACGGGTGAACTGTTCGGAAAAATATTCGTCGCGAGTCCGCTGCCCAGCACGCAGACACTGCGCGAGCCGTCCACGTCCGCATCAAGCAGCGCCCGACCATCGGCCACGAGCCAGTTGTGCGCGGGAAAGCTGCCGGGCGTTTCGCCGTAAAGTTTCACAGTGGGTGCGCTGGTTTTATAGCGCGTGCGAACTTCACCCGACCAGAACGAAGTCTCCACGCCGATGGCGCATGGTAGCGATATTTTTTCTTCCAGCCGTTTCGCTTGTTGCAGTGTGATGTTTTTACGACGCCAGTATTTTTGGTAATCGTTGTCCGAAATGCCGCCGAACTGGGTGTTCGGCCACTTCTTCACCAAAAACGTCGTGTTGCCGAGCGAACTCAACTGCCGCTCGATGTTCGCCTGCATCACGCGCATGGCCGTCATCACAACGATGATGGAGAACACGCCGACCAGCACGCCGAGCAGCGTCAGTGACGAACGCAATTTGTGCGCTGCGATTGCGCCCAGCGCCATGCTGATGCTTTCGCGAAACTCGGCGATGAATTGTAAACGTTTATTCATTTCACTCGTTACGAAGCGCATCCACGGGATTCATTCTCGCCGCGCGCCACGCGGGGAAAAAACCGGAGAGAATTCCCGTCACCGCCGATGCGCCGAGCGCCACGAGCACGACGAGCGGTGACATCGAGGCGGGCATAGCTTTTTGCAGTAGCAGCGTCGCGGGCCACGCGATGAGCACAGCGATGACGCCGCCAATGAGGCAAATGCACGCGGCCTCGATGATGAATTGCAGCAGGATGGTGCGCCGCTTGGCGCCGATGGCTTTGCGCACACCAATTTCGCGCGTCCGTTCCGCGACGGACACGAACATAATGTTCATGATGCCAATGCCGCCGACGAACAGCGACAGGCCGGTGATGAAAATGCCGATGCCTGCGATCGTCCCGGCGACGGCATGAAACATATCGAGAAATTGATCCTGCTGGTTGATGGCAAAATTATCCGGGTCGCCCGGCGCGATGTGGCGGGTGCGGCGCATGATGGTGCGCAATTCTTCTTTGGCATCCGGCAACTCGTCCAGGCTGGCGACCTTGACCTGAATGGTGAACGCAGGATTCGACCAGATGTGGCGCGTGAACTGGGGGATGGGAATGATGACCTCGCCATCCGCCCCGCCTTGTTCCGCAAAGCCACCTTGCTTGTCCATTACGCCGATGACCTCAAACTCATATTTATCAATTAAGATTTTTTCACCGATGGGCGAGGCGTTTAGAAAAAGATTCGTGGCCAGCTCCGCGCCGATGACACAGACGGGACGTCCGCCATCGCTCTCCGCCGCTGAAATAAAACGCCCTTCGCCCATCACGATGCCGCTGGTGTATTGATAATCTTCCGTCGTCGCAAGAATCTGCGTGGAGGTGGAAGTGCGCTTCTGATATTTCGCGATGTCCGAGTCCTGTGCGACCGGCGCGATGGCGCGGGCCAGCGTCATCTGCTGGCGCAACGCATCGCAATCCGCGAGGGTGACATTCGGGTTGCGCGCCGCCTTGAGCCACGCATCGCGCGAATTCATGAACCAGCCATTGCGATCCACATAAAGCACATCCGCACCAATGCTGGAGATGCTGCCCATGAAGGAATTATTCACGCCCTGAATCGCCGTGCCCATCAACGTCACCGTGACGATGCCGATGACGATGCCGAGCGTGGTCAGCACCGAGCGCAGCTTGTTCGCGCGGATGGCGGCCCACGAAATCGCGAGGCCCTCGGTGAGTTCGGTGAAAAAATTCATCGGACAGGATTAACAGGATGGACAGGATTCGGATGATTCACAGCGATGCTTTGGCCTTCCATTTTTTGAATCCTCTAAATCTTGTTATTCCTGTCTAAAAATCATTTCTTCACCACTTCATCGCTCGCAATCAACCCATCACGGATGCGGATGATACGGCGGGCGTGCAAGGCCACTTCCTCTTCGTGCGTGACGACGATGATGGTGTTGCCCTTGTCGGCAAGCTGCTGGAACAATCCCAAAATTTCCGTGCCGGTCTTCGAGTCGAGATTGCCCGTCGGTTCATCAGCGAGCAGAATGGAAGGGCGGTTCACCAGGGCGCGGGCGACGGCGACGCGCTGGCGCTGGCCGCCGGACATTTCGTTCGGCTTGTGATGCACGCGGTCGGCGAGGCCCACGTTGGCGAGGGTTTCCAGCGCGCGTTCGCGGCGTTCGCGTTTGCTGATCCCCGCATAGACGAGCGGCAGTTCCACGTTGCGCAACGCATCCGAGCGCGGCAGCAGGTTGAAGGTCTGGAAAATAAACCCGATCTCCATGTTGCGGATTTCGGCGAGCTGGTTGTCGTTCATCTCGCTGACGAGGTGTCCGTTTAATTCGTAAGTGCCACCGGTCGGCGTATCGAGGCAGCCGACGAGATTCATGAGCGTGGATTTGCCGGAGCCGGACGGTCCCATGATGGCGACGTATTCGCCGCGCTGGATTTCCACCGAAACCTCGCGCAACGCGTGAACGGTCTCCGCGCCCATCTGATAGCGTCGGGAAATTTTTTGGAGGCGGATAAGGCTCACAACAATGAGTTACAACTTTTTTTCGGCACCGACACTTTTCTTCACCTTCTTGCCATCATCCAAATCACGGCTGATGGCTTTGAAGCCGCCGGTCACGATTTCGTCACCCTCCTTGAGTCCATCGGTGATCTCCCAATAGTTGTCGTCGCTGATGCCGATTTTCACCGGCACGGTTTTCACCTTGTCGCCGTCCAGCACGAACACCACTTCCACCGGCTTGTTGCCGCCGTCAGATTTTTTATCGCCTTTGACGGAATTAGTTCCACTCGCGGCGATGGAATTAGTCGCGACTGAATTCGTCGCCACGGAATTGGTCTTTGAGGAATTCCCGCCGCCCTTCGCCTTGACGATGCGCGTGGTCACGGCGGCGATGGGCGCGGCGAGAACGTTCGTGCGCGTGCGCGTCTCGATGGTGGCGCTCACGCTCATGCCGGGGCGAAACTCGGCGGTTTCGCTGAAACGAATCCGCACCTGAAATTGCGTGGCCGATTGCCCGCTGGAACCGCCGCCGCCGCCGCCGTAGCCGCTGCCAGCACTGGCGTTCATATCCTTGGAAGAGTTCGCCACGTCGGTGACGCGGCCGGGAAATTTTTTATCCTTGAACGAATCCACTTCGAGTTTCGCATTCTCGCCGGGCTGGAGCAGCACGATATCCATCTCGCCGATGTCCACGCGCGCTTCCATGCGGCTCAAGTCGGAAATGACCATGATGTCCGTGCCGGCGTTCTGCACTGTGCCGAGCACGCGTTCGCCGGCCTGCGAATTCAACTTGCTCACCGTGCCGTCAATCGGCGCGAGAATGGTCGTCTTCTTGAGCGATTCCTCGGCGCTGGCGACAGTGGCGCGGGCAACTTCGATCTGGTTGGAAGAACTTTGGACGGAAGCCACGGCGATGTCGCGCGCGACTTTGAAGCCGATGTATTCGGATTCGGAAAGAAGTTTGTGGTCGAACAATTCCTTGTTGCGTTTGAAATCGGCGTCGGCGCGTTCCAGATTGGCCATCGAAGTAATCTTGGACGCGAGCGAGGACTGGAAGCTGGCCTTGGACTGGTTCAGCGCGGCCTCGTAAAAATCTGGTTTAATCTTCAGCAACAGGTCGCCCTTGTGAACGAACATCCCTTCCTTGACGCGCATCTCGGTGACTTCGCCGCTGACCTCCGCGCTGATGTGAACTTGCAGCACAGGATAAATGCGGCCATTCGCCACGACGGTTTCGGTGATGGTGTGTCGCGAGACTTTTTCCGTCGTCACGGAGATGGCGGGGTCTTTTTTGCGGAGTGCAAAAAACATCGTTACCGCGAGCGCCGCGATGATGAGTGGGATGATGAAGATGAAAAGTTTTTTGCGACTCTTGCGCTTGGACTTGGTCGCGCCCGGAGGTGATGTCAGAACTGGGGGTGTTTCCACCGCGCGAGACTGCCGAAATGACGGCGCGTTGTCGAGCGCGGGGAGTTTTTGGTAGTGACACCGCTTGGTAGGGCGAGCGATGAATTTCCGCGAGGTCTTGGACTGCGGCAGCCCTCGGCCGCTTTTCACCTGCATAGTTGACGATGCCAAAGCGCCAGAGGGCGGGCGCAGTCCAAGACGCTGCCGCGTCAGTCCCAACTCCCAGCGAATTTGCCAGCTACAGTTTTATTTTATCTGCTCTAGTTCTCCGCCTTAGATTCTCGCGCTGTCAAATCTTGCAAGGCTTTGGCCGGATGCTTCTGCTCGTAAAGCGCGGCGTAAATCTCATCAATGATCGGCGTCTCCACCTTGAGTTTGCGCGCGAGGTCGCGCT
>JANOBC010000076.1:0-3084 GCA_031411455.1 Limisphaerales bacterium
GCCAAAAGCACTGCCTGACTATCAATCGCCGCTTTTCGACGATCTGGCCGCAAACGATACTCGACAATTTTTAGATGGCTCTGCCCGGATAGCGCTCCAAATTCCAATGCCGTTTGATGAATATATTTTCGTCGAACAAGATGCCGAACGCTGTGCAGAACTCTCAAAGTTAAAGACGGAATTTCCTGTGCTGGCTTCACGCATCAAACCGATAAATGATGAAGCGAACAGCTACCTGACATCGCTTTGCAATAGTTCTAATTGGCTTCGCGAAGGTCGTCGCGCTGTTGTGTTTCTTGATCCGTTTGGGATGCAAGTTTCATGGACAACCATCCAAGCAATTGCACAAACACAAGCCATAGATTTGTGGCTGCTCTTTCCCCTCGGCATTGGCGTCAATCGAATGCTTCCCAAAAGCGGTCAGTTTCCGCCGGGGTGGCGCAAGCGGTTGGATTCAATGTTTGGAGAACCAGATTGGTATTCCGCGTTCTACGAAACCCATACAACACCGTCTTTGTTTGGTGATGCCGAAGAAATTGCCGTGAAGCGTGCCGACGCTTCCGCCATCAGCAGTTACTTTGTGAAAAGATTGAAAACTATTTTCCCGCACGTTGCCGAAAATCCGTTACCACTTTTGAATTCATCAAACTGTCCGCTTTACTTGCTTTGCTTTGCGGCTGGAAATCAAAAGGGAGGAACAATTGCTAAACGCATCGCCGAGCATATATTGAAGCCGTGAACGCATTTCTCGATACAATTGGAGCAACTTTAGAGGTCGCCAGACCAGCAGCCAGACGTGTTCCAGCGCGTCACGACAATCGTGTTGGCATGTGGCATGCGCCCGCCGTTATTGCCGAGAACAATTTCATTTATAAAAGTCTCTCGAACTGGTCTTTCAACGTCGCGGTCGGTTGTTCGCACGCGTGCCGGTTCTGTTATGTCCCTAGCGCAGCGACCATCAAACAAGGGCCAAAGCTTGCTGAATTTGGTGTGAAAAACCCTGATGCGGAATGGGGTGATTACGTTTTACTCCGCCCTTGGGATGAAGACAAATTTCTATTGTCTTTACGCGCCGCAGAAAATACCCCCAAACGCGAACTCAAGCCTGACGGCAATCGCGCGGTAATGTATTGCACCACGACTGATCCTTACCAAGTCATTCATCACCCTGACCCAGAACGACAGCGGATGCTGTCACAACATTCCCGCCGCTTGATTCGCCGTTCATTGGAACTGATTCGCGACCATTCGACGATCAATGTCCGCATCCTCACCCGCAGCCCGCTGGCGCGCGCGGATTTTGATTTGTATAAGACTTTTGGTTCGCGCCTGCTGTTCGGCATGAGCTTACCAACCTTGCGAAACGATCTCTCGAAGATTTATGAGCCAAAAGCACCCGCACCTACGCAACGCCTCGCCACACTACAAGCTGCGCACGAATCTGGACTGAATGTTTATGTCGCGGTTGCTCCAACGTATCCCGAGTGCGATGAAAAAGATTTGCGTGCAACTTTGGAAGCGATAGCAAAAGTAAAACCTCTTACTATATTCCACGAACCAATTAACATTCGTGCGGAAAATGTAGATAGGATTCAATCGCACGCCGCCGAACTTGGAGTTCAGTTAAAGACTGATGTCTTTGAAACTCGCGAGCAATGGCAAGATTACGCCGTAAACGCCCTACAGACGGTGGAACGATTGGCTAAAGAAATTGGCGTTGCTGACCAGCTTCATCTTTGGCCCGACAAATCACTTGGCAATTTGTCCGTGGCTAATCGGATGCCTGTTCCAAAGAATTACATGAAGTGGCTACGAAAATCTTGGACGCGAATCAGTGAGTGGCCACAGTAAAAAACTTTTCGACTTCAAACTGGCGATGCGAATTGAATTCTGAAAATTCCGTTCATTCTGTCTAAATATTTTAATCCGTCTTCGCTTCTGCGGTTGTCGAAAATTTAACCCGCTCCCGCAGATGCGCGGCGAGGTCGAGCAGCGTTTTCAGCCCGACGAGCAGCAGTAATCCCAGCACGGGCGAGTGCAGCACCATCACCAAAAATCCACCGCCGATGATGGCAAGGTGCAGCACCACGATGCGTCCGTAGGGCTGCGCCATGAGTTGCGGGGCGGTGAGATTTTTGTATTCGCCTTTGCCAAGATAGTTGGTCGCAAATGAAATTCCCCGGCTGATGACGAGGCCAAGAATCGCCCAGCCCAGATGGTATTCCTGCAAGGTATCCCAAAACGTCCCTAGCATGTCGAGCGGCGAGCCGCTATGGTTCAAGCCGCCGCCAAACAGCGCGATGATAAAGACGCCGTGGACGAGGGTGAAAATTCCATAGTGAACACAAAAAAATGGAATCAGAAAAAATTTGATCGCTTGCCCCGCCGTTCCGCCGCCGCCCGCGCAGGCCATTTTCAACGCGTTGAACACGCCGACTATGACGTTCTCGCTCCAGAACAGAAACATGAGCGGAAAAACTTCCCAGCCAAAAAACAGCACGCCCACGACCGGCACGAGGTTGGCGAGGATAAGCGCGATGACGGACGGCTTCCGCCAGTCGCCCGCGGTGATGGGGCCGAAGAATTTCACACCGCATTTTTAACAGCCACGCCCGCGTGCCGCAAGTGATGGCGGTTCACAGCCAGCTTTTCAGCCGCTCGCGCAAAATTCCTCTGGCGCGATAAAGCCTTGATTCCACAGCCTTCGGCGTGGATTCCAAAATTTTAGCGGCTTCGGCGATGCTGCACTCCTCCCATTCACACAACACCACCGCTGCACGCAAATCTTCCGGCAGTTTTCCGACGGCGGCCCGCACGGCGGCGGCTCGCTCGGCGGCCAGCGCCTGTTCGTTCGGAGATTTTCCGACAGCGGGCAACGTGCTGCCGAGCGTTTGTTCGGTTTCAGGATTTTCGGCGTCGAGCGAAAAGTTGGGATGCCGTGCGCGCCAGCGAAAATGATTGCGCGCCAGATTCGCCGCGATGGTGAAGAGCCACGTCGAAAATTTTTGTTCCGCCCGAAAACTGTTTGCCGACTTGAAGACGCGGACAAACGTTTCCTGCGCCAGGTCATTCGCGTCGTCCTCG
>JANOBC010000077.1:0-6308 GCA_031411455.1 Limisphaerales bacterium
CGCGCTTCCACAACGTCTATGGCCCGAACGGCACCTGGGATGGTGGCCGCGAAAAAGCGCCTGCCGCGATGTGCCGCAAGGTCATCGAGGCGATTGATAAAAAAGATTTGAGCATCAACATCTGGGGCACCGGCGAGCAGACCCGCAGCTTCATGTATATTGACGATTGCGTGAAGGGCATTGACATGATTACGCATTGCGACGATTTGATCGCGACGCCAATCAACCTTGGTTCGAGCGAACTGGTTTCCATCAACACGCTCGTGAGCAAGGTGGAAAAAATCGCGGGTGTGAAATTGAAGCGCTCTTACAATCTGAACGCGCCGCTCGGCGTGGCGGGACGTAATTCCGACAACACCTTCATCAAGAAAGTTCTCAAGTGGGAGCCGGACACGACGTTGGACAAAGGTCTCGCCGTCACTTACAAGTGGATTGGTCAGCAATACAAGAAGCGCAAAGCCGGCGAGCGCGTGGGCATCGGCTGATAGATTTCTCAATTACCCGGCTGGAAATTTCAGCCGGGTAATTTTTTGCCGTGCATTTCAAAATGGGTGTTCCTTGCATGAAACTTTCCCCCGTTGCCAAATTTCTCGGTGCCATTCCCAACCGCCTGCAACTCGCGGGCGGCTGGATTGACCAGCCGTTCGTCTCGCGGCACAACCCGAAGCCGCCCGGCTCGATGGTCGTGGTGCAGATTGAGCCGGATTTCCGGCCGATGGACCGCAGCGGCATCGCCAGCGGCACACGCGCGGTGGCGATGAAATTGTGGAAGGGCAAACTGCCGCAGCGTCCGCTCGAAGAATTGGTGCGCGAACTTTACGATGCCGAGAACGAAGGCAAGGCCGAGCCGAGCGGTTCGCAGGACATGATTGGTCTCGTGTATCCCGGCGTGAACCGGCTGGATTACGATTTCAAAATTCACGGCGGCATTTTCCCCTCGCACATCGAGTCATGCAATTCGCCGCGCGTGGCCAAGTGGTTGAGCAACGTGCTGCATTTGATTCCAATCGAGCCGCGCCCAGATGGCTACAATCCTATCGGCGTGAAAAATCTCTCGCCGAAGTGGGTCGCGAAGCTGGGTGAGTCGGGAAAAAATTGCTACGCCGCCATCGTGAAAATGGACGTGGAAAAACTCGGCGCATCGCTCAACTTGACCATGCAGTGCTGGGAGACGTTGTTGCCGCACGTCGTGCGGCATCCGGCGTTGCGCGTGGATTTGATGCCGATTCTTAAGGCGTATCAGAAAGAATTTCCCGGCGTGATGTATTCCGGCTGCGGCGGCGGTTATTTGATTGTCGCTTCAGAAAAAAAAGTTCCCGGCGCGTTTCAGGTGAACGTGCGGACAAAGAATTGACTCAACCACGGATGGACGCGGATGGACTGTGATTAAAAAATATGAAACTAAAACCAGTCAAACTCATCGCGTGTTTTGTGGCGAGCGCGGTCTCGGCGTTCGCGCAAACCAATTCACTGCAACTGCCGCCGATTGCCGCCGGGCCGTTCAAGGCGGATTGGAATTCGCTCACCAATTACCAGACGCCAGAGTGGTTCCGCGACGCGAAGTTCGGCATCTGGGCGCACTGGGGTCCGCAGTGCGAGCCGGAGCATGGCGACTGGTATGCACGCAAAATGTATATGCCGGGCGACGCGGATTACAAATCGCACCTTGCGGAATACGGCCATCCTTCGACGAATGGTTTCAAGGATGTGATTCACGCGTGGAAGGCGGAAAATTTTGATCCCGACAAACTGCTGAAATTTTACAAAGACAACGGCGCGAAAACTTTCATGGCGCTGGCGAACCATCACGACAACTTCGACAACTATAATTCCAAATATCAGCCGTGGAATTCCGTCGCGCTCGGGCCGCAGAAAGATTTGATCGGCGGCTGGGCGGCGGCGGCACGGAAAAACAGGCTGCGCTTTGCGGTGAGCGTGCACGCCTCGCGCGCGTGGACGTGGTATGAGCCGGCGCAGGGCGCGGATAAAGACGGTCCGCTGGCTGGTGTGTCTTATGACGGCAAGCTCACGAAGGCCGACGGCAAAGGACTTTGGTGGGACGGCCTCGACCCGCAGGAGCTTTACGCGCAGAACCACACGCCCGGCACGAAACTGGACTGGAGTTGGAATCCCGCCAAGGGCAGCAGCGTGCCGGACGCGGCCTACATGGAAAAGTTTTTCAAACGCACGCAGCAGCTCTGGGACGATTATCATCCCGATCAGATTTATTTTGATGATACGGTGCTGCCGTTCGTCGGCGTCACGGATGAAGTGGGTTTGAACCTCGGCGCGCATTTTTATAATTCCAGCATCGCGCTGCACGGCCGCAACGAAGCGGTGATGAATGGGAAAATTTTGAACCCGATGCAGCGCACGGCGATGGTCTATGACATTGAGCGCGGCAAGGCGTCGGGCATTTTGCCGCAGCCTTGGCAGACGGATACTTGCATCGGCTCGTGGCATTACGATCAGAACATTTTCAAGCGGCACGGCTACAAATCCGCCGCGTCCGTGGTGCGGATGCTCGCGGACATCGTGAGCAAGAACGGCAACCTGATGTTGAGCGTGCCGTTGCAGCGCAACGGCCAGCCGGACGTGGACGAGTTGAAAATCGTCAGCGAAATCGGCGTGTGGCTGCGGGTGAATGGCGAGGCGATTTACGCGACGCGCCCGTGGAAAATTTATGGCGAAGGCCCGTCAACGGTCGTCGAGGAGAAGGGCCAGTTTGACGGCCAGCGCGACGTGGCGAAGAAGCCGTTCACGGCGGAGGACGTTCGCTTCACGCAGTCGAAGGACGGCAAGATGCTTTACGCCATCGTGCTGGAAATTCCGAAGGATGGCCAAGTCACCGTGAAATCACTCGCGGTTAACTCCGCGAACTGGCCGGGCAAAATTAGCGGTGTGCGCTTGGTTCAAGGTGGGCATTGGTTTGGTGGCAGCAAACTGAAATTCATGCGCGATGAAACCGGCCTGCACGTTTCGCTGCCGAAAAATTTTGCCGGCAAAACGGCGTTTGCGTTGAAGATCAAATGAGTTCTGCCAAACAAGTCATCGTCAGCGGCGGGTTTGATGACCTCAAGTCGCGCGACCTGCGTTTTCTGGAGGAAGCGGCGAAGCTCGGCGAACTCACGGTGTTACTCTGGCCGGATTCCGTTTTGGAAAAGCTGGATGGTAAGCCGCCGAAGTTTCCGCTGGCCGAGCGCAGTTATTTTCTTAACGCCGTCCGCTACGTCAGTCGCGTGGTGGCGGCGGATGCGGCGGAAGATTTTAATTCGCTGCCGAAAAATCTGCGGGCGGACATTTGGGCGGACGTGGAAGCTACGGCCAATCCGGCGCGCGAAAGATTTGCCGCCGAAAATAAAATTGCCCGCCGAATTTTCACGGCGGACGATTTAAAAGGTTTCCCCGAACCGCCACCGATGCCGTCCGCGCCGGGCCGCAAGAAAGTCATCGCCACCGGTTGCTACGACTGGTTTCACTCCGGCCATGTGCGTTTCACCGAGGAGGCGTCAGCTTACGGCGATCTTTACGTTTGCATCGGTCACGACGCGAACATCCGTTTGCTGAAAGGTGAGGGGCATCCGCTGCTGCCGGAAGCCGAACGCCGTTACGTTTTAGGTTCCATCAAGTTTGTGAAGCAGGCGCTCGTTACGACCGGCAGCGGCTGGGTGGATGCCGATCCGGAAATAAAAAGATTGAAGCCGGACATTTACGTCGTGAACGAAGATGGCGACAAAGGCGGCAAACGTGAGTATTGCGCGAAGCTTGGCATCGAATACCTCGTCCTGAAGCGCACACCTGCGCCGGGGTTGCCCCAGCGAAGTAGCACCGATTTGCGAGGGTTTTAAACTGTTTTTTTGAGCGGATGACTAAAACGCAGCGAAAGTGGCGCGGCTCAAACCAAAAAGAACTGTTTTTTTCTTGAATCAGGAGCCTCGTTGGGCGAAATTTGGCGCAACCAAAAAGTGGTCGGGAATCTATTACCAGCAGAAACATCCGAAGGATAATGAAAACACCAAAGCTAATTCTCATCGCCATGGCTTTGATGTTCGTGGGCATCGCTCGGTCGCAGACCAATTTTACTTTCAGTTCTGGCACGTTAAACACCGTCATCCCCGATGCTAACCCTGTTGGCATTACCGCCTCGACGACCACCGCCGGTCTCTCGGGTGTCATCACCAATGTCTCGGTGAATCTTAATATCACTGGCGGATTCAACGGTGATTTGTATGCCTACCTCGCTGGACCGGTTGGTCAGTTCGCGGTTCTCCTGAATCGCGTGGGCGTAACCAGCGGAAATCCTTTCGGCTACTTTGATTCCGGTTTCAACATCACCTTGGACAACAGCGGGGCGAACGTTCACAACTACCAAAGCGGCAGCTACACCATTACCAGCGGTCAACTCGTTGGAACGTGGGCAGCGGATGGACGCAACATCAGCCCGCTTTCCAGCCCGTCGACTTTTGATGCCGCTTCGACGGCGGCCAACCTTGCCTCTTTCAACAACACGTCGCCGAACGGCACTTGGACGCTCTTTTTGGCGGATCTTTCTGGTGGCGGTCAATCCACACTGGTCAGTTGGGGTATGACGATTTCAACGGTTCCCGAACCGCAAACTTGGGCGATGATTGCGAGTGGCGCGGCCATGCTCGTGGCGTTCCGCCGTCGCCGCTGATTTGCCCGCAAAAAAATTTCAAAGCCCCGGCAGCGGCCGGGGCTTTTTTATTTTGGGCGATGGCGTTTCAATCACTGCGGCTAACCCGACACAGCACCGCCACTCATCCAGCACCTTCACCATTCCCGCCGGCGGCGAAGCTAAATATTTATCTGGCGAAGTTCTGCTGCTTCAACCAAAACAAACAATCGTTCGCCCATGGATGCGGATTGGTGAACGGTGGTTTGTCTTTCAAACCCATGCCGTGCCCGCCCTTTTGATAAACGTGCAGATCGAATGGCACATGATTTTTCCGCAACGCTCCGGCGAACAGCAGCGTGTTTTCCATCGGCACGGTCTTGTCCTCGAACGTCGTCCAGAGAAAACACGGCGGCGTATTCTTCGTGACTTGAAGTTCGTTCGAGAGAAGTTTTTCCATTTCCGGCGTGGCGTTCGTGCCGAGCAAATTGTTATGTGAACCTTGGTGGGTGAATTCACCCATCGAAATAACCGCGTAGCAGAGGATGCCCAAATCAGGCCGCGAACTTTGCTGCTCAACGGCGTCAGCGGCATTCGTATCCCCGGCATCAAAGTGCGTCAGCAGCGTCGCCGCGAGATGGCCGCCGGCGGATGAACCCATGATGCCGACGCGGTGCGCATCCACGCTGAACTCCGCCGCGTGCGCCCGCACCCAGCGCACGGCGCGCGCGGCGTCGTTGAGCATCGCCGGATGATGATAGCCGTTCGAGCCGAGCCGGTATTTCAGGACGAAACAGGTGACGCCATGCTGGTTCAGCCAGAGCGCGTAATCGTTGCCCTCATGCGGCGCGAGATGGGCGTAGCCGCCGCCGGGGCAAATGACCATTGCCGCGCCGCTAGTGTTGGTGGCGTTGGGCCGATAGGCGGTCAGCGTGGGAATGTCGTTGCTGTTAGTGCCGAGCGCAGCGGGTGCGCCAGCGGGCCAGAGGGCAAGGGGAGTTTGCATTTCAGCGCGGGAAAGGATGAGCGAGGAAAATAAAATGACCAAGGCGAAAAGTTTTTTCATTTGGGTTACAATTTGAGTTTAGCTTGGCTGGCCGTCACGTCCAGTGTGCATTCATCCGGCTCCAACAGTTTTAGTTTTCCAGCGACCCATCGCAAGCGGCTATCAGTGATGGACGGCGGAGTGAATTCAGCCCGATGCAGTTCGCCCGGGTCACACACCATTTGACCACGCTAGACTTTTTCCGCATCATCACCGCATGGCAAGCAGCTTTGGTCAATTATTCCGTATCACGACTTGGGGCGAATCGCACGGCGGCGGCGTGGGCGTCATCGTGGATGGTTGCCCGCCGCGCTTGAAACTTTCCGAGGCAGACATCCAGCCTGACCTTGATCGCCGTCGTCCCGGCCAGTCCAAAATTGTCACTCCGCGCAAAGAGTCTGACACGATTCAAATCATGTCCGGCATTTCCGCCACCGGCAAAACGCTCGGCACACCGATTTGTCTCTGGGTCAAAAATGAAGACCAGCGCTCCGAGGCTTACAACGAGATGAAGGACAAATTTCGTCCGTCGCACGCGGACTTCACTTACTTCGCAAAATACGGCCTCCGCGCGTGGCAGGGCGGGGGACGCGCCAGCGCGCGCGAGACCGTTGGCCGGGTGGCAGCGGG
>JANOBC010000078.1:0-9215 GCA_031411455.1 Limisphaerales bacterium
GCGCGGTGCTGGTGGAAAATTCCATTTACCAAGATTGCCTCACGCCGTTGCGCAACAACCAGACCGACGTGAGCAATCCGACCTACACCGGCAAAATCATGGCGCTGAATTCCATCTACTCCTTCCGCACCACCGGCGGCACGACCAATAACTACACCGGCAGCAGCACGAACGCGCCCGGCGACACTTACTTCGGCCCAGTGCAAGCACCGGTGATTGCCTTCGCGTGGAATCTGCCGGGCGGCGTATTGCCCTACGCCTACACGAATGTGATGACCGACCCCAGCCTGCTCAAATCCGTATTGACCAACGCCAGCACCGGCTGCGGTGCGGGCGTGCTGACCTGGGCCAAAACGAACTGGTTGAAGACCGCTTATTAAAATCCAAACTCGCAAATAACATTTTAGATTTAACCAATATGAAAAAAATCTTTGTCCTGGCGCTGTCTGCTTTGGCGATCACTTCAATTTCCCGCGCCGAAGCGCCGGAATGGAAAATGGTTCCCGAAATTCTGGCGCGCATCGTGCCGCCAAAATTTCCCGCGCGCGATTTTGACATCACCAAGTTCGGCGCGGTGGGCGATGGCAAGAAGGATTGCACGGCGGCCATCGCCAAGGCTGTTGCGGCCTGCGCGAAAAAGGGCGGGGGACGCGTGGTGATTCCGGCTGGAGATTTTTTGACTGGGCCGATTCATCTGAAGAGCAACGTGGATTTGCATCTGGCGGCGACGAATTCAGTCCTCAAATTTAGCACCGACCCGAAGAAATACTTGCCCGCCGTGCTCACGCGCTTCGAGGGCATGGAGTGTTACAACTATTCGCCGCTCATCTACGCGTTCGGGCAAAAGAATGTGGCGGTCACGGGGCAGGGGACGCTCGATGGACAGGCGGAGGAAACAAACTGGCTCGCGTGGAAGGGACGGAAAGGTGGTGACGCCGGCACGCAGAAAGCGGCACGGGCGCGGCTCGACAAAATGAACAACGACGGCGTGCCGGTGAGCCAGCGTGTTTTTGGCGAAGGTGATTTTCTGCGTCCGCCTTTTGTCGAATTCAACCTCTGCCAGAATGTTTTGATTGAAGGCATCAAGGTGCGCCGCTCGCCGATGTGGGAATTGCATCCGCTGCTTTGCACGAATGTCACCGTGCGTGGCGTGGACATCGTTTCGCATGGCGCGAACAATGACGGCTGTGATCCCGAAAGTTGCCGCGATGTGCTGATTGAAAAATGCCTGTTCGACACCGGCGATGATTGCATCGCTATCAAATCCGGCCGCAACGCCGATGGCCGCCGCGTCGGCGTGCCGTCGCAGAACATCATCATCCGCGATTGCATTATGCGTGATGGCCACGGCGGCACGACCATCGGCAGCGAGATTTCCGGCAGCGTCAGCAATGTGTTCGTGGAGAATTGCGAGATGAGCAGCCCGGACCTGACCTGTGCGTTGCGGTTGAAATCCAACGCGATGCGCGGCGGTGTGCTGCAAAATATTTTCATGCGCAACGTGAACGTGGGCGTCGTGAAAGATTCAGTTTTGCAGATTGATTTTCTTTACGAGGAAGGCGCGAAGGGCGAGCAGAAACCCGTCGCCCGCAACGTGGTCATGGAAAACATCACCTGCGCCGACACGCCGCGCGTGGTGAACGCGCGCAGTTTCCCCGCGGCGACCATCGCCGATGTGCGGATTTACAAATCCACCTTCAAGCAAATCAAGAAGCCAGATCAACTCATCGAGGCGGACGTGAAGCTGGTGGATTGTGTGCTGGAACCGGCGAAGTGAATTATATTACCGGTGTTCAATGAAGCATTTTGCCGCCACTCTGTTAATGGTTGCCGCCCTGCAGTCGGCTTGGGCCGCGCCGACGTTGCCGAACATCAACACGAACAATGTCATTACCATCACCAACGCCGCCTACGGTGCGGTGGGCAACGGGGTTTTCACCAACACCACGGCGATTTCCAACGCCATCACGGCGGCTTCACTCGGCGGCAACACCAACGGCTTGTTGGGCGGCATGGTGCGGATTCCACTGGGGATTTTTTTGTGCGGCCCGCTGTTGCTGAAGAATAATGTCGGGCTGCAAATTGATGGCGGCGCGGTTTTGCGCTTGCTGCCGTATGGCAGTTATCCCGGTGCGCCTTATACGAATGCTGCCGCCGTTTCCGATTTTATTTACGGTGCCAGCCTGACGAATATCGCCGTGACCGGCTCCGGTTCGATTGACGGACAAGGCTCGCCGTGGTGGCCCGGTTACAAGACGAACGAGCGTCCGGTCATCATTTATTTTTCCAGTTGTTCACGCGTGCTGCTGCAAGGTTTCACCAGCTCCAATCCGCCCGCGCCGCACATTGCGATCAAAGGCAATAATGCCGGCAACGTGACGTTTCAGGGCATCACCTTGAAAGCGCCGTCATCCAGCGACCCGACTAATCCTTCGCACAACACCGACGGCGTGGATTTTGCGGAGACCAACGCGCTGTTTCAGGACTGCGTGATTGATACGGGCGACGACAACATCGCGTTCGGCAGCAGCGCCGGGTTGGTGAAGGATGTGCTCGTGACGAACTGCACTTTTCTGGCGGGGCACGGCGTTTCCATTGGCAGCTATACGTCGAGCGGCGTCTCGAATCTCACGGTTGCCAATTGCACCTTCGATGGCACGGACAACGGCGTCCGCCTGAAATCCCAGCGCGATCGTGGCGGGCTGATCCAAAATTTGAATTACAACAACCTCATGATGACGAATGTGGACTGGCCGTTTCTCATCTACAGTTACTACGAATTCGGGCTTGGCACGATCACGATTGCCAACCCTGCCTACGCCGCGAACGTCGCCGCGACGGATACGGTGACCAGCGTCACTTCCACCACGCCCATTTGGCGCAACATCACGTTCAGCAACATCACTGCTTACGCCAATAATTCCCGTCCGGCATTGATGATCTGGGGATTGCCGCAAATGAATGTTTCCAACGTGCTGTTCAAAAACGTCACGCTCTCGGCCAATCGCATCGGGGAAATTTTCAACGCGCGCGGCATCCAGTTCATTGACTCGCGGCTGAATTCTCCGTCAGGAACAAACAGCTTGGAGTTTTTCAACGCGAGCATCATCATCAGCAACAGCGCGCCGACGAACACGCTCTTCACCTTCAACGGCCTCACGACGAACGGCTACGGCAACACTCTCTCGCTCTACAACGCGCTTGGCACTTTGAAGAACACCAACGCCTTTGACGACGGGCCGTTGACGCTCGCCGCCAGCACGTTCACCGTGAGCAATAATCTGAACTTGTCGCCCGCCACGGTCTTGAATCTCACCTTGAGCACCAACCCCACGAAGGTCGCCGTGGCCGGCAACCTCGTGCTGGGCGGAACGAATAATATTTCGGCAGGCGTGGGTTTCACTAACGGCGCTTACACGGTGATGACCTACACCGGCGCGTTGAGCGGAAGTGCGCCAACGCTCGGCCTCGTTCCGGCGGGTTACAATTATGCCTTCGACACCAATACGGCCGGGCAGGTGAAGCTCGTTGTGACCTTGCCCGCACCTTCTGCCCCGACCAATCTAGTCGCGAGCGCGTCAAACCTGCTCCTAAATTTGAAATGGAATTCCGTGAGCGGCGCGGCCAGTTACAATTTGAAACGCGGAAACACCAACGGCGGGCCGTATCCGACGATTTTCAGCGGGCTGACGGCGACGAATTATGCCGATGCCAACGTGACGAACGCGGTGAATTATTTTTACGTCGTCACCGCCATGGCCGGTCTTGAAAGCACTAACTCCACGCCGGCCAATGCGATTCCGTTGCCGTCCAATCAGCCGACAAATCTCACGGCGCAAGTGGCGGGAAATTTGTTGCAACTCTCCTGGCCGCAAACCCACCTCGGCTGGCGGCTGCAAATCCAGACGAACAACTTGAGCAGCGGACTTTCAACCAACTGGGTGACCGTGGCGAATTCTGCGAATTTCATGTCCACGAACATCTTCATCAATCCAGCGAACGGCGCGGTTTTTCTGCGGCTGGTTTATCCGTGACGGAGCGCGGAACAGCTTATCTGCGTTCTGTTTTCTACGGCGAGGTCAGGCGGAAAAACCCACCCTTGTTCGTCGGGTTCACTTGCAGTTGGTTCGTCGTGGTGGTGACTTGAATCCAGTTGGTGTTGGCGGCGAGGTTGGTTTGCGTCTGGACGCGGCTGACGATGTTGCTCGGCCAGGTCAGCAGGAGGTTGGAACCGGTGGTCTTGATCGCGAGGCGGAAGGGATCGGTGACATTGTAAATGCGGACGTAGTCCACCTGCATCTCGCCGGGGAAAACGGAGCCGGCGTTGATGGCAGTGGTGCTGGGGTTGCCAAGATAGTTGCCGCCGATGGCGAGGTTCATGAGGAGGAAGAACGGCTGGTTGAACGGAAACGGATAGGGGTTCGCGGTGGAACTGCTCCAGCCCGTCTGCGTCTGATAAAGATGTCCGTCCACATAAAACAAAAACGCGTTGGTCGTCCAGTCGAGCGTGTAGGTGTGAAAATTTGTCACGCTGCTGCCATCAATAAAATTGTAAAACGCAGTCTCGTCGCTGCCGGAGTGCAGGCTGCCCTGCTCGGTGAACGGCGTGCTGCCGTTGTTTTCAAACACGTCAATCTCGCCGCAGCCGGGCCAGTTGAGGCTGGTGATGTTCGTGCCGAGCAGCCAGAGTGCGGGCCAGAAGCCGGTGCCGGCAGGACTCTTCGCGCGCCATTCGAGGCGTCCGTATTTGAAGGCGAACAGCCCCTGCGATTTCATCCGCGCCGAAGTGTAGCTGGCGCCGCCGAAGGATTCTTTCTGCGCGACGATATGCAAAATGCCGTTGGCGACAAACGCGTTGTTCGTGCGACTGGTGTAGTATTGAAGTTCGTTATTACCCCAGCCGTTGTTGCCAAGGTCGTAGGTCCAGATGTTCGTCTTGATGGCTGCGCCGTCGAATTCATCCGTCCACACGATGTTCATGTTGCCGTAGGGTGCGCCGCTGGTGGGCGTCAGGTTCAAGTCATCAAAATAAACCGAGCCGCCGGAAAAATTTGCGTCGCCTTGGAGCACAATTTGGTAACGCACATAAAATGTTTCCGCCGGCGCAACCAGCTGGGTCGTGGTGTTGGTGATGAGAAAAGTATTTGGGTTGTATTGGTTGGTGACGCGCAGATTATTCCAAACATTTTTCGGAAACGCTCCGGCGGCAATCGTGTTCGTCGTGATCATCGCCGAGCGGTAGAGCGACAAAATATTTCCCACGGCATCGCGAAAGGTGACTTCGAGCCATGCGACGTTTTGTCCGGCGAGCGCGTCGGTATTGTCGGTGAAGGCCCAACCGTCGGCGGCATAGGTTGCGCCCGGCCCAGAGATGTAATCCTGATAGATGCCGGAGTAGTTCAAGGCGCCGCTGAAGGCCTGATAAACTTTGAAATAATTCGTGCCGCCGTGCGCGCTGGCGGCGGAAGTTTCGTTGTAGGTGTTGCCGCCGTATTGCTGCCAGCCGAGCAGGCTTTGGTTGTGGCCACCGGGGTCAAATTCAAATCCGGGATTGCTCAACGCGCTAGCCGCATAAGTTTTTCCGGTGCCAACCATCCCCACCAACGCGAGCAGGAATACGATTAAGCGAGTAGCTGCTGAAATTTTCCAGTTCATTTACTTTTTGGAAAGTGAACCGTAAGTGAGGCCGTAGCCGCTAGGAAACTGTGGCTCGCCGGTGAGATGATCCACGGACAACTGTTCGTTGTTCGCGGGCCAGAGGCGCGGGAGTTTGCCGGTCGGGGCGTGGTCGCCAAACAAAATATCCGTTAGTCCCTGACCTTCCGTGCCGGGCAACCACGCGGCGACGAAGGCATCGCTTTGTTCCAGCGCCGAACCCAGCACGAGTGGGCGGCCGGAGTAAAGCAGCGTGATGACGGGCTTGCCCGTGGCTTTTGCCTTGGCGATCAGCGCGGCATCGGCGGGCGCCAGGCTCAAGTCCGCGCGGTCGCCTTTCATTTCGGCGTAAGGTTCCTCGCCGACGACGACGATGATGGCGTCGGCGGATTTCAGATCGCTGCCGTCGGCGGAAAAATTCACTTCAGTTTTAGCGCTGACGGTTTGCTTAATGGCCGCGAGCAACGTCGTCCCGCCGGGCGTGACGTTGCCGGTCTTGCCCTGCCAGTCAATCGTCCAGCCGCCGCATTGGATGCCGAGGTTGTCCGCCGCCTTGCCGACGAGGGCGAGGTGCTTTAGATTTTTCTTCAACGGCAAAACCTGTTTGGAATTTTTCAGCAGCACGAGCGATTCGCGCACGCACTCGCGCGCGACGGCGCGGTGTTCCGGCGAGCCGATCTTGGCGGTGAGTGCGGGGTCGGTCCACGGATTTTCAAAGACGCCCATCTGAAATTTCACGGTGAGGATGCGGCGCACGGCGTCGTCAATGCGTGATTGGGAGATTTTTTTTTCGGCGACCAAATCTTTGAGATTAGCAATGAACTCAGCGTAGTTATGCGGCTCGCCGATGCCGACGGGAATCATGATCATGTCCAGCCCGGCATCGATTGATTTCTCAACGTCGGTTTTGTAATCCGCGCCAAGCTGGTCAATCGCCGCCCAGTCGGACACGAGAAAACCTTGAAACCCCATTTCACCTTTTAGCACGTCGGTCAGCAATTGTTTGTTGCCGTGCATTTTGACGCCGTTCCAACTGTTGTAGGAAACCATGATGGAACCGACGCCGGCCTTGATGGACGGCGCGTAGTGCTGGATGAAAAGTTTGCGGAACGTGGCTTCGTCGCAGACGGTGTCGCCTTGGTCTTTGCCGTTCAACGTGCCGCCGTCGCCAGCGAAATGTTTGGCGCAGGCCAGCACGGAATTTTTTCCGAGCGTGTCGCCTTGAATCCCTTTGACCGACGCCGCGCCGAGTTCGCCGGCAAGTTCGGGGGAAGAACTAAAACTTTCGTAGGTGCGGCCCCAGCGGATGTCGCGGGCGACGGCGATGCACGGCGCGAAGGCCCAGCGGATGCCGGTGCCGGCAACTTCATCGGCGGTGACGCGCTGGGCGCGTTCCACGAGTGCGGCGTTGTGCGTCGCGCCGAGGCCGATGTGATGCGGAAGCACGACGGCACCGAGGACGTTGTTGTTGCCATGGACGGCGTCAATGCCGTAGAGCAGAGGGATTTTCAGCCGTGTCTGGAGAGCCTGCGCCTGAAATTCGTCGGCCATTTTTTTCCAGGACGCGGGCGAGTTGTCCGCCGGGTCGGAGCCGCCGCCGCTCAAGACGGAGCCGAGGAAATATTTCTGCACGTCGGCCTTGTTCTTCAGCGCGGCGGAATCCACCTGCACCATCTGGCCGATTTTTTCATCAAGTGTCATTCGGGCCAAGAGCGCGTCGGCGTCGGTGGCTGGATTGGCCTGTGCATTTGTGGCGATAAAACTGCCGCCCGAGAGGAACGCGGCGGCAATCAGCAAGCGCACCGTTCTGAGACAAGCAGATGGAATCAAGTTGGGCATTGGAGAAAAAATTGGAGGTTAAATCTAAAAAATTAAACTACGAATCAAAAAGAGGTGATGGCAAACACGTCATCTTTGTCCGTGCTTAAGTCAGCCCACTTCCCTGCTTCCACATGGCCGTCGCACGCGGAGTAATTGGCGCGACCATTATGGCGGCAGGCGGCTTGTTTGTTGACCGGGACAGTCGTCCAACCGGAGCCGGGCGCAGGAGTGATGACCGGCTTGATGACGGTGATGTCGGTGTAATAACTAGTGGGGAGTTTGTTGACGTTGCCGCCGGTCTTTGGCCGTCCGACATCGCCGACGAGCCAGATTTGGCTGGTGCGATTGATGGAGTTCATCTTGCGACTGCCTTGAACTTTACCGGACAAATCCAAGAAGTAGCGGATGACGCCGTTGGCTGGATTGGCAGTGTCTTCCAACGGGCCGTAGCCTTCGCACGGTGAGTTGTAATACGAAACCGTCCCGGGATCAATGTCCGCCGGTTGCACGGCGGTGCAATGCCAGACGTTGTTGGACTGACCGCTGCTGGTGATGTAATTGCCGTTATCCATAATTTTATACCACCAGTTGGTGGTGTGGGTGGCAAAGTTCCTCTCGTTCAGCGGGGGCAGGAAATCATTGTTGTCGCCGAGATACATCAGCATCGCCAAGCTGATTTGCTTGTTGTTGTTCGTGCAGGCAATGGCCTTGGCCTTTTCTTTGGCCTTGGCCAGCGCGGGCAGCAGCATCGCCGCCAGAATGGCGATGATGGCGATGACCACGAGGAGTTCAATCAACGTGAAACCAGATTTGGGCGAGGCTTTGGAAATTTTCATGAGGTGAATTCCGGGCCGACACTGAAGAGTGCCGACCCGGATTTGTTTTTGGAATTACTGGATGGACAAGCGATAGAAACGGCTGGCTCCGGTGATCGAACTGGTCACGACGGCGTTTGCGCCGGTTCCGTTGGTGGTCGTCAACGTCGTCCAAGTAGCGCTCAATAGATTCGTTTTGTATTGGACGGTGTAGGAAAAACCAGTTTGGGTGGGGAACGACATGCTCAGGATTCCACCGCTCAAGCTGGGAGTGATGGTTACTGTTGTCGGCGTGCTAACCGGCGGGCCAACTTGCACATTGCCGTAGCTGGCCAAGGACGTATCGGTCGCCCAGACGCACGGTCCAATGGTTTCAAAACCATACTGCACATGCCGCGCCGGGTCGTTGACCGTGGCGAGGCTGATGCTGAATGTCGTGCCATTGGTCAACGTAGTGGTCGAGAGGTTGAATGAGGAGAAGTCCGGCGCGAAATCTTTGATGAAGGCCACGCACGTCCAGCCGTTGCCAGCGGGATTGGTGTTGGCAAGTCCGGTCAAGCTGTTCGCCAAAACGGTGCCGGCAAACGTCACCGTCACGCCGGGCAATGAACCAGCGGGTTCCACATAAAAGCTGGCATCCATGAACTTATTCCCCACGGAACCGTTGCCGGTGTTGACATACCAAAACGGATCAGGATCACCAATCGTGTTCGGCGACAAGGTCAACAAGGAACCGGAATACGTAGCGCGCAAATCACTAGTGCCCCAACCGGTGCCGAACACGAAGCCGCTGCCATTTTGCGGCGTGTTAAAGACATTCATGTAGCCGTTCCAGGTTTTCGTCGGATCCACCGTGAACAGGTAGGGATCGGCCACGACATTTACGGTAACCACCGAAGAGGTGACGGAACCACCGGTGCTGGC
>JANOBC010000079.1:0-2887 GCA_031411455.1 Limisphaerales bacterium
GTGTAACCAGAGGCGTTTCGGCTCACGCTCGCCAACCGCCCCGGCGTCGCGATATTCGTGCAATAGGCCGCCAGCTTCCACGAACTGTCATTGAATACATAGCCGCTCGCGCCCGAAGGTGTCCCCACGATGGCCGCCGTCTGGCCATTCACGCTCGTCGAGTTCGTCGAGTAATATAGCGCGAAATAATAGCGCGGACCGCTGCCCGCCATTAACCCGGACGCCGCACCACCCGCCGTGGCATTGGTGCTTACGGGCGCTGCTATATTGGAAACCAGCACGATGCCTTGTGCTTGCAGACGAAACAAAACCACCAGTGAAAGCGAAACAAGCGCGAGAAGTTTTTTCATGATTGCCTTGCCAGATTGAAAGCGACTCTAAACCTGACAAACAAAAAAGCAAGGTCGCTTTCTTCGCGGAAAAAACTTCCCGGCAAGTTTCCCGGATGACTTCACCATGGTGGGTGGCCAGTAGCCGGTTTGCCATCGCTGGCGGGCTTTGTTAATCTGTGCGCCGACAAAATGAGCAATCCGACCAATCCCGAAATTCCCGCACCCGCCGCACCACCCGCGCCTTCTGATTTCATCCGCGACATCGTCGCCACGCACGTTGCGGAAGGAAAATATCCGAAGATTCACACGCGCTTTCCGCCGGAGCCAAATGGCTATCTCCATATCGGTCACGCGAAAAGTATTTGCCTCAACTTCGGCATCGCGCGCGAGTTTGGCGGCATCTGCAATCTCCGCATGGACGACACGAATCCGACGAAGGAAGACATCGAATACGTCGAAAGCATCCAGGCGGACGTGAACTGGCTCATCGGCGGCTGGGCGGAAAAGGAACTCGGCCTCACGTCGGCCCAAGCGCCTTTTTACGCGAGCGATTACTTCGACCAGATTTACGAATTCGCCATCGCGCTCATTAAAAAGGGCAAAGCTTTCGTCTGCGACCTGACGCCTGACCAGACGGATGAATTTCGCCGCCTCGGCAAAGCCTCTCCGTTCCGCGACCGCAGCGTGGAGGAGAATCTGGATTTGTTCACGCGCATGAAGAACAACGAATTTGGTGATGGCAAATGTGTTCTCCGCGCGAAGATCACCGTGGACGCGCCGAACATCTGGCTACGCGACCCGCTCATCTACCGCATTAAGCACGCCGACCATCATCAGACCGGGAGTAAGTGGTGCATCTATCCGATGTATGATTTCGCGCATTGCTTGAGCGATTACATCGAAGGCATCACGCACTCCATTTGCACGCTTGAGTTTGAAGTGCATCGTCCGCTTTACGATTGGATTCTCAAAAGCCTCGAATTGCCGCGTCCCCTGCCCCATCAATACGAATTCGCCCGCCTCTCGCTCGGCTACACCGTGATGAGCAAACGCAAGCTCATGCAACTCGTGGACGAAAATCTCGTCACCGGCTGGGACGATCCGCGGATGCCGACAATCTGCGGCATCCGTCGTCGCGGCGTAACTTCGGTCGCCCTCAGGGCGTTCGCCTACAACATCGGCATCACGAAATACAACGGCATTACCGACGTCAGCGTGTTGGAATTTGCCATCCGCGAAGATTTGAACAAACGCGCGCTCCGCCGCCTCGCCGTGTTGCGCCCCATCAAAGTCGTCATCACGAATTATCCCGAGGGCAAGACGGAAGAACTTGAAGCCGTCAACAATCCCGGTGATGAGAGCGCGGGCAAACGCCTCATCACATTCAGCCGCGAACTCTTCATTGAGCGCGACGACTTTGCCGAAGTGCCGCCGCCGAAATTCTTCCGCCTGAAACCCGGCGGCGAAGTGCGTTTGAAATACGCCTACATCATCAAGTGCGAGGAAGTCATCAAGGACGCCACCGGCAACATCACCGAACTCCGCTGCACCGCCGACCTCGACAGCAAGACCGGCGGCGCGACGAGTGCGCGCAAAGTGAAAGGCACAATCCATTGGGTGAGCGCCGCGCACGCCGTGGACGCCGAGGTGCGACTTTACGACCGCCTCTTCACCGTGGCCGAGCCGGATGCCGACGGCGATTTCAAGCGACATCTCAATCCGCACTCGCTCGAAATCATCACCGCCAAGTGCGAGCCGAGTTTGAAAGATGCGAACTTTGAAGAGCGCTATCAATTCGAGCGCCTCGCCTACTTCGCGTTGGACAAAGACAGCGCAAATGGAAAATTAGTTTTCAATCGCACCATCACGTTGAAAGACGCGTGGGCGAAAGAGGCGCACAAAAGCTAAGCATGAAGGCAACTGTTTGGATTTCCATCCTCATTGCGTCTATGGGGTTTTCAACCTCAGTTAATGCTCAAGCTGTAAAACCAAACACAACGAATAACCAGCTGCCCGTTGCAAAAAATCAGGCGGATGACATTTTGCGGAATCAATTAGACCAGTGGTTAAAGGAAAATCTTGATGCCGATGCATATAAAGAACTCCAAGGTCTTCATGAAAAAATCTCCGAGATAGCCCAGATGTTGGATTCTCAAACTAAAACAGAAATTCAAATCGCTAGCCTCGAAAGAGAAATCCTCAAAAACGAATCGTTGGTGCGAGAAAAGAAAAAGACTCTTGCAGATATTCAACAAAAAATTGATCTCCTAAAATTATCTACAAATCAAATCGCGACGATTGAAAGATATAATCGCACGCTAGATAGAGATCCCCATTTTACCGAGTGGATAACAGAAAGAGGCACTTGGTTTGAAATATTAAAGGACGTAGGAATTTCCGCTGCATTCCTGTTCATAGGCATTTGGATTGAGTCTATTCGACAAAGACGGAAAAAGAAAAAAACAGCTCGAACAGCTAAAAACACAGCAGCTTGACGCGCTGAAAGCTATAACACCGTTGGGTTTGTCCGCTCAATCTTTGATGACGTCGCGCTT
>JANOBC010000080.1:0-2291 GCA_031411455.1 Limisphaerales bacterium
AAACCGCCGCCCTGGACCATGAAGCCGTCAATCACACGATGGAAGACCGTGTTGTCGTAGAAGCCGTCGCGCACGTACTGCATGAAATTTTCCGCCGTCAGTGGTGCATTTTCGGCGTCGAGTTCGATGACGAGGTCGCCCATCGACGTTTGTATTTTGACTTTGCTCACTTTGCCTCCACCAGTTTCGCGTCTTCGATCACTACCTGCTGCTGCGGCACGTCCTGCGGGAAGGGCCCGCCTGCTCCGGTGGGCAGCTTCGCGATATTCTCGACCACGTCCATGCCCTTGACCACCTTGCCGAACACCGTGTAGCCGTAGCCGCGCACGGTTGGCGCGCTGAAATTCAGGAACGCGTTGTCGGTCAGGTTGATGAAAAACTGCGCAGTCGCGGAATTCGGGTTCTGCGTGCGCGCCATGGCGATGGTGCCGGTATCGTTCTTCAGTCCATTGTTCGATTCGATGCCAACCGGATCGCGAGTGGGTTTTTGCTCCATCGCCTTGCTGAAACCGCCGCCCTGAATCATGAATCCTGGAATGACGCGGTGGAAGATGGCGTCCTTGTAGAAGCCGCTCTTCACGTACTGCAGGAAATTCTCCACCGTCTTCGGCGCTTTCTCCGGGTAGAGCTCGACGGTTACGGCACCGAAATTAGTTTTGATCTCCACTTGCGGATTGGCGGCAAATGCGCCGGTACTCAACAGCAGGGCGCAAACGACGCCCAACAATTTGTTCATCGGAGTTCCTTGGTTTTTTGGTTTTTGACTTTCACTCGAGTTGAGCCTTCAGTCCCGCCCGACTTCGCTGGATACCGGGCTTCGCCCATAAGTCCTGCTTTTCTACGCCGCACCTTCGAACACGATCCGCCATTTGTTGTTCTCCCTGATCCAGTACTGGCGCTTCATCATGCGATTGGCGAGATTGCTGCTGGAGTAGTCCTGTTCGAAGGTCGCCACGGCCATATCCTCCTTGCCGGGGTAGAGGAGGAGTGAAACATCGCTGACCCTGACCTTGATCCAGCTTTTCCCGGCGTTGACCTGGTGTTTCTGCGCCGACCATTGCGCAAGATTCTGGCCGTTCGATTCGAATTTTTTCGCATAATGCCGCAGGTAGGCCTCGGTATTGCGGCTTTCCCAGTCGCGCCGCCAGTTCTCGATCGATGAGGCCAGGTCGGAACGCAGCGATTCGACTTCCTCGGGTTTTGCCCAATCGATCGAGTCGGCGATGACGATCGGCGTCGAGCCGATCTGCAGTCGGGCGGCCAGGGTATCCAGGTCCTGGTTGGTCAGCACAATGCAGCCATCGCTTGCGCGCGGCGGCCGGCTGTAGGTATCACGCGGCGTGCCGTGCAGCCAGATGCCGTGGCCGTTGCGCCCGCGCATCTGGTCCCATTCATTCGGATAGCTGATCGGATAGGCGCCGCTGCCGTAGAAATCCGTGAGCTTCTCCTTGGGCAACCGGCTGACCACGTGATAAACGCCAACTGGCGTCTTCTTGTCGCCCTCGCGGAATTTTTCCAGGCCGTTTTTGCCGATGGTCACGTAGTAGTCGGCGACATAGCGCGGAGTCTTGCCGGTATTCTCAAAAACGAACAGCGTCGACTTGGTCGAATCAAGCACCAGGGCGAGTTTCTCTTTTTCCGGCAATTGCAACAGATAGCGCGGAGCCAGATCGGTCGATGGTTCGATCTGGGAACGGACCAGGCGCACCCGGGCTTCGTCGCGCAGTCCCGCCACCTGTTCGGCGGATCCTCCCGACGCGTTGCCGATGGAATTGATCGGCCGCGTTCGAGAGAGCAGCAGGTCGCCCTTGACCAGCTGCGCCAGCCGGAAATTCGGATTGGACAGGAGCAGGCTGTCGATGTGGTCGAAAGCCGAGGAAAATTTGCTATCACCGATATCCAGCAGGGCGCGAACCAGCATGGCTTCCGGCGTGGAGAGCTGGCGCGAAACCGGTGCCGGCGTGATGCTCAGCGCCCACGCATAGGAGGCGCTGGCGGCAATGACGGCCACCAGCGCCTGCGCCAGCGTCTGGCGGGAGCCTGCCTGATGGCTGCGAGCGAGGCCGTTCACTAGTTCATTCGCTCCTGAACGATCTGCCAGCGGTCACTGTCCTTGACCAGGATCAGCGTCTTGGCTCCGGAGGTGTTCAATGCGTCGGACTTGTATCCTTGGCGAAACTTCACCACCGCGCGGCCGTTCGCCTCGAACGAAACCTTGGGCGATCCGACGCTCACTTCGATCAACTTCGGCCTGACGATGCGATCGCGCCGGGTGGCCTCCCAGTTCGCCC
>JANOBC010000081.1:0-20801 GCA_031411455.1 Limisphaerales bacterium
GCAGACGTTCACGAACACGTCGTGGTATGAAGGCACGGCGGACGCGGTGCGGAAAAATCTGATGCACTTCATGAACCACGATTTCGACCAACTCGTGATTCTTTCCGGCGACCAGTTATATCGGATGAACTTCGAGGAAGTCGTCACGCAACATCTCGTCACCGGCGCGGAAATCACTATCGCCACCATTCCCGTCGGACGCAGCGACGCAAAATCGCTCGGCATCATGCAGATTGACGACTCGAACCGCATCACGCGCTTCGTAGAAAAGCCGAAGGACGACGCCATCCTCGACACACTCAAGCTCACGCCCACGATGGAAAAAAATCTCTCGGTGAAGCGCGAGGGCGATTCCTTCCTCGCCTCAATGGGCATCTATGTTTTCAACCGCAAGGTCATCGCCGAGCTACTGGACAATCCGCTCTCGGATTTCGGCAAGCACATCATCCCGCACGCCATCACCACGCGCCGCGTGTTTTCCTACGTCTATGAAGGTTACTGGGAGGACATCGGCACCATCCGTTCCTTCTTCGAGGCGAACTTGGATCTGGTGAGCGAGCTGCCGCGTTTTAATTTCTTCGACATGAGCGCGCCGATTTTTTCGCGCCCGCGTTATCTGCCCGGCTCCAAAATCAACGGCGCGCAGATTGATCACGCCGTCATCTCCGACGGTTGCATCATCAATCGCGCGAAGATCAACCGCAGCATCGTCGGCCTGCGCACACTAGTTGGCTCCGGCACGGAATTGAACCGCACCATCGTTTTGGGCAGTGATTACTACGAGGCGGCTGACTCCATCGCGCAACACGAGCGCGAAGGCATTCCGCGCGTGGGGGTGGGCGAGAACTGCCGCATCGAGAACGCGATCATTGATAAGAACGCGCGCATCGGGAACAACGTGACGATTTCGCCCGCCGGCAAACCGGAAAACACCGACCACCCGCTCTACTTCATCCGCGACGGCATCGTCATCATTCCCAAAGGCGGCATCATCCCGCATGGGACGGTGATTTGAAAAACACTGGCACAACGAAAAAACTCATCACCGCCGCGCAGGAACTTTCGGCGGCGGTGGGGCGGATGAAATTCAAACCGCCGGTCGCCTGCGTTGGCAATCCCCTGGACTACGCGGGGGCGGCGCACGAGCAGTATCTGCAAAAATACGGCGGCAGCAAAAAGCGCATTGTGTTTCTCGGCATGAATCCCGGCCCGTTCGGCATGGCGCAAACTGGCGTGCCGTTCGGCGAAGTGGCGGCGGTGCGTGACTGGCTGAAAATTTTTGCGCTCGTCTCCCAGCCGGCCCAAGTGCATCCCAAGCGTCCCGTGCAGGGATTCGACTGCCCGCGCTCGGAGGTGAGCGGGAAACGATTGTGGGGTTTGTTCGCGGAGCGGTTTGGAGCACCGGAAAATTTCTTCGCGGAACATTTTGTTTTGAATTATTGCCCGCTAGTTTTTTGCGATGAAGGCGGACGCAACGTGACGCCGGATAAATTGTCCCCGACCGAGCGCGAGAATTTATTTGCCGCGTGCGATGACCACTTGCGCCGCGTGGTGGAAATCTTGGAGCCGGAATGGGTCATCGGCGTGGGTGCGTTCGCGAAAATGCGCGCGGAGCTGGCGCTGGAAAAATCCGGCGCGAAGTTCGGGACGATTCTGCATCCGAGTCCGGCGAGTCCGGCGGCGAACCGGGGTTGGTCGCCGGCGGCGACGAGGCAGTTGGTGGCATTGGAAATCTGGAAGTAAAAAACCCTCTGCTGGATGAGCGGGTATCTGGTGTTTCATCGGTCTTTAATTTCAGCCAGAACTGGGTGCATTTTGCTTTTGCCCTTCGTCCAGAAAACCTAGACTGCCGCCATGACATTGCCCGGATTTCCCGTCTCGCGCCCGCGCCGGTTGCGGTCGTCGCCTGCGCTGCGGCGGCTCGTGGCGGAAACGCAATTGAACGCTTCGCAGCTTGTCCTGCCGCTGTTCGCGCGCAGCGGGAAAAAATTCCGTGCGCCCGTCGGCTCCATGCCCGGCGTATTCCAACTTTCGCCGGATGAAATTTTGCGCGAGGCCGCCACCGCCTACGCGCTGGGTGTTCCCGCCGTTTTGCTGTTTGGCATTCCCGATAAAAAAGATGCGAAGGCTTCCGGCGCTTACGCGAAAAACGGCATCGTGCAGCAGACGGTGCGGCTATTGAAAAAGGAACTGCCGTCGCTGCTCGTCGTCACGGATGTTTGCTTGTGCGAATACATGGCGCACGGCCATTGCGGCATTGTGCACGGCGGAAAAATTCTTAACGACCCTTCACTCAAACTTCTCGCCCGCACCGCCGTCAGTCACGCGGAGGCCGGCGCGGACATCATCGCGCCAAGCGACATGATGGACGGACGCGTCCGCGCCATTCGCGCCGAATTGGACAACGCTGGTTTCTTCGACACGCCCATCATGAGTTACGCGGCGAAGTATGCGTCGGGTTTTTACGGCCCGTTCCGCGAAGCCGCCGAGTCCGCGCCGAAGTTTGGCGACCGTCGCAGTTACCAGATGGATGCCGCCAATGCCAACGAAGCCATCCGCGAAGTCGCCCTCGACATTCAGGAAGGCGCGGACATGGTGATGGTCAAGCCCGCGCTCGCGTATCTCGACATCATTTACCGCGTGAAAAAAGAATTTGGCCTGCCCACTGCCGCCTACGCCGTCAGCGGCGAACACGCGATGATCAAAGCTGCCGCCGCGAAGGGCTGGATTGATGAACGCGCCGTGACGCTGGAAAGCCTGCTCGCGATGCGCCGCGCTGGCGCGGACATCCTCATCACCTACGCGGCGATGGATGTGGCGAAGTGGCTGAAGTAAAATTCATTTTCGTTCTCTCTCCACCAACTTTCAAACTGACCGCTGCAATCTGCTTTTCCGTTTGCCTTGCATCTCCCTGCAAGCTAATCTGCGCGTTCACTTTTTTTCAAAATCATTATGATCGGAACCATTCGCAAACATTCGGCGCTGCTCTGGTGGAGCATCATCCCCATTACCATTTTGTCCTTCGTTGTTTTCATGGGCTCCGGCCCGTCGCGCAATGGCGGCGGCAAAGGTGAAGCCGGCAGCTACGGCACCATTTACGGCCATGAAATCACCGGCGCCGAAGTCACGCAGGCGCGCAAAGATTTCGACATCTATTTTCTCGTCAACTACGGCGAATGGCCGGAAAAAAACCGCAACATCAACCCGCAGCAGATTGAGCAGCAGATCTACCTCAACCTCCTCCTCACCCAGAAGGCCAAGAGCCTCGCCGTCAGCATTCCCGCCAGTGCCATCGAAGACGCCGCCTCGCAGATGCTCCGTTCCACCGCCCTCACCCGCGCCTTGAACACCGGTGGCCAGCCCGTGCCGATGGACAAGTTCCTCGAAAACATTCTCAAGCCGAGAAATTTCACCGCCGCTGATTTTCAAAACGCCGTCCGCACCCAGCTCACCATTGAGCAATTGCGCCTGACCCTCGGCCTGCCCGGCGCGCTCGTCACTCCGCAGGAAGCCGCCACGCTCTACGACCGCGAACATTCCGAAGTCTCGGCCCAGGCCGTTTTCTTCTCCGCGTCGAATTATCTTTCCCAAGTCATCATCACCCCGGCGGAATCGGCCCAGTTCTACACGAACTACATGTCCTATTACCGCCAGCCCGAACGCCTGCAAGTCAATTACGTCTGGTTCAACCTCACCAACTTCCTCGCGCAATCCAAAGCGGAATGGGCCAAGACCAATTTCGAGGCCACCGTGGACGCGTCTTTCCGTCAGTTCAGCACCTCGCCAGAATTCAAAGACCTCAAGGCTGATGAAGCCAAGGCCAAGATTCGTGAAGCCCTCATCCAACGCCGCGCGCTCAACGATGCCGCCGACCAAGCCAAAGAACTCGTCACCGAACTTTGGGCGATGGAACCTGTGACGCCCGAAAACATCGTCACCATTGCGAAGAAAAAAGGCCTCACCGTGAAGCTGTCCGCGCCCTTTGCCGCCTCCGGCATCAACGCGCCCGACTTCGTCAACGCCGCCGCCGTGGAACCCGCCGCCTTCAAACTCACGGTGGAATCCCCGTTCTCCGACCGCATCCTAGGCGACGACGGCATCTACGTCATCGGCCTCGCGAACCAGTTGCCCAGCGCCGTCCCGGCGTTCACTGAAATCCGCAACCGCGTCGAACAAGACTTGCGCGGCCAGCTCGCGATTGCCCTCGCGCACAAGGCTGGCACGAACTTCTATTTCAATGCCGCCGTGCAAACCGCTGCTGGCAAATCCTTCGCGCAAGTGGCCGTCGCCGAAGGCCAGTCGCCCACTATTCTCGCGCCGTTCTCCTTGAGTTCTGCTTCGGTTCCCGAAGCCGGCGACCGCGCCGAAATCGGCGCACTCAAGCAAGCTGCCTTCACCACCACACCCGGCAAAATCAGTCAGTTCATCCCGACGGCCGACGGCGGCTTCGTGATGTTCGTCCAAAAACTTTCCCCGCCCGACGCCGCGCTCAAAGCCGCCGCGATGAGCAGCACCGGCGGTTTCCTCTCGCAAGTCCGCCGCGGCCGCGAGAGCGAAGCGTTCAACATCTGGGTCAACAACGAAGCCAACCGCGAGTTCCGCAACATCGCCGCCTTCCAGAAAAACGGCTTGTGAGCGCGCCCGTAAAACTCTCCTGGCCGGCCACCAAAAGTTTTTGGGAAATCCCCGTTCTCTTTGAGGACGAACACCTGTTCGCCCTCGACAAGCCCGCCGGCCTCGCCGTCGCGCCTGACCTCGACAATCTCGACCGACCCAGCCTCATGCGGCTGTTGCACGATGGCATCGCCGCTGGTAAACCGTGGGCGACCGACCGCCAGATTACTTATCTCAATAATTCGCACCGACTGGATGATGAGGCCAGCGGGGTTTTGCTGCTCGCGAAAAATAAAACCGTCTTCATGGCGCTCGCCGACCAGTTCAGCGCCGAGAAGCCCGTGCGAAAAAATCTCGTCCTCGCGTGGGGCAGTCCGCTCGACACCAAATTTGAGGTGGACGCCAAGCTCTCGCAGCATCCGTTGAAGCCGGAACTGATGACCGTAGATTCTCGCACGGGCAAAAAATCCAACACCAAGTTTGAAGTGCTGGAACAGTTTTCCGACTGGTGTCTGCTGGCGAGTTCCCCGCTCACCGATCGCAGACATCAGATCCGGGTTCACCTCAAGTTCGCCGGCCTGCCGGTCGTTGCGGATGAAATTTACGGCGGCAAAAAACTCTGGCTCTCGCGCCTGAAAAAAGATTTTTACCTCAAGCCCGGCCGCGAAGAACGCCCGCTTATGGGCCGCACTGCCCTGCACGCCGAGGAATTAAGCCTGTCCCACCCCGTCACGCACGAACCCCTTGCGATCAAGTGCGAGTGGCCAAAAGATTTGAAAGTCGCCGTGAAATATTTGCGACAATTTGCCACTAGCGCTTCTCGCGGAAATTTTCAAAACGAAGACGAGTTTCAGAATTAATTTCGCCTAAAAAAATCTTGACGCTCTTGGCGTCTTGGCGGCTCAGCTCACCGCCCAATTCAAAATCGCCTTCTGCGTGTGCAGCCGGTTTTCCGCCTCGGTGAAGATGGTGTCCGCGTGCGCCTCGAACGTCGCCGCATCAATCTCCTTGCCGCGATACGCCGGCAGGCAGTGCATTACGAGCGCGCCGGGCTTGGCGAGCTTGAGCAGGGCGGCGTTGATCTGGTAGCCGCCCAAAACTTTGATGCGCGCCGCCGCCTCCGCTTCCTTGCCCATCGAAACCCAGACATCGGTGTAAAGCAGGTCTGCGCCGGACGCGCCGGCTGGCAAATCATCTGTGACGATAATTTTTCCGCCCGCCCGTTTCAAAATTTCCGCCGCCGGTTGAAATTCTTTCGGCGCGGCGATGCGCAATTCAAAACCCAGCTTCGCCGCCGCAAAAATCCACGACACCGGCATGTTGCACGCGCCGTCGCCGATGAACGTGACGACCTTGCCCGCAATGCTGCCGCGCAATTCTTCAAACGTGAAAATATCCGTCAGCACCTGGCACGGATGCTCGTCATCCGTCAGCGCGTTGATCGTCGGGATTTTGGCAAGCTCCGCGAACGTCTCCACGTCGCTCTGCGCGAACGTGCGGATGACCGCGCCGTGCGCCATGCGCCCGATGACCCGCGCCGTGTCCTGAATCGGTTCGCCGCGACCAAGCTGAATGTCATTCGCGTTCAGAAACATCGGGCTGCCGCCGAGTTCGCGGATGCCTACCTCAAAAGAAACCCGTGTCCGCGTTGAAGATTTTGAAAACATCATCGCCCACGTCTGCCCCGCCAGCGGCTGCGTCTTGTGCGCGCCGCGCGTCTGCTTGAAAGTTTTGGCGTCGCGCAGGATGGCTTCAAAGTCCGCGCGCGGCAATTTTTCCAATGACAATAAATGTTTCATCGTTCAAAAAATTTCTGGGAAAGTTCCGCCCAAAGAAAATTTTATACCCGAACCCTAACGCCGCGTCACTTCTATTTTTGCATCCCCAATTTTCATGGGTGCGGCATGAGCGTCGTCGTCGGGAATAGATTTACGATTGATGATTTACGATTTACGATTGGCTCCGTTTGAAAATCCTAAATCAAAAATGATCGTTGGCCTGCTCCAGATCAACTCGACCATTGGCGACTTCGCGGCCAACCGCGCGAAGCTGCTCGCCGCCTACGCGCAGGCTGTGGCGCGCGGCGCGGAGTTCGTGCTCGCGCCGGAACTGTTTCTCTGCGGCTACCCGCCGCGTGATTTGTTGCAGCGCGATGATTTCATCGAGGCCAACCTCACGGCGCTCGCCGAGACCGCGCAGAAAGTTAGCGAAGTTCCGCTCTGCGTCGGCTTCGTGGATCGCAGCCCGGATCGGCCTGGGCGCGCACTCCGCAATGCCGCCGCTGTCCTCCAGAACGGCCAGGTCATCTGGCGCATGACGAAAAGTTTGTTGCCCACCTACGACGTCTTTGACGAAGACCGCTACTTTGAGCCGGCGAAAAAAGTGGAGCCATTTATTTTCAACGGCAAAAAGCTCGGCATTACCATCTGTGAAGACATCTGGAACGATGAAGATTTTTGGCCCGACCGTTTGTATCGGCACGACCCGGTGAAGGAACTTATTTTGCAAGGCGCGGAAATCATTTTGAACCTCTCCGCCTCGCCGTGGTGCGACGGCAAGGAGCGCACGCGCCTCGAAATGCTCCGCCGCGTGGCGCGCGATGAAAAAATTCCGCTCGCCCAGGTCAACGCCATCGGCGCAAATGATGAACTGATTTTCGACGGCCACAGCGTGGCGCTTGATGCCCACGGCGAAGTGCTGGCGCTGGGGCAGGGGTTCAAGGAAGACATCCTCGTGGTGGAATTGGAAACTAAAGGCGGACGCTCGCCCGTCGCGGCCAAGCGCAGCGAAGCGGGCAAGTCGGCCAGCGAATTTAATTTTGATTTCCCCCCGCGCGAAGAGCTTTTGTTTGCGGCGCTCTCACTTGGTATCCGCGACTACGTCCGCAAGTGCGGCTTCAAGTCGGTGATCCTCGGATTGAGCGGCGGCATTGATTCCGCGCTCATCGCCGTCCTCGCGGCAGACGCGCTCGGTGCGGAAAATGTTTTCGGCGTGGCCATGCCCGCGCGCTATTCGAGCGAAGGCAGCCTGACCGACGCCGCGCAACTTGCGAAAAATCTCGGCCTGCGCTACGAAGTTTTGCCCATTGAGCCGCCATTCAAAGCTGTCGAAGCGCAGTTGCAAAAAGTTTTCGCGGGAACAAAACCGAACGAGGCGGAGGAAAATCTTCAGTCGCGTCTGCGTGGGCTGACGTTGATGGCTCTCTCGAATAAATTCGGCGGCCTCGTGCTGACCACCGGTAACAAGTCCGAGATGGCCGTGGGCTATTGCACGCTTTACGGCGACATGAACGGCGCGCTCGCGCCCATCGCGGACGTGCTGAAAACGGATGTTTACAAAATCGCGCGCTGGGTGAACCGCGAGCGCGAAATCATCCCGGCGGACTCCATCACCAAGCCGCCGAGCGCGGAACTCCGTCCCGGCCAGAAGGATCAGGACTCGTTGCCGCCGTATGAGATTCTCGATGCCATCCTCGATTTGTATGTCGTGAAAAATTTGGGCAAGGCGGAAATTATTTCACGCGGTTTTGACGCGGCGGTGGTGAACGACGTGGTGAACAAAATTAATTTCAGCGAATACAAACGCCGCCAAGCCGCGCCGGGATTGAAGGTTTCACCGCGCGCCTTCGGCATGGGGCGGCGCATTCCCGTGGCGCAAAAGTTTCGGACGAAGGCGTGAACACCGCACCACAAACGTGTTTCACCGAAGGTTTGACAGCGCAAACGAGTTTTAACAACCTTTGCGCGTCTCAATCAGATTAAGGAAACCATTTTTGACCTAATGCCGTTGAAATTTTCCATCATCACGCCGAGTTTTCGCAATTCGGCGTGGCTCAAGCTTTGCATCGCTTCCATCGCCGACCAGCGCGGCGTCACCCTCGAACACATCGTGCAGGATTCTTGCTCGGATGACGGCACGGGCGACTGGCTGCCGTCGGACACCCGCGTCAAAGCTTTCATCGAGAAAGACGCCGGGATGTATGACGCCGTGAACCGTGGCTACCGCCGCGCCACCGGCGACATCCTCGCGTATCTCAACTGCGACGAGCAATACCTGCCCGGCGCACTGAAGGCTGTGGAAGAATTTTTTGAGAAAAATCCGCAGGCGGAGGTCGTCCTCGCCGGCACCATCGTCACGGATGGCGATGGAAAATATATTTGCCACCGTCACTCGATGGTGCCGACGTTAAATCAAATCTGGTTTCGCTTTCCGATGCTGACGAGTTCCATTTTTATCCGCCGCCAAGTCATCACCGAGCGGCAGATTTTTTTCGACACCAAATGGCGCGACCTCGGCGACCTGCACTGGATCATCGCGCTGCTCACGGCCAAGGTTCCGATGGCCGTCTGCGACACCTTCACCTCCACCTTCGCGGATACCGGCGACAACATGAACCTCAAGCCAAACGCCCTCCGCGAAAAAGCCGAGACGCAGAAAATGATTTCGCCGTGGGTGCGCCTATTGAAGCCATTCTGGATTTTGCAACACCGCCTGCGCCGGATGCAGCACGGCCATTTCAGCCTCAAGCCCACGAGCTACGACATCTACACGAAGGCCAGCCCCGCGCAACGCGTGACCATTGAAGTGCCGAAGCCCACGCCCATTTGGTGGAACCGCATTTGAAATATCGAATTTCTAAATCCGAATGACGAATGAATTCCAAATGACGAATGACGAAATGGCGCTCACTTCTTCATTCTTCGTTCTTCATTCCTCATTCCCCGTTTGCAGATGAAAGTTTTGCTTTCAACCTACTCGTGTTTCCCCTGCCAGACCTCCGAGCCGGGCAACGCCTGGCGCGCTATCAACGAGGCGCTCAAGGAACACGAAGTCTGGGCCGTCATCGCCGACGCGCACCGCTACCGCGAACTCACCGCGCCGGTGCTGGCGAAAAATCCGCTGCCGAATTTTCATCCCATCTTCCAGCGCCTGCCCGCTGCGTATCAATGGATGGCTCCCCGCCCCGCGACCACCGCGATTTATTATCACCTCTGGCAGGAAGCCCTGCGCCGCACCGTCCGCGACCTGCACGCGCAAGTGAAATTTGATTTGGTGCATCACGTCACCTACGGCCGCTACTGGACGCCGAGCGGGCTGCGCGAATTAAATTTGCCGTTCATTTGGGGACCAGTCGGCGCGGCGGAATCTGCCCCACCATCTTTCGTTGCCGAACTGCCGCTGAAAAATCGTTTCACCGAGGTCGCGCGCGACGCCGCGCGAAGCTGGTGCGAGAAAACTTCCGCCCTTCGCCAAACCGCCGCCGCTGCGACCATCGCCATCGGTGTCACCCGCGAAAGCTGCGACGCTTTGAAGCGTCTCGGCGCGAAACGCGTCGAGCAGCTGCCGCAAATCGCGCTGACCGACACTGACCTCGCGCAATTCGCCGCGCTGCCTGACCCGCCGCCGGGGCCGTTGCGCGCCATCTGCGTCGGTCGGCACGTTCATTGGAAAGGTTTTTATCTGGCCATCCGCGCATTCGCGCAGTTCGCTCAAAAAAATTCTGACGCCGAACTGTGGATCGTGAACGACGGTCCGTTTCGCGGCGAACTGGAAATGACCGCCGCGCAAACCGGCATGGCGTCGCGCGTGAAATTTTTCGGCACGCTGCCAAAATATTCCGACGTGCTGGAAAAACTCGGCCAGTCGCACGTCCTGCTGCACCCCGCGCTGCACGAGGCGTTCGGCAACGTCTGTGCCGAGGCGCTGGCAGCCGGCCGCCCGGTCGGGTGTCTCGACATCGGCGGCCCCGCCTCGCAAATCACGACGGAAACCGGCTTCGCTGCGCCCGCCACAAATCCGGCCGAGGCCGTGACCGCGCTGGCAAACTTTCTGGAAAAAATTGACCGCGACCGTGCGTTGCTCGCGCGGATGTCCGCCGCCGCCAGAATTCACGCGCAAAAGAATTTTTCCATGCGCACGGTGAATGGCCGGATGCGTGAGTTTTATTCCGCCGCCGTGGCGCAACACCAGGGGCGCTAGGCATTTCAACAACTCCGCCGCCGCGAACGTCAGTTTGCATCCTCTGATTCCAGCGGGATTTCCTTTGCGCCGCCATCGCCAGTTGTGCTGATTGCGCGGCGGCGGCGTTCTGTCACGATGGCAACCAAACCGGAAACCCCAACGTCCATTGCGCTGAATTTGCACCCATGAAACTATTGCTTCCTTCTGTGACTGCCGCCGCGTTTATTTTCACCTTGATGGTTGCCGCGCCGACCCGCGCCCAGACTAATGCTGCGACCGAATGGATTGACCACGACACCGGCCATCGCGTCATCCAACTTTCCACTGAGCCGGGTAGCGAGAGCCTTTACTTCAACCTGAATCCCTTCACGCCGGACGGGAAGCGCATGGTCATCACCACGACGAACGGCATCGCGCTGGTGGATTTGTCCACGCGCGTCGTGGAGAAAATTGTCGAGGGCCGCACGCATATCATCATGGTTGGGCGCAAGACCGGAAAAATCTATTTCAGCAAAACCAAAATCGCGGACAGCGTGACGAACCGCTGGGTCTGCGCCCTCGACCCGGCCACGAAAGCCGTGACGCAGCTCCTCAAACTCCAGCGCGGCCAGGAAGTTTCCACCGTGAATGCGGATGAGACGCTGCTCGGCGGCACGTTCGTCGAACGCAATGACTGGGGCACGAATGAATTTTTTGGCGGCGGTGGCCCGAACCGTCGCGAAAACGACATCGCCTCCGCCAATGCTTATCGCGGCAAGAAAGGCACGATGATGGAGGAACGCCTCGCCAAGCATTACCCGATGGAACTTTTTTTCTACAACATCGCGACCGGAGAAACGAAGCGCGTCAACCGCTGCACCGACTGGCTGGGCCATCTGCAATTCTCGCCGAGCGATCCGACGCTGCTGATGTTTTGTCACGAAGGCCCGTGGCACAAGGTTGACCGCATTTGGACTATTCGCAGCGACGGCTCGGATTTAAAGCTGATTCATCAGCGCACGCAGGCGATGGAGATTGCCGGCCACGAATTCTGGAGCGCCGATGGCAAGACCATTTGGTATGATCTGCAAACGCCGCGCGGCGAAGATTTCTGGGTGGCGGGTTACGAAATCGCGACGGGCAAACGCACTTGGTATCATTTGCAACGCGACGAATGGGGCGTGCATTTCAACGTCTCGCCCGATGGAACATTATTTTCCAGCGATGGCGGCGACGACAAGATGGTTGCCCATGCCGACAACGGAAAATGGATGTGGCTTTTCCGTCCCGAACTCATCGAAGACCGTTCCGCTGGAAATGTGGAAACCAAAAATCTCATCCAGCCCGGCGTCTTCCATTCCGAACGTCTCGTCAACATGGCGAAGCACGACTACGCCCTCGAGCCGAACGGAATGTTTTCGCCGGACATGAAGTGGCTCATCTTCCGCAGCAATATGAGCGGCGCGAATCAGGTCTACGCGGTGGAATTGCAAGCCGCTAATCATCGCCAATAATTTCAACCTGAGTTTTGCAAACTTAATCCGAGCTTTCTCCCGCGTTGACGCGATTCACGAGCCAGTTGCTTTTTGAATTGAAGCAGTTTCAAAAGCAGCGGCGGGTCGCCCGCGCCGAGAATGGAAACCGCGAGCAGTCCCGCGTTCTTCCCGCCGCCAATCGCCACCGTGGCGACGGGAATTCCTCCAGGCATTTGCACGATGGAGAGGAGCGAGTCCAAACCTTTGAGCGACTTGCTCTCCACCGGCACGCCGATGACCGGCAACGGCGTGTGGCTTGCCACCATGCCGGGCAGATGCGCCGCGCCGCCCGCGCCCGCGATGATGACGCGCAAGCCGCGTTTATGCGCCGACTTCGCATAACGTGCCATGTCATCCGGCGTGCGGTGCGCGGAGACGACACGCACCTCGCAGGAGATTTTGAAATCGCGGCAGAGGTTGTAAGCTGCCTCCATCGTCGGCCAATCCGAGTCGCTACCCATGATGATGCCGACGAGCGGGGTGATTTTCTGATTCATAAATTTTCTCCAAACGTAATTTCCTTCGCGGCGCGCTCGGCAATGGCCTGCGCCTCTTCCAACGAATTTTCCAGCACGGTGATGTGACCCATCTTGCGTCCAGGCCCGCTCATCAACTTGCCGTAGATGTGAACGCGCGCGCCGGTCAGCCGCAGCGCGTTTTCCAGTCCGCGCGGTTGGCCGGAAGTTTTTTCCACGCCGAGCAGGTTCACCATCACCGCTGTGGGCGCGAGCAGCAGCGGATTGCCCAGCGGCCAGCCCAGCACAGCGCGAACATGGTTCTCAAACTGCGAACAATCGCACGCCTCGATGGTGTAATGCCCGGAATTGTGGACGCGCGGCGCAAGTTCATTGATAGCAATCTCACCGTTCGCAGACAAAAACATTTCCACGCCAAAACTGCCGACGCCGCCAACCGCCTCAACCGCGCGCACGGCCAACTCTCGGGCACGAGAAGCAATTTCAACCGAAACATCCGCCGGTGCTTTAACGACGTGACAGACGTGATGGCGCTGGATTGTTTCAACAACCGGATAAACGACCGTTTCGCCATTGCGTCCGCGCGTGACGATGACCGCCAGCTCTTTTACAAACGGAAAGAATTCTTCCACCAATAAATCACTCCGACCGCCGCCGAGCGCCGTCCAACCCGCTGCAATGTCCGCCTCTGACCGTAGCGTGAAATTGCCTTTGCCGTCGTAACCATTGCGCCGCGTCTTGAGCAGCAGCGGCCAGCCGAAAGATTTTGCGGCGGTTGAAATCTCGTCCGTTGATTTTACCGCGCAGAATTTCGGCACGGCCAGCCCGGCATTTTGCAGCGCAGTTTTCTGGGTGAATTTGTCCTGCGTCACGGCGATGCACGCGGCGCTGGGGAAAACTTTATGACCGGCGCGCTCCAAAACTTCCAGCGCCGTGGCGTCCACGAATTCGTTTTCCAGCGTGATGACATCGCAGCGCTCGGCAAACTTCATCAGCGTCGCGGCATCGCTCCAGTCGCCGACAATGGAATCCGGGGAGAGCCGCGCGGCGGGGCTGTGCGGATTTTTCTCCAGCACCACGACTTCGCAACCGAGCGGCAGCGCGGCGATGGCCGTCATGCGCGCCAGTTGTCCGCCGCCGATGATGCCGAGCCGCACCGGAAAATTTTTCGGCGCATTTTGCCGTTTGATTTCAGAATCGTAGGTTTCGTGCATGGCTCAAAATTTTTCCTGCCGCAGCACGCGGATGTCCGTTTCGTAGGCGACCATCGCGAACTTGGCGAAAAACTCTTTCTCCAATCGCTCCAGCAACTTGTCCGCGACGCCGGGCGGCACGATGACTTGCAACTGGATGTTCGCAAATTCCTGGATGTCCGCCGTGCGGCGGCCCTGATTGCCGTCGCCTTCGACGGTGAAGAGTGTGTAGCCGTGCGCGCCAACTTCGGCGAGCAGCTTGCGGAGCGGTTCGCGAGCGAGCGCTTCGCAAATGATGGTAACGAGTTTCATGGGATGTGTGTTCATGTTCAGATTTGTTTCAGGTTTCAGTTCAGAAAATATTTTGCCAGCGCGTAATAAATCGGGATGCCGACAGTGATGTTAAACGGAAACGTGATCGCCAGCGACGGTGTAAGGTAGAGCGCCGGGTTTGCTTCCGGCAGCGACAATCGCATCGCGGCGGGCGCGGCGATGTAGCTCGCGCTCGCGGCGAGCACACCCATGAGCGTCGTGCCGCCGAGGCTCAAGCCCGCATATTTGCCGAGCAACACGCCAAGGCAACCGTGGACGAGCGGCAGCAGAATTCCGAACGCGACGAGGAACGGCCCGACTTTTTTCAAATCACCGAGGCGCTGGCCGGCGACCGTTCCCATTTCGAGCAGGAACAACGCGAGCACGCCTTGAAATGGCGTGACGAAGAACGGTTCAACTTTCTCCATGCCCGCCTTGCCGCACAACATTCCGACGCCCAGCGCGCCGACGAGCAGAAACACGCTGCGCCCAAATACCGCCTCGCGCAGCAGACTTTTCAGCGAGCCGTTAAAGATGGAACTGCTCCGATCCAGTGTCATTTTGCCCAGCAGCACGCCGACGATGATGGCGGGCGATTCCATGACGGCGAGGAAGGCGGTCGCGTAATTTTCGTAAGGTTCGCCGATGCCCTTGAGATAATTTGTCGCCGTGATGAACGTCACCGCGCTCACCGAACCGTAGTGCGCGGCGATGGCGGCGGCGTCCACCGGGCGGAGCTTGCCGCCATACCGCAGCAGCGGATACGTCCACAGCGGAATCAGTGCGCCCAGCAGCATCGCCGCGAGCGCGGGCAAAACCACGGTGGCGATGCCCGCCTCATGAATCGCCACGCCGCCCTTGAAGCCGAGCGCCGTGAGCAGATAAATCGTCAGCGTGACATAAAGGGCCTCGGGAAATTTCAAATCGCTCCTGACCAGCGCCGCAATCACGCCGAGCGCGAAGAATAGGACGGCGGGCGACAGCAGGTTCGCGGACAGTGCGTGGAGAAAATCAATCTGCATAATTTTAGTGCTTAAAGAATTGAACCTTGCCGGAGTCGAGGTCGTAAATGCCGCCGACGATGCCGACTTTTCCTGAATCAATCAGCGCGCGAAGCACGGGACTCTGCTCACGAATTTGCTGGGTGACATGGTGGACATTTGATTCCGCGACTTCCTCGATGAATTTGGCGTCGGTCGCCGCGACGCCGGGCAGCTTCGCTTTCGCTTCCGCCACGCTCGGCTGAATTTTGTCGAGCAGGCCGGTGAGATGGCCGAGTTGCGCGCCGCTGCACGCACCTTTCACCGCGCCGCAATGCGAGTGGCCCACGACGGCGATGAGCTTTGCGCCCGCAACTTGGCAGGCAAATTCCATGCTGCCGAGAATGTCGTCATCGAGCACATTGCCGGCGACGCGGGCGTTGAAGATGTCGCCGAAACCTTGGTCGAAGATAATTTCACTGGAAACCCGCGCATCAATGCAGCTCAACACGACGGCGAACGGATACTGCGCGGCGGCGGTCTGCGCCCGCTGCTGCGGCCAGTCGCGCGCTTGCAGTTTGCCCGCGACGAACCGCGCGTTGCCCGCCTCCAGTTTCTCCAGCGCCTGCGCTGGTGTCATGGCGGACTGCTGAACTTTGGAAATCGTCGGCGGCGCGTGGTGCGTTGTGGTGCAGCCGGTCGCGAACAATCCGGCAGCGAGCGCCAGCACGGCGGCAAGTTGATTGTGGTTGGAGAAGCCTTGCAGCTTTCCGGTGTCGTGGTTGCAATTCAATTTCATGCGCGCATTCTAGTGACCGCGTTTGTTTCGTAAAAATAGATTGTTTCTATGATACCGTTCGGTTATTCCGATTCTGTGAATTCTGCATTTGAAAACCCGGAGTGGCTGAATTACCACCATCTGCGGCATTTCTGGATGATTGCGCGCCATCGCAGCATGACGAAGGCGGCGGCGAAGCTGAAAATTTCCCAGTCTACCTTGAGCGAGCAACTCGCGGAACTGGAAGACTGGCTCGGCCAGCCGCTCTTCGACCGACGCGGGCGCGAGCTGCATCTCACCGATGCTGGACGCGTGGCGCTGGAGCACGCCGAGACGATTTACACGACTGGCCACGAACTCATCACGCGCTTCCGCCAGTCCGGCGAGACGCGGCAGCGCGTGCTCCGCATCGGCGCGGTCGGCCCGCTGTCGAAAAATTTGCAATTCGATTTCATCCAGCCGCTGCTGGCCGATCTGCAGACGAAAGTCGTTGTCGTCGCGGGCGCGCTAGACGAACTCACGCGGCAGTTGCACGAGCACAAGGTGGATTTGGTGCTGTCCAACATCCCGCTGCGCGCCGACCAGCATCAAAACGTCTTCAACCATCTGCTCGGCGAAGTGCCGGTCTTCCTCGTCGGTGGGAAAAAATTAAAACTCGCGCCGGGAAGATTTCCGAAGTTTCTAAAAAATGTTCCACTGTTCCTACCCAGCCGCCAGAGCGATGTGCGCGCCGATTTTGATTTGATTCTGGCCAGCGCCGGCATTGAGCCATTCGTTCACGCGGAGGTGGATGATATGGCGCTGCTGCGTTTGCTCGCTTTGAGTGGCGAAGGTTTGGCGCTTGTGTCGAAGATTGTCGTGGAGCGCGAACTTCAATCACGCAACATCAAGTTTATGCTGCGTGTGCCGGGGTTGGTGGAAAAATTCTACGCGCTCACCGTCCGCAAGCGCTTTGCCAGCGAGTGGCTGGCGGAAATTGTGGAAGCCTTTCGCGTGCGGTTGAAACAGTTGGCGGCGGCAAAGGCGGACTAAAAAACTACGTCAAATTCTTAAGCTTCCGCTCCAAAATTTCACCGACGAGTGCGGGCAACGTGAAGCTATTGTGAATTCGCTCGAATGAAAATTGCCTCTTGAATCTTTTGGAAAGCAGCCTCGTAAATTTTGGGGTCTTGAATCGGCCTATCACTTTTAGTCTTCATGCCATAGCTAGAGGAAGACTCCTCGACTTTCACGAAATTGACTCTGACAAAAGTCCGCTTAGTAGTAATTTCTTCCACAAATGCGCTCGCATCTGTGTTTTCCATGTAGCTTCCAAGAAAAACGGTGTTTTTCGTCGGACTTGAAGCGGTAATCAAACCGGTTTCCACATCCGCCGCCTTGATAATATATCCGAGGTCTTGAAACACTGATAGCGTGGATGCAAATGCTATCTTCTTGGTTGTTTCAAATTCTTTCCGCTGAAAAGACTGTAGCTCCAAAGAGGTTTTGGGAGCCCCACCAGTTGCACAGCCAAAAACAGTTAAAGAAAGCAAAGATAGGGTTAGGCAGTTTTTTAGTTTCATTTTGTTGGGTGTTGGTCTTCTCGATTTAGCAGATTAAAAGCTCGTATACATACTTTTGAAGTCTGACACAGTTTTCTGCGAGTCGAATTTAATTATCAAGGTCATTGTCTTGGAGGACTGTTCAAAACCGCTCGTCCCGCCACCAAGAATCAGGATTGTGGCGTAGCCGCCTGCCTCTCTCGAAACAGTCGCGTGTTTCTGATACGTCCACACTTCATTTCCTTGGCTGTCGATGGTCGCAACATTGGGGGCTCCAAACTTTTCCAAAACTTCAGCTTGGATAGTAACACCTTTTTTCAAATACAACTGAACGCCACCGTGCGTGTAGTTGCTATTTTTTCCAATTGAATCTGTTCTGGGGTTGGGCACAGCGCAACCAATTAAACAAAGCAGTAAAATCGCTAGGGCGCATTGAAGTAATTTCATGACCTCAAATTATTGAGGCGTTCAAACAAGTAAAGGTCAAACCTGAAAACTTTCAAGTTTCCTTCAGCTTCCTCTCAAGAATCTCACCGACGAGCGCGGGGTTGGCTTTGCCTTTGGAAAGTTTCATCACCTGGCCCTTGAGCGAATTGAGCGCGGCGACTTTGCCGGCCTTGTAATCCGCCACGGGCGCGGGGTTCGCGGCGATGGCTTCGTCGCAGAATTTTTCAATCGCGCCGGTGTCGCTGACTTGCGCGAGACCTTTTTCCTGCACGATGGCGGTGGGCGCTTTGCCCGTCTCGAACATCTCGGCAAAAACCTGCTGCGCGGCAGAACTGCTGATGGTCTTGGCTTCGACGAGCGCGACGAGTTCGAGCAAGGCGGACGGCGAAAATTTCAAAGTTGCCAAGCCGATTTCAGCTCGTGCCCCCTCATCCCGGCCTTCTCCCCCGCTGGGGGAGAAGGAGTCGGAACCTTCCGCAGTTTTCGCAGCCTCGGCGAGCTTGGACAATAAGTTGTTGATGATCCAGTTGGCGACGGCCTTCGGATTTTTTGACTGCTTGGCCAAGCCTTCAAAATAATTTCCCAGCGCGACGTTGCTCTTGAACACTTCCGCGTCGCCAGCGGGCAATTGATAATCGCGCATGAACCGTTGCTTGCGCGCGATGGGCAGCTCGATGACCTGCGCCTTCACTTCGGTGAGCCACGCATCGGTTGGCGCGAGCGGCATCATGTCGGGTTCGGGAAAGTAGCGGTAGTCGTGCGCGTTTTCTTTCGTGCGCATTTCCTCGGTGATGCCCGCGACATCGTCCCAGCGGCGCGTGGATTGGATGAGCTTGCCGCCACTTTTCACGACTTCAATCTGCCGCGCGATTTCGTATTCCGCCGCGCGACGCACGCCGGAAAAACTGTTCATGTTCTTGATCTCAATCTTCGCGCCGAGGCCGGTCGTGCCGACGGGGCGCACGGAAATGTTCACATCGCAGCGCACCATGCCCTTTTCCATGTCGCAATCGCTGACGCCGCCTTGGATCAAGATTTCCTTGAGCGCATTGAGGTATTCGTAGGCCATGTCCGCGCTGGTGATGTCCGGTTCGGAAACAATTTCCAGCAGCGGCACGCCGGCGCGGTTGAAATCCACGCCGCTGGTTCGATCAAAATGCGTGAGCTTGCCGACGTCTTCTTCGAGATGCGCGCGGGTGATGCGAACTTTGCTCATGCCGTTCACGGAACCTGCGCCGTTGAATTCAAAATCCACAAAGCCATTCGCCGTGCTCGGTTTGTCGTATTGCGTGAGCTGATAATTCTTGGAGGCGTCGGGATAAAAATAATTCTTCCGGTCAAACTTCGCGTAGCGCGGAATCTCGCAGTTCAACAGATAGCCGGTGAGAACAGTTTTACGGAGCGCCTCTTCGTTCGGCACGGGCAGCACGCCGGGCATGCCGAGGCAGACGGGGCAGACATTGGTGTTCGGTTCGGAACCGTATTGGTTCGCACAACCGCACCACATCTTGGATTTCGTTTTGAGCTGGACGTGTGTTTCCAGACCGATGACGGCTTCGTATTCCATGGATATTTTAAGGCTTTTGATACGGCACAACGAGGTTGACCAGCATGGGGAAATGTTTCCGGTTCATGGTCACGAGTTGAAGCTGGCGAGCCTCCGCCGTAGCGGCAATGAGCGCATCCGCTAGACCGACTCCGTGTGACTTACGGAAATCGCGGCAAAAAAGACCACCGCGCCGGGCAATCTCAAAATCCACTGGAATAATTTCAAACCCCTGCAAAAAAATTTCCAAGATACCGCGCTCTTTTCCTTCTCTGACACCAGCAAACAGTTCGGCAACCGACATGGCCGAAATAAAAAATTCTTCCGGTCGTCCTTCAATGAAATCCACCGCCGCCGGCAATTCCCGCAAGTGGTCAATCAAAACGTCCGTGTCTATCAGAAATCCCGTCATGACTGGTGACAGCGGTCAAACTCCCGGCGCATGGTTTGCAAGTCCGGCAAGTCATTCCGGTCTTTCCAGATTCCCCGCGCCTGACGGAATTTTTCCAGACGTGAAGTCACAGACTGCTTTGCCGTCCGGGTTGAGATCCATTCGACAAGCTGCCGCGCTTCTTGTGGTGACAGCTTTTCAATCGCCGACTCAATTTCAAGCACTGTGCTCATGGTCGCAATCTACTGAAAATCGGGCAAATCGGCAACGGGCGATTTCGCTTTGAGCTGGACGTGTGTTTCCAGAACGATGACCGCTTCGTATTCCATTGCGGGAACATTTTAGCCACAGATGAAACACAGATGAAACACAGATTTTTCGGCGGGGTCTTTAGACAATTTTGATCTTCGACAAATCCGCGTGCGGCTTGGGCCACTCGAGCTTCAGCTTTTCCAGCCGGTCCACGACGGCGCGCGCGATGACGTAATCGCGATACCATTTGCGGTCGGCGGGAATGATGTGCCACGGCGCCCACGGCGTGCTGCAACGGTTGAGCACATCCTCGTAGGCTTGCTGGAAATCCTGCCACTTCGCGCGCATCAACAGGTCGGCGGATTCAAATTTCCAGTTCTTGCGTTTGTCCTCCAAACGCGCCTTCAGCCGCACGGCCTGTTCCGCTTTGCTGACGTGCAGGAAAAATTTCAGGATGATGACGCGGTTCTCCGTCAGGTGTTTTTCAAACTCGTTGATCTCCTCGTAACGCGGCTGCCACACGTCTTCCGGCACCAGCTTCATCACGCGCGCGACCAGCACATCCTCATAATGCGAACGGTTGAACACGCCGATGTGTCCATAGCGCGGCACGGCCTTGTGGACGCGCCAGAGATAATCATGCGCCAGCTCTTCCACGGACGGACGCTTGAAACTGGTCGTCTCGATCATCAGCGGACTGACGAATTCCAACAGTCGGCGGGTCGCGCCATCTTTGCCGCTGGCGTCCATGCCTTGCAACACGATCAACACTGACTGGTGCGCGTTCGCATAGACC
>JANOBC010000082.1:0-2271 GCA_031411455.1 Limisphaerales bacterium
ACAAATCGTGACGAGCTACGGCAAACGCGACTCATCGCTCATCACTCATCACTCGTCACTTTCCCCCTTCGTCCAACTCCTCGAAGCTGTTCACGCGATTGACGGACTCGAACGCATCCGCTTCACCTCACCGCATCCGAAAGGTTACGGCGACGATCTCGTCGAGGCTTACGCGCGGCTGCCCAAGCTCGTCGAGAGCGCGCACATTCCGTTGCAAAGCGGCAGCGACCGCCTGCTCAAGCTCATGCACCGCGGCTACACGCGCGAAAAATTTCTCGGCATCATCAAAAAATTACGCGCCGCCAAACCGAACATCGGCATCACGACGGACATCATTGTCGGCTTTCCCGGCGAGACGGAGGAAGATTTTGAGCAGACGCTATCGCTCTGCCGCGAAGTGGAATTCGACAACGCATTTATTTTCAAATACTCCGAACGCCGCGACACCCCCGCCGCCACGATGCCCGACCAGGTGCCGCAGGAAATCCGCGAGGAACGCAACCATCGCCTGCTCGAAACCGTCAACGAAATCGGCAAGCGGAAATACGATGCGTTCGTCGGCCAGCGGGTGCAGATTCTCGTGGAGGGTCCGAGCAAAAAAAATGCGGCGCGCTACACGGGCCGCACGCGTTGCAACCGCATCGTGCTGTTCGACGGCGCGGAACGTCATCTCGGCCAGCTCATGGATGTGAAGATCACGCGCACCGGCTCCTTCACGCTCTACGGCGACCCGGCCATCATAAACCTGTAGCCGCAGACGTCAGTCTGCGCTGACTTGATTTTTGGTTTGGCGAAAGGTTGGGAGATTAAATTTGCGCCGACTCACGTCGGCGGCTACAAAAATTGAGTAGCCGCGAACGTCAGTTCGCGCTAAACATTTCGCATGAGCCTTGAACCTCCCGACGCTCCAGATTCACCCGAACGAAAGCCGCGCTCGGATTTTTCCCACTACCTTCCGCGACTGAAGCGCGAATTTTATCAGGCCGATGCCGTGGTCTTCTGGACCATGCCCGTTTCCCATCGCCAGCAAGGATGGCTGACCGTTTCTTGTCGAGATTGAATTTTCATGTTCCTTCATGTCCATTCGTGGTTAGCTTTTCCCATGAAATTCCTGCTGTCATTCCTTTTGCTCGCCGCCGTCAGATTCATTGCCCACGCGCAACCAGCGCCCGCCTCGTTCGCCTACGTCTTGCAGGCGGATACGCTGGCGAAATCCAAAGCCGAGGCCGTCGCCAAACTCGCGGCATGCGAACGCGATTGGATTGTGCTGGACGCCCATTTCAGCAGCGAGGAGGCGTGGACGGAAAAAGATTTGTCCGCTATCCGCGCTGGAAAAGCCGGGCGCAAAGTCATTGCGTATCTTTCCATCGGCGAGGCGGAAAATTACCGTGCTTACTGGCAAAGTTCGTGGCGCACCAATGCTCCGACGTTTTTGTTGGGCGAGAATCCCGAGTGGAAAGGCAACTACCGCGTCAAATACTGGCAACCCGACTGGCAAAAAATAATCCTCGCCGACGTGGACAAAATCATGTCTGCCGGTTTTGATGGCGTGTATCTCGACATCGTGGACGGGTTTGAAACTTTCGAGCAGGATGAAAAAAATTTCATTGATGACCGCGTGAATCCCGAAACAAAACAAAGCTACCGTCGCGACATGGTGGATTGGGTAAAAGCCGTTGCCGCCCGCGCGCGTAAAACAAATTCCGCCGCGCTCGTCATTCCGCAGAACGGCACGCAACTGTTCGCGCACGCAGATTTTCTCACTACGGCAGACGCGGTCGGTGTGGAAGATTTGTTCACCAACGGCGACAAGCTTCAGAAAGCCGCCGACATGAAATACCGGTTGGAAATGCTCGCGCCAATGATCGCCGCGCACAAGCGGGTGCTGGACATTGAATTTGCCAAGAAACCGGAACGGCGCGCGCAGGCTAAAGAATTGGCGACGCAGCATGGCTTGGTCGGTTTGGTGACGGATCGGCAGTTGAAAACTCTCGGCGTGTCTGGGAAATAAAAAACTTCGCGGGCAAATTATGTGGCTGGCAAATACGCGCCAACCGACCGGACTCGTCTGAAAAAAACATTCCATTTTAATGCTTGGAGAATTAAAGTCTTGGCCGCAGTAAAACTAAATGAAATACAACCGAACATTTGAGGACTTGGAGCAGAAAGCCGTCAAATGGTGGCCGAAGGAGTTGGAGGAAACGGTCGCGTCGGCAAGCGTGCTTCCGAAGCTGCTCGCCACACAGGAGCAATTCATCAACATCCTCAAGC
>JANOBC010000083.1:0-21842 GCA_031411455.1 Limisphaerales bacterium
CTTACGCCGCGCCGCAGGGTGACACGTTTGACGGCATCAACGGTGTCATTGACGTGCGCGGCTGGAATTATCACGTCGGCAAGAACGCGAGTCAGTATGGCAAAGACATTGATAGCTATCACGCGAAGCATCCCGAGCAGCCGAACGTCGGCACGGAACAGGGCAGCACCGTCAGCACGCGCGGCATTTATGAGAACGACAAAGTGCGCGGCTACGTCAGCGCCTACGATGTGAACGCGCCGAGTTGGGCGAACACCGCCGAGGAATGGATGACGGTTTTTGCCGAACGTCCGTGGTTGAGCGGCGGTTTTGTGTGGACCGGTTTTGATTATCGCGGCGAGCCGACGCCCTATGCGTGGCCGTGTGTCAATTCTCATTTCGGCATTCTCGACGTGTGCGGTTTCCCGAAGGACCTTTTTTATTACTATCAGGCGTGGTGGACGACAAACACCGTTTTGCATTTGCTGCCGCACTGGAACTGGCCGGGCAAGGAAGGCACGGAAATCCGCGTGGATGCCTTTAGCAACTGCGAGGAAGTGGAATTGTTTTTGAACGGCGACTCACTCGGCAAAAAAACAATGAAACGCAATTCCAAGCTGACGTGGAAAGTGAAATACGCGCCCGGAACTTTGTCCGCGAAAGGTTTCAACGGCGGCAAAGTCGTCGCCGAACAGAAGATTGAAACGACCGGCGACGCAGTGGCGATTCAACTCACGCCCGACCGTTCCAAAATCAAGGCCGACGGCGAGGACGTGAGCGTGTTCACCGTTTCCGCCACGGACGCCCAAGGCCGCGCCGTGCCGGTCGCGCAGAATAAAATTAATTTTGCCATCGCCGGAGCCGGAAAAATTCTCGGCGTCGGCAACGGCGATCCGAGTTCGCCCGAGCCGGACACGTTCATCGCGCAGCCGCCCATCCGCGCCCTCGCCGTGAATGAGTGGCGCTGGAAACTCGCCGACGTCCCCGGCAAAGGCGCGCTCGCGCCGGAATACGCGCCGGACCTCGACGATTCTGCGTGGAGCCAGATCAAGCCCAAGACCGACGGTGACACCGGCGATATGCCGTTGAAGGACGGCCAGACGGCGGTCTATCGCGCGCACTTCAAACTTTCCGAAGACGATTTGAAAAATCCCGGCGTGCAGATTCGCTTCAGCACGATTGACGATCACGGCTGGATTTTCGTGAACAACCAACGCGTCGGCGAATCGCACGACTGGCAGGACCGGGCCTTGTGCGACATCAAAAAAGCCGCGCACACCGGCGACAACGTCATCGCCGTCGGCGTCCGCAACAGCAGCGGCGAAGGTGGATTGAATCCCGATGTGAACGTGGAACTCGTCGGCCAACCGGTCGCGTCGCCGTGGTCGCGGAGCCTGTTCAACGGCCTCGCGCAAATTATGGTGCAGGCCACCCGGACGGCGGGCGAAATCAAACTCACCGCGAGCGCGGAAGGTTTGAAACCCGCTGAAGCCACGGTGAAAACCGTCAGCGGTGCAGCGCGTCCGAGTGTGCCTTGAAAACGAACCACTGGCGCCGCTGGCGGCCAGTGAATTCCCAGCTTTGGAAAATGTAAGCGGCTCCGATGTATCGGAGCCGCTTTTCGTTAGTGGTGTGATTTGGTGGGGCGCGCGCCCACGCGGGCTGGCGATTCAACCGCCGACTTCCGCTTTCGCCTCGGCGGCGAGCGCGGTGCTCAAGTAACGTTCGCCCGTGGAGCAAGCGATGGTGACGATGAGCTTGCCTTTGTTCTCTGGACGTTTTGCCACTTCGATGGCGGCGACCACATTCGCGCCGGTGGAAATGCCGACGAGCAAACCTTCTTCCTTCGCAAGCCGGCGGGCCATCGCAAACGCGTCGTCGTTGGAAACCTGGACGCACTCAACGATCTGCGGATTGCCGGCGCTGTCTTTCAAATGCAAATTGCCGGGAACAAATCCCGCGCCCGTGCCTTGAATCTTGTGCGGGCCGGGCTTGACCGGCTGACCGGCGAGCGTCTGCGAAATGACCGGGGAATCTTTCGGCTCAACGGCGATGGCTTGAAACGACGGCTTCTTCGGCTTGATGGCTTCCACGCAACCCGTGATGGTTCCGCCCGTGCCGACGGCGGCAATGAGAATGTCAATCTTACCATCCGTGTCTTCCCAAAGTTCGACGGCGGTGGTCTTGGAATGAATCGCCGGATTCGCGGGATTGTTGAACTGCTGCGGAATCCAGGAGTTCGGCGTTTCCTTGGCGAGCGCTTCGGCTTTGGCAATCGCGCCCTTCATGCCTTCCGCACCGGGCGTGAGAACGAGTTTCGCGCCGAGCATCGCGAGCAACGTGCGGCGTTCGAGCGACATCGTTTCGGGCATCGTTAAAATAATTTTGTAGCCTTTCGCCGCCGCGACGAACGCGAGCGCGATGCCGGTGTTGCCGCTGGTCGGTTCGATGATGGTGGTGTCCTTCTTCAGCACGCCGCTTTTTTCGGCGGCATCAATCATCGCCATACCGATACGATCCTTGACGCTGCCCAGCGGATTGAAGAACTCGCACTTGAGCGCGATGGTGGCTTCGAGGCCGGCGGTGACTTTGTTCAGTTTGACCAGCGGCGTGTGGCCGATGGTTTCGACGATGTTGTTGTAGATGCGTCCCATAAATTTATTTTGTTTGAATGGTTAACTGCTTGTTCGGAAATCTTGGCTAAAAGCGAGGAACGGGCAAGTTTTAATTGTTCACCTCGGCGGGCAATCTTCCGAAACCCGCGGGCGCGGCGAAACGTCTGCTCGTGTCATAAAAATTATTTTGCAAATAAACTTTCCGGCGCGAACCGGTTCGGATAAATGAATTGAACCCCATGAAATCATCCACGTCCAAAAACATCAGCCGCCGCCATTTTTTGAAGGCTGCCGGCACCGCCATCGTCCTCCCCACCATTCTCCCCGGCTGCGTCATCGGGCGCGGTGGTAAAAAAATCCGCGCTAACGGCAAGATCAACATGGGCGTCGTCGGCTGGGGTATGCAGGGGCCGAGCAATACGAAATCATTCTTGTTTGAGAAGGATTGCCAGGTCGTTGCCGCGTGCGACTTGGACAAAAACGCGCTGCGCGCCGCCGTCAATACCGTCAACGAGGAATACGAGAACAAGGACTGCGCCGCCTACCACGACTACCGTGAAATGTTCGCGCGGCCCGACCTCGATGCCGTAATGCTCGCCGTGCCGGATCATTGGCACGCCATTCTCGCCACCGAAGCGGCCAAACGCGGCCTCGACATCTACGGCGAAAAACCTTTGGCGAAAACCATCGCCGAGCAGCAGGCCATCGTTCACGCCGTTGAAAAAAATAAAATCATCTGGCAGACCGGCTCATGGCAGCGTTCGCAACCGACATTTCACAAGGCGGCGGAAATTGTCCGCAGCGGACTAATCGGTGAAGTGACGCGCGTGGAAGTGGGCCTGCCCAGCGGACACAACGATTTCAAACATACCAAGCCGGAACTCGTGCAGAAACTTTCCGCATTGAAGATTGATGACCTTTCCAAAGTGACGCCCGGCTCGGAAGCCTGGAAAATTGCCGTGACCGAACCACCGGCGGAAATTGATTACGCGACGTGGATCGGGCCGTCGAAGATGGAGCCTTATATCAAGCAGCGTCATCACATGAACTGGCGCTGGAATTACAATACCGGCGGCGGACAGTTGCTCGACTGGGTCGGCCACCACGTTGACATCGCGCACTGGGGCTTGGGCTTTGATAACGCCGGGCCATCGGAGATTGAAGGCCAGGGAGAATTTCCCGCCGCCGACGCGCTTTGGAATACTTGCACGAAGTATCGCATCGAATTGAAGTATCCGCGCAATATCACGATGGTGATGGCGGGCGGCCACAGCGACATTCGCGGCGGCACCAAATGGATCGGCACCGAAGGTTGGGTCTGGGTGAACCGGGGCGGTTTCGAGGCGTCCAATCCCGAATGGATCAAGGGCAAGACGCTGCCGGAAGCATTGCGCAAGGTGAAGCTCTACGAATCACCCGGTCACTGGCGCAACTTCCTCGATTCCGTCAAGTCACGCCAGCCAACGATTGCGCCCGCGCAAACGGCGCATCACTCCGCGATTCCCGGCCACCTTGGTTTGATTGCCATGTTGACCGGCCGGAAAATTCATTGGGACGCGAAGCATGAAAAAATCATCGGCGACGCCGAGGCGAGTAAGTTGTTGAGCCGCGAATACCGCGCGCCGTATCGTCTGGCGTGAAGTTTTGAAAACCAGCAAGCCGTCGCTGAAAAATCAGCGGCGGCTTTTTTATTGGAGTGGCTTGGAGTGCAGCCATCTGCCGCTTTTCACCGTGAAGCTGACACTGCCAAAGCGGCAGAGGGCTGCCGCACTCCCAAACCTCGCGGAAATTTCCGACGGGCAGACAAATTTTGACGACAGTTTTATTGCGGACGCTTTAGCCCAGATGATTCGCCGCGTCAGCGAAACCGGCGACGACTTCATCGCGCGTTTTCATTTTGCGGATGCGGACGTAGGCATCGCCCTCGGCGCGAACGGTGTGCGCCACTTTCAATTCCTGCGCGCGTTTGAATTGCTTGTCCGCCTTGGTCGGAATCAGCGGATATTCCACCGCGAATCCCGCCGCGCGCAAATCGTGAACCAGCTTCAGCGAAATGCCGCGCAACGCTTCGTCCTCAATGGTCACGAATACATCCATCGGCGAATCAAATTTCGGCAGCAGGCCGCGCGCCTTGAGCAGTTCCAAAAGCACCACGTCGCCCATGCCGAAACCGAGCGCCGCGAGGTCCACCTTGCCGCCGCTGATGAGCTTCACGAGATTGTTGTAGCGCCCGCCGCCCGCGATGGCGCGGAACTCGCCCTTGCGATCAAACGCCTCGAACACGACGCCGGTGTAATACGCGAGGCCGCGAATGACTTGGTAATCAATTTTGATAAAATCTTTCAAGCCGCGCGCGGCCAGATTCTGCAAAATGCTTTCCAGTTCCGCCGTCGGTTTGCCGGCGGCGATAAATTCATTCACCGCCGCGAGCGAGAAGCCGAGCGCGGAAAGTTTTTTCTCCGATTCCTCCGGCGGTGTGCGTTCGAGCTTATCTATGATTTGAAAAAAGTCGTAGGCATTCTGACTTCTGGTTTCTGACTCCTGACTTCTAGTTTCAAAAAATTCCTGCCACGCATTGCGGCTGCTCAAGCGGATGACAAAATCCTCCGCCGTCAAACCAAACGCCCGCAACGTATCAATCAGCAGCGCGATCAATTCCGCATCCGCCGCCGGATCGGTCTCGCCGATGAGGTCGGCGTTGAACTGAAAATGTTCCCGCAAGCGACCTTTCTGCTGGCGTTCGTAGCGGAAGAGCTGCGGGATGGCGAACCACTTCATCGGCTTCTTGTAATTGCGTTCGTGCGCGGCGGCCATGCGCGCGAGTGTGGGCGTCATCTCCGGGCGCAACGAGATTTCGCGGTCGCCCTTGTCCTTGAAATTGTAGAGCTGGCCGACGATTTCCGCGCCGGACTTGGTGGTGAAGAGTTCCAACGGTTCCAGCGGCGGGCCATCGTATTCCCGGAAGCCATAGCGCTTGGCAATCTTGCGCCACTGGTCGAAAATATATTGGCGCGCGTCGGCGCTCCACACATCGGGGTGCGGCAAAGGTTCGGGATAAAAATCGCGGAATCCAGGCAGTCGTTCCATGTCGGACAGGATAAAAAAAAAATCCGATTAGGAAAGCCGGGAGAAAAACTTTTTAGCCACAGATAGACACAAATGAAACACAAATTAAGCCAGGAAAGGTTGCGCGCAGAACGCGAAGGGAGCGAAGGCCGACGGAGCCGTTTCCCTTCGCCAACTTTGCGTTCTTCGCACGACCCAGTTTCCAAATCTGTGTTCCATCTGTGAAAATCTGTGGCTCAACTCTTCGCGGGTAGCTTGAGGACTTCGGCGCGCATTTCTTTGCCAGCTTTGAATTTCACCATGGCGCGCGCGGGGATTGGCACATCCGTTTCTGGTTTGTTGGGGTTGCGGCCCACGCGGGCTTTGCGGGTCTTGACTTCAAAGACGCCGAAGTTGCGGAGTTCTACCTTGTCACCTTTGGCCAGAGATTCGGCGATGTGATCCAACGTTTTCTGCACCACGTCAAAGACCTGGCTTTGGATTAACCCGGTCTCATCGCTGATGCGCACCACGAGGTCACGTTTGGTAAGAGTCATAGGTTTGAATTTGGTTTGGTCATTATCCGGCGGCAACATTTCACGGCCCTGCGGTGCGGCTTTGACCCGCAGAACACTGCCTGCGACTGAGGAACTATCTTTCGTGAATTCCCTGTAATATGTCGAGGAAAATATGAAGAACACCGGAATTATGCCCTTCACAAACAATCTGGGGTTTTATCCGCAAATGCCGCAGATTTTCGCAGATATGAGTTTAGAGCGGATTAAATAAAGCCGTGGCTGTTTTTCGAGCGGGTCATGAATCGCCGCGAGGTTTTGGACTGCGGCAGCCCTCGGCCGCTTTGCATTCGCAGGGCTGACGAGGCCAAAGCGCCAGCGGACTGGCGCACTCCAAGACGCTGCCGCGCCACTCCCAGCCGCCCGCCCATCTTTCGGCTACAGTTTTAATTAAACCGCTCTAAATGACTAAAATACTTTTTAGAAAATGTGTTTGCGCCGGGTGAAATCGTGTCCGTTCTCACTCACCCTCAATCCCTCTCCCGCTGGGAGAGAAAAGCAGCCAATGTTGCTCCAGTAGTTCGGAAGTTTCTTTGACTGATGCCGCCGCTAATCCACCCGAACTTCACTTGTCCGTAGCGTTCGGATTAGCCAAAAAGGCATCCGCATCCTTTTTGTCTTTGGCGGAAACTGGAAAGAGCGCGGCGGCGGGATCGTTTTTGGATTTGGCATCCATGTAATTCACCAGCACCGCATCTTCAGGCGCAAGATTCGCAGTGCCGGGGGGTTTGACATCGGCCGCCGGATTGTAAATTTGCCGGTCGCCGGTAGTGGCGGCCACCGGTTCTGTAGGAGTGGCATTGCTGGCCGCAGCGGTTCCTTTGGTAACGGTGCTGCCAGCGGGACGACCAAAGCGCGACGCTGCCGTCGGATTCAATCCCCCCGCCGATGCCCCGGCAGGAATGGGAATTCCGCCCGCCACCGTCGCGGCGGGCGTCGTAATCTTGGGCGCCTCGGCCAAGGCCAGTTCTTGCAGTTCACCGTGATTGCGGAAGGTTATCTTCTCCCCGGCCTGATCAATCCTGATCACCTCAATGTCATTCTCCCGCTCCCCTTCACCCATCACATGAGACTCATCTTTGGCGGGCTGGCCGGGCGTAGGTTTCACCGCCACCTTGAACAACACCTCCAACTTGCCGAACAGGGAAATGATGCCGTTAGGCGTGATTTTGGGCGGCGGATCTTTCGGGATGCTATCCGTGACTGGTGGATTGGTGGGGATGGGAACCAGAGCAAAGACGTTACGCTCCGAAATGGTGGTGTAAGGATTGCCGGTGGAAGATTGACTGCCAGCGCGGGCGGTGGACGCGAGGACCACGGCGAACCCGAGTGCGAGGATGAATTGGCCGGCAAGTTTCATGGTTGAAATATAATTGCTGGCAAGGTGAACACCAGTTGGAAAACAAAGTTGCCAAGATTAACCGCCAAGACGCCAAGAATTAAAATACGATTCCTTACTTGGCGTCCTTGGCGTCTTGGCGGTTAATTTGGTAATAGAAAAACCCCGCCAGCTTGCGCCGGCGGGGTTGTTGAAACTTAAGCTAGATTATTTCTTGCGGCGGAGAGCCAACATGGCCAAACCACCCAAACCAGCGAGCGCCATCGTGCCGGGTTCCGGAACCGCAGCAACGGGGACGAGGAACAACTGTGTGTTAAGCGAGAAGATCGGGAGACCTTGTGAACCAGCAGCGTTCGCAAATGCAGAGACACCAGGGTTGGCCGTTCCGGGGTTAATGTAACCCACATTGGACAAACCGAAGTAGCCAGGTCCAACAATAGTGCCAGTAGCCGCGAGGCTAGCCAAAGCGGCCGCATAAGTAGAACCCATGTTAGCAGACCAGCCAGCCAAAATGATGCTGTTGGTCACACCGTTTGCCCAAGGAGCAACCGCACCCGTGTCTGTTTTAGCAGAAATCACGCGTCCAGCTGTGCCAGTCTGGTTAGTTCCAACGAAGCTAGTTCCAGCAGACGTCCATGTAGAGTTAAGTGCAGCCAACGATCCCGGAGAGGCAACAGCCACGCCAGAAGCGTAAATGAGCTGAAAATAGAATCCACCAGGAGTGTTGGCAGTAGCTCCAACTGCTCCACTTCCTGTCGAACCACCACCCAAGAGAGGGCTGTAGGCAGTTGAATTGGTTTGATAAGTAATTGCTGAAGGAGTCAGGGCAGTAGAACCCCAGTTAATTGTTCCTTGAGCGAATGAAGCACCAGCCATTGCAAAGGCAATGACTGAAGTAATGATTGTTTTTTTCATTTTAGTATTTGTTGATTTTTTCGTTTTTTATTGGGAGTTATTCTGAAACCAAATTACAGTCCGATCGTCCATTTCGCATTGACATCAGAAGGACTGATGAAGAAGCCTTGACCAACAGTGAGAGACGGGGGAGTGACCGGATTAGCACCATCAGTCCAGCCAGTAGGAGAACCTGTGTCAGTCTGATAGCCCGCGAAACTTGAAGTGTTTGGATTCCAAATCAAAACAGAGCTAAATTCAGGAAGGGCTTTAAGGTTAATACCCCCGCCAGAATTGCTGCCATTGGTAACAGACCCGGCATAAGGAACTACGGCACCAACGAGATAGTTAGCACCAGAGTTGGCCAAAGTCATGACATTAGATGTTCCAACATTAATTGCAATAGCCCCAACAAAAGTATTGGTAACATTGCTGTTTGCAGGGCTCACAAAGAAACCTTGTCCCACAGGAAGAAGCGGCGGAGGAACCGGGTTAGCACCATCGGTCCAACCCGTCGGAGAACCAGTATCGGTCTGATAGCTCGCGTAGCTTGAACTTCCAGTGTTCCAAATCAAAACTGAACTAAATTCAGGAAGATTGGGGAGAACTTCATTCGCACCATTGCTGACACCCATCTTGAAGGGAACAGAGATGAGGTAGTTAGCGCCCGCGTTAGGGGTGATGACATTCGCATAACCCACAATATTCTGTGAGTAGACTTGCGCTTGGGAGGAAATGACGCTGGCAGCAAGCGCGGCCGCAGCAATCAGTAGTGTTTTTTTCATTATAGTGTGTGTTGTTTTTTCCGTGTGCGTGGGCAATTTCGCAGAGGGTCAAGCGTGGGTCAAACTTTTTTTACCTTTTTTTTGAACATATTTTCCGACCGTTTCTCCCGCCTATCCCAAGGCCTAGGGCAAAACGCCTTAAAACCCTTCAGGTTATTGATTTTATCAAGTGTTTGCCTGGCCATAAAACTGTCTAGCACGGAATCTATCACAGCCCTTACCTTCGGCAAAATTGTTTTTGGGCCGGTTAATTCCCGGCGGCAGAGAGGAATTGAATGGTTTTGGCACGAAGATGGACGGCGTCCACGTTGACCAAATCATAAATCATTCATCGTGGGTGATAACCGCCAGAATTTAAAGCAGGCGTGGGCAAAAAAGAAGCGAGGCCGGACACTACTCCGGCCTCGCGAAACAACACTTAAATTTTTTGGGACGAAGGTCACTACTCTCCGCCGCTCAACTGTGAAAAGCTTATCATGGTTTCGGGTTCCGTCTTGTCACCAGTGTTGGTTACAAATTGGGGACGGGGGTTTTAGTGGGAAACTGGCAAATGCAGAAGGGAATCCGTTTCAAAAAACTGGTGGGGCGAGCGTCCTCGAGCCGTGTGAACCTTTAGTTTGGAGCATTTCCAATAAAACTGTGGCTGTTGAAAGTTGGGCAACTCCTTTCCCCTCACCCTAACCCTCTCCCTTGGGGAACCGGAAGCGGCAACGTGGATATTGTCCCAAGGTTAAAATGAACTGCTATATCCTTCACCTTGCCGGTGAACGGTTCGTGCTCGTTCTCGAATTCAATATTGCCAAGCGAGGATGAGGAGGAGGAGGATTGCCCAACAGTGTCAAGCTGCACTCGCGGTCGCCTTGCTGCTGAACAAACTCTTGAACCAAGCCCACGCCGCCCGCAGGCCGACATCGCGGGTGCCGGCGAGATGGTAAATCCGCGCAACTTCTTCCTCGTGGCCGAGGTAGCGCGGCGGCAGGAGAATCACGGTCTTCGCGCTGTCGCCCTCGACCTGCAAGATCTCGGAGTAGAAAATGCCGCGTCCGGCTTCGTATTTGCCATCGGGCAGGACAAGCGTGCGTTGCGGCAGGATGAGCCACGGACGGTAGTTGAGGATGAGTTCGCCTTTTTCATTGTGCGAAAGCTGGCCGTAGGTGCGGGAGGGGACTTGGTTGATCTTGCGACCGAGGAACAGTTTGTTCGCCGTGGCGTCGGGTGTGAAACGAGTTTTGCGTCCGGTGAAAAAATCCCAGAGGAACACGAGTCCGAAATGCGAAAGGCGAAAGCTCCAGCCCGCGATGAAATAGGAAATCAAAATAATGATGGCCGACCACGCCGCGCCCACCCACGGATGCCCAGACCAGGAACCGACCACAGAACTGCCGATAACCGTGCCGAGAATGGCGGTGCGGAACAGTTTCAACGCGGTGTCCACGGTGGTGAACGGGCTGATGAGAATGAGGATGTTGATGGCGTTGGACGCGAGAAAGACGATGAAGAACGCAGCCATCGCAAAGGGAATCATCAGCGCGTTGTAGAGCCAGTGCAGGTCAACCGTGGCGAAACCGAGCGCGGCGAGCGAAGCGCCATCCGGCGCGGCGGGCGCAGTGAACACAGAGGCCACGAGCGGCACGAACGCGCCGGTGGCGACGAGGCCGGAGATTTTGTGCTCGACGGTTTCGATGGCGTCGAGCGGCTTTTTGAGCGCGGTTGGCAACACGGTGGTTCCAGCGGTGTCTTTGGCGAAGCACACGAGGACGATCAACAGCGCCGGCACCCAGAAGAGCGGATTGGCGAACCACGGCAGATGCGCCTTTTCTTCGGGCGTCTGGGCGGAGAAATATTTCCACGCGCCGACACCGCCGACGCCCATGAGCGGCGAGATGGCGACGCCGGTGATCATGGCGACGGCTTCGCACAGTTTTTTGGCCTGCGGATTGGGATCAGCTTTGCCAACGGCGGTGATGGCGGCGCGGGCGGAACCGCCAAGCAGCGACAGCGCGAGGAGGACGGCGGCGAGAAATTTGAATTTCTTCATCGCAACATCATTTGACGAAGGGGTGGCGTGTGTAAAGTTCAATTCCCAATGGGGCAACAGCGGGCTTGGTGGTTTGGGATTATGCCGTGGCGGCTGAATTTTTTTGCAAGTGGGTGAGTTTGGTGGGGCGAGCGTCCCTGCGGTGGTGGGTCCGGTCGCGCGGCGACTGGATTGGCCGCAGCGCGACCAATCCCACCAACACGGGCCTCTGCCTGCAACGGCATAATCCCGGATAATTCAAACAAGTGTTTGACACGCCGTCGGAGGAAATCTAAATTCGCGGCCTTATGAAACGTCCCGTGTTGATTGCGGTCGGAATTGTGGCCGCCATTTTCATCATCCTCGCCGGCATTAAGGTGCTGCAAATTCGTTCGATGATTGCGTTCGGCAAAACTTTTCAGCCGCCGCCGGAGACCATCGCCGCCGCCGTGGCGCACGAGGAACAGTGGCGCGATTCGCTGTTCGCCGTCGGCTCCATCAATGCCGAGCAGGGCGTCATCATCATGCCGGAAATCAGCGGCACGGTCACGGAAATCGCCTTTGAATCCGGCGCGCAGGTGACGAAGGGCGACCTGCTCGTGAAGCTCGACACTGCGACGGAAGACGCGCAGTTGCGCGCGGCGGAAGCGACAGCGGACTTCGCCAAACTCACCGCCGAGCGCACGCGCAAATTACAATCGGACAACACCGCCTCCAAATCCGAACTCGACCAATCCGAAGCGTCGCTCAAGCAGGCGAACGCCAACGCGGACACGTTCCGCGCGGCCATCGAGAAGAAAAACATCCGCGCGCCGTTCACCGGGCAGCTCGGCATCCGGCAGATTAATTTGGGCGAGCAGATTCCCGCAGGCAAAGCCATCGTGTCCTTGCAGGCGCTCGCCCCGGTGTTCGCGGACTTCTCATTGCCGCAGCAGGATTTGGGGAAAATTTCCCCCGGCCTCGCCGTGCGCGTGACGAGCGACACGTTTCCGGGAAAATTTTTTGACGGCGAAGTGGCCGCCATCAATCCTGACCTCGACGCCGCCACGCGCAGCGTCGGCATCCGCGCGAAATTGGCGAACGCCGACAAGCTGCTGCGCCCCGGAATGTTCGTGCGCGCGGAAGTTGTGATGCCGGGCGATGCGAAGGTGTTGGTGATTCCGTCCACGTCGCTGTTGAGCGCGCCCTATGGCGACTCGGTGTTTGTGATTCAAACGAAAGTGGAAGACGGCAAGACGAATTCCACCGTGCAGCAAAAATTTATCAAGACCGGTCGCGCGCAGGGCGATTTTGTGAGCGTGATTTCTGGTTTGAATCCCGGCGACAAGATTGCCTCGGCAGGAATTTTCAAACTGCGCAACGGCATGAGCATCGTGGAGAACAATGAAATGACGCCGAAAGCCAGCAAGACCCCGACGCCGCCGAATTCTTGAACGCCACTTTTTGCGCAAATGAAAAATCACTTTGAAATTGGGTATCGCGTTTCCCCTCACCCCGGCCCTCTCCCTTGGGGCGAGGGAGCAGCTAGGGACGCGTCGCGCTTTTCCGTAGTCATCCGCACAGATTCAGCGCCAGATTTTTTGTTTGAGCGGCAAACGGTTCTCCCTCTCCCCCGGGGAGAGGGCCGGGATGAGGGGAAAGTGACCGCACAATTTTTATTGCCGGACTCAATCCGCCGGACTCATTAGCATGAAATCTTCCTTCACCGACCTGTTCATCCGGCGGCCAGTCCTCGCGATTGTCGTCAACCTGATCATTTTGATCGCGGGGTTGCAGGCCATCCGCACGCTCGTTGTCCGGCAGTATCCGCGCAACGAAAACGCCACCGTCACCGTGACGACCGCCTACGTCGGCGCGAGCGCGGAACTCGTGCGCGGTTTCGTCACACAGCCGCTCGAACGCGCCATCGCGGCGGCGGACGGCATTGACTACGTCGAATCCAGCAGCCAGTTGAGCGTCTCGAAAATCACGGCGCGGCTGAAATTAAATTACGACGGCAAGCGGGCGCTCGCGGAAATCAATTCCAAGGTCAACCAAGTCCGCAACGAACTGCCGCCGGAATCCGAAGTTCCCATCATCAACATCGAGACGGCGGATTCGCAATTTGCCTCGGCCTACTTGAGTTTTTCCTCGCCGAAAGTTCTCGAAGCGAATCAGATCACCGACTACCTCACGCGCATCGTCCAGCCGCGCCTCGCCGCGCTCGAAGGCGTGCAGCGCGCGGACATTCTTGGCGGACGCACCTTTGCCATGCGCATCTGGCTGAAGTCCGACCGGCTCGCCGCGTTCAACATCAGCCCGAACCAAGTTCGCGTGGCGCTGGCGGCAAATAATTTTCTCGCCGCTGTGGGCCGCACGCGCGGTTCGCTCGTGCAGGTGAACCTCACGGCGAACACGGACATGCGGAGCGTGGAGGAATTCAAGCAGCTCGTCGTCCGCCGCGAGGGCGACCACCTCGTGCGGCTCGCCGACATCGCCGATGTGGTGCTGGGCGCGGAAGATTACGACAGCGAAGTTCGTTTCAGCGGCGAACGCGCGGTGTTCATGGGCATCTGGGTTTTGCCGAACGCGAATTCGCTCGATGTCATCAAGCGCGTCCGCACCGAGATGGCCGCCATCAGCAAGGAACTTCCCTCCGGCCTCACCGGCTTCGTGGCGTATGACGCGACGAAATATATTGAAGACGCCATTCACGAAGTGCTGAAGACGCTCACGGAAACGCTGCTCATCGTGAGCGTGGTGATTTTTCTTTTCCTCGGCTCGTTCCGCTCGGTGCTGATTCCGCTGGCGGCCATTCCGCTCTCGCTCATCGGCGGCGTGTTCCTGATGCAGACGTTTGGCTTCTCGCTGAACTTGCTCACGCTGCTCGCCGTCGTGCTGTCCGTCGGGCTGGTGGTGGACGACGCCATCGTGGTCGTGGAAAACGTGGAACGCCACGTCCGCGAAGGCAAATCGCCCTTCGACGCCGCCATCCTCGGCGCGCGTGAACTCGTCGGCCCCGTCATTGCGATGACCATCACGCTGGCGACGGTGTATGCGCCCATCGCGTTTCAAGGCGGGCTGACCGGCTCGCTGTTCCGTGAATTTGCGCTGACACTCGCGGGGGCGGTGACGATTTCCGGCATCGTGGCGCTCACGTTGTCGCCAGTGATGGCGGCGCATTTCTTGCACAAGGAAGTCGAGGAGCGCGGCCTGCCGGGCTTCATCAACCGCCAGTTTGAACGGTTGAAAATTTTTTATGGCCGGGTCATTGACGCCACGCTCGCCGCGCGCCCGGCGGTCTACAGCTTGTGGCTGGGCTTGAGCTTGGTGATGGTTCCGATGTTCTACTTCGCATGGAACGGGAAAGAACTCGCGCCCACGGAAGATCAAGGCGTCGTGTTTGGAATTCTCGAAGGCCCGGCAGACGCGACCATCGAGGCGACTTCGTTTTATGCGGACGAAGTTTTCAAAAAATTTTCCAGCGTGCCGGAATACGACCACGCATTTCAACTGACCTTCTCCGACAGCGGTTTTGGCGGCATCGTCACCAAGCCATGGGCGGAACGCAAACGCACGACGATGGAACTCCAGCCCCTCATGCAAGGTGCGGTCAGCCAGATTCCCGGCGTGCGGATGTTCATGGTCACGCCGCCCGCGCTCCCCGGCGGCGGACAGTTTCCCATCGAGTTCGTGGTTTCCGCCACCGCCGAACCGGCGGACATCATGACCTTCGTCACCGCCCTCGCGCAGAAGGCCGCCACGAACGGGATGTTCGCCTTCCCGCCCATCGTGGACACCAAGCTGGATCAGCCAGAAGTGCAACTCGTGATTGACCGCGACAAAGTTGCGGCGCTCGGCTTAAGCCTCCAAACCGTCGGCTCCGACCTCGCCGCCCTCGTCGGCGGCAACTACGTCAACCGTTTCAGCCTCGCTGGCCGCAGCTACAAAGTCATCCCGCAGCTCGATCGCATCGCGCGCCTGAACCCCGAGCAGTTGGAAAATAATTACGTCACCGGTCCGGAAGGAAAACTGATTCCCGTCAGCACCTTTGCGCATCTGGAAAAGAAAACCACGCCGCGTTCGCTGAACCGCTTTCAGCAATTGAACTCCGTGAAGTTAAGCGGCGTCGCCATCGTGCCGCTGGATGGCGCGCTGAAATTTCTTGAAGACGAATGTGCCAAAACCTTGCCCGCCGGTTTCCGCGTAGATTACACCGGCGAATCGCGCCAGCTCCGCACCGAGGGAAATAAATTTCTCCCCGCGCTCATTCTATCGCTCGTGCTGATCTTCCTCGTGCTGGCCGCGCAGTTCAACAGCTTCCGCGACCCGCTCATCATCCTGCTCGGCTCCGTGCCGCTCGCGATGTTTGGCGCCATCATCTTTTGCTTCCTGAAAATGCCCAGCCCCGCTGTGCCCTTCTGGACCAACGGCTGGACCACCACGCTGAACATCTACGCGCAAGTCGGCCTCGTCACCCTCGTCGGCCTCGTGTCGAAGAACGGAATTTTGATTGTGCAATTCGCCAACGAACTTCAGCGCGGCGGGCGCACGAAACTCCAGGCCATCCGCGAAGCCTCACTGCTGCGGTTGCGCCCCGTGCTGATGACGAGCGTCGCGACCGTCGCCGGTCACTTCCCGCTGACGATGGTCACGGGCGCGGGGGCAGCGGCGCGGAATTCCATCGGCCTCATCGTCGTCTCCGGCATGGCCATCGGCACACTCTTCACGTTGCTCGTGATTCCCGCCATCTACATGCTCATCGCCAAAGATCATCGCGGCGAGAAAGCGGAATAAAAACCGCGAGCCGAACGAAATCCGCGAATAGGATTTTTTACTTTTGCGGATTTTATTTGGTTTGCGGTTGATTTTATTTCCCTGCGAAAAAAGCGGTGGAGGGCCACCGCAGTCCAAGACGCTTCGCGCGAAAGATGCGCAGACGAAAACGCGGCAGCGTCCCGGAGTGCGCCAGCCCTCTGGCGCTTTTCGGCGACGGCGGGCGGTGGGAAATTTCAAAAACGCCATGCTCGACAAACTGTGATGATGGTTTTTCCGGGACGAAAATTTGATGATGGTAGTGGTGGGCTGGCTCGCGCTGGGAGCCAGCCCGTCGCCGAGCGCAGCGTCAGGCGACGGCAGAGTTGGATGTGGGGAATCAGGATGTTGCCACCTCGCCAGTGCCAGCTCCGCAGGCAAAGTTTGTCGCCGCGCGACAAACGCCACCAAAAATCAAACCGGCAAATCTTCCGGGCGGACTTCCAGACATTCATCCTGATCTTCCCAAATCACGGCGGCGTAGGAATCGAGAAGTTTCACGGCGAGATTTTTGCCGCTGAAGGCGAGTAGTTTTTCCGCCGAGAGCGCGGCGTTCTCAAACGCGTCATCGTAGTTGCCGGACTTGCGGCGCTGGCGGTCATCCCAGTGGGCAACGGCGTGGACGGGTTCGTATTGTTCCGCCCAAACTTGGAGGGCTTCGCGATACTCGACGGGAATTTCCTCGAACGGCAATAAAATTTCATTGCAGTGCTGACAAATGAGTCCTTCGGTCTTGATGTCGCGCGTGAGCAGCGGGAGAAACGGCGCGCGACAGCAGGGCGATTCCGCGTAGGCGGCGGGCGCGGTGGCCATGCGCTTGGACCAGATGCCGCGGTCATGGCCGATTTTCGCGGCGAGGCGATACGCGCCGACGAGCGGATGCGAAAGCCGCCACGCGCGGCCTTCGAGCTGGCCGAGCGTCTGCGCGAGCCAGCGCGCGAGCGTGAGGTCGTCCCAATCGCGAAAGACGCGGGAGTATTCCTGCCAGAGCGAATCCAGCGGCGACGGGGATTCTGGTTCAAATGCCATGCGGCGAGGGTGCAACATTCCCCCGCTGAAATCCAATCGCAAAGCCGCCCGCCGTCTTTCCGTTTTGCCATTCGCGGCGGAAATCTTCACAATCCGTGCGTGGCCGCCGAAAAAAAAGAAACCCCACGCCTTGCCGCGCTGCTCGCGCGGCACGCGGCGGCACTGGGCTATGTTCTTCGCGTGTTGCTGCCGGTGATTTTGCGGACGGGGCGGCGGCCGGTGATTTTTTCGCGCTTCACCGGCATGGGCGACATCATCTGCACCGTCGGACCGGCGCGCGAACTTATGCGGCGGCATCCCGGCGCGACCTTCATCTACAATTGCCACGCCGATTTTGCGGCGGTGCCAACAATTGCCGGCCTCACCCAGCGCATCACTTCTTTCAAGCCCATCGGCACCGTGGGTCACTGGTATCGTTTTTTGCTCGGCGGCTTTTACCACTTCGCTCACGGCGATGACACGCCAGGATTGGTGGCGCAGGAGACGATGCTCGTGGAATTTTGCCGCCAGTTCGGGCTGCCCGTGGTGGAAACTCATCCGCAGATTTCCGTTTCGTCCGCCGCCGAGGAAAAAGTTTCCAAACTGCTCGCCGAAAAAAAAATCGCGGTGGAAAAACTCGTCCTCATCCATCCCGGCCCAAGTTGGACGGTGAAGGAATGGCCGCGCGAACACTGGACACAATTGGTGGCGTCGCTCCGGGCGCAGGGCTGCACCAGCATCGCGCAGCTCGGCGTGGGGCGTTACATGAATTTCGGGCAGGTAGCGGTGGACACCATTCCCGGCGTGGTGTCGCTCGTGGATCAATTGTCCATTGAAGACTGCTTCGCGCTGATTGGCCGCGCGCAATTATTTGTGGGCATTGACTCCGGGCTGCTGCACATCGCGGCCTGCACGCGCACGCCAGCGGTGGCGGTGTGGGGGCCGACCTCGCCGCAGTTTTTTTACGCGGCGGACGTGCGAAAAAATTTCGTCGTCAGCGACGTCGTGTGTCAGGGCTGTTACCATCGGCTGCCGCGCTTGCACTGGGTCACCGGCTGTCCCTACGACATCCAGTGCATGAAAACATTGCCGGTGGAAAAAGTTTTACAGGCGTGCCTCGGCCAATTGGAGCCGGTGAAATGAAAATTTTAGTCGTCTCCAACCTGTATCCGCCGCAGCACGTCGGTGGCTACGAACTCGGTTGCCGCGATGTCGTGGAGCAACTTCGGGCGCGCGGCCACATCGTGCAGGTGCTCACCAGCAATTTCCGTAACGGGAAAACCGAAACCCCGGCGGGCGAGACTAACGTGGAACGCTCGCTACAGTTCAACATCAGCCCGACCGACCCACTGCATGACAAGCGGAAGGAAATGCGGCTGCTGAAAAACGCGCTGCTCTGTTTTTCGCCCGACGTCGTTTATTTCTGGAACCAGTCCGGCCTCTGTTATTGGCTGGCGCTCACGGCGCACTGGCTGGGTTTTCGCTGCGCGTTTTTTTTGTCGGACGCCAGTTTTGCCTCGTGGCGTATCGGGGCGTGGCTGGCGGGGGCAGCGCAAAGAAATGCGGTGGTGCGCACGCTGTTTGGCAACACGTTTCTCGTGCGCGGTTGGCCGGTGATGGCAAATCGCACCTGTCACTTCGCCAGTGAATTTCTCCGGCAGGTCGCGGTGCGGCACGGCATCACGCCCGCGCCGCGCCAGTCGGTCGTGGCGCACTGGGGCATCGAGCAGACGCCTTTTGCCGGGGTGACGCGGGAACGTTGGCCGGTGCGGCGGCTGCTGTTCGCGGGACAGTTGATCCAGCAGAAAGGCGTTCACACGGTCGTCACGGCGCTGGGTTTGCTGGCGCAGGAAAAACAATTTGCTGAACTCACTTTTTCCATCGCCGGCGGCGGCTATTTTCCCGACTACGAAAACGAATTGCGCGCCCAAGTCATGCGACTTGGCTTGGAGCGGCGCGTGAATTTTCTCGGTAAGTTGCCGCGCGCGGAGTTGCCGCGCATTTTCGCGGAGCATGATGCGCTGGTGTTTCCGTCGGAATGGGACGAGCCGTTTGCCATCACGCCGCTGGAGGCTATCGCGAGCGGGCTGGCGGTGATCGGCACCACGACGGGCGGCAGCGGTGAACTGTTCCGCAATCGTGAGACGGCCATGACGTTCGCGGCGGGCGATGCGGCGGATTGCGCCCGCGCCATCCGCGAGCTGTGCGCGAATCGTGAGTTGTTTGAAAAAATTTCTCGCCACGCGCAACGCGTCGTGCAGGAAAATCACACGCTGGAGGCGATGGTGGATAAGATTGAACCCAGCCTGCTGGCAGAGAATTAGGTGGATTAAAATTTTCCCGCCACTACTGCCTCAAAAAAATTGCGCCCGGAAATGCGGCCAGCAGCAGTTGTTTGGTGGTGTCCTCAATTCAAAAGGCCGGTGGGGGCGAGCGTCCTCGTGAGCCGCGTGAGACTAGGGTTTAAGCGGCTTGCGCGGACGCTCGCCCCACCGAATGAGGATAGACATTGCCCAGTTGTTTTCACCAGTTGCCGAGCGGTTGACCGCAAGCTACTTTCTACGCGTGCCGGGAATCGCCAGCCAGATAAAAACTTCGCCGCTGCTGCTGCTCTTGCGGACGAACGCCGTCCATAGCTGGCGGCGGCTCATGGCCGTGCGCCAGCAATCGCGCCTGCTCACCGGCATCATCAGCCTCTTCGTCGTCGGCTACCTTGTGCTCGCGTTCGAGTTGTTTTACTACGGGATGAAGTTCATGGCCAAGTTTCCCGGCCTCGGCGCGGTGCTCACGGAACGCCTGCTCTACACGCTCTTCGCATTTTTATTCGCGCTGTTGCTCTTGAGCAATCTCGTCATCAGCTACACCAACCTGTTCCGCAATCGCGAAACCGCTTTTCTGCTTTCGCTGCCCGTCTCCACGCAAACCATCTTCCGCTGGAAATTCATCGAGTCCTCCATCCTCGCCTCGTGGGCTTTTTTATTTTTGATCGCGCCGCTGCTCGTCGCGTTTGGTCTGGTGCGCGACCAGCCGTGGCATTTTTATCCGCTGACCGTGCTGCTCATTGCGCTGTTTATCGTGCTGCCGGGCGTGTTCGGTTCGGCGGCGGCCATCGTCATCGGGCGGCATTTGGATCGGAAAAGTTTTCAACTCGTCCTCGTCGGCGTGGCGGTGGTGCTGCTCGCCTTCGTCGCCTTCTGGTGGAAGACGAATCCCATTGATGACAACCTGCTCGACAAGCGCACTTACGAGGCGCTCGACAAGCTGCTCGCCAAAACGCGCTTCACCATGTTCCCGTTCCTGCCGAGCTACTGGCTCTCCACTGCCGTCCTGCAATGGGCCGAGGGCATCACTAACAACGCGCTCTTTTTCGCCGGCGTCCTCTTGAGCCACACGCTCTTCTTCGGCGGCATCGCCTACACGCGGTTTGGAAAGGTTTTTTACGACACCGCCTCCGCCGTGCAAAGCCGCGCGGGCGGGGGATTCAAATTAAATTTTCGCAACGCCGGAAAACCATCCCGCGCGCCTGGCTTTCTGGAAAATCTGTTCGCCAAATTCTTCTGGCTGCCACCCGACACACGCGCCATCGCCGTGAAAGATTTGCGGATGTTCTGGCGCGATACCACGCAATGGGGCCAGTCCGTGATGTTCTTCGGCCTGCTCGGCGTCTACATCATCAACCTCCGCAACTTCACGCACCAGCTCACCAGTCCGTTTTGGATTCACGCCGTCGCATTCCTGAACCTCGGCGCGTGCGCGTTCAATCTTGCGTCCGTCACCACGCGGTTTGTGTTCCCACAATTTTCCCTCGAAGGCCGTCGCCTCTGGATCGTCGGCATGTCGCCGATGGGATTGCAACGCATCGTCAAAACGAAATACTGGCTCACCAGCACGCTCTCCCTCGTCATCACGCTCGGCCTCGTCATCCTCTCGTGCTACCTGCTGAAAATGCCGTGGGACGACGTCGCGTTTTTCGGCGCGGTCATCACGGCCATGACCTTCGCGCTCAACGGACTTGCCATCGGCCTCGGCGTTTTATTTCCAAACGTGAAGGAAACCAACCCGAACAAAATCGTCAGCGGCTTTGGTGGCACGCTGTGTTTCGTGTTGAGTTCCGTTTACATCCTCGCCTCCCTCGCATTGCTCGTGCTGGGCGGCGGCGGCTATCACGCCCACACCGACTGGGCGCTCGCCAGCATCGGCGGTTTTGTGATGCTCTCCATCATCATTGGTTGGGCGCCCATGCAACTTGCGATGAAGCAATTAAAAAACTTCGAGGCCTGACCACAAACTGACTTGCCGATAAATTTTCATTGACCGCTGCGCTTGTTGTATTACTATGCTAACACAATAACACAAGCATGAGCCTCCCCGCACTTTTGAAAGACTGGAAGATTGAGCTGCACTCCGGCATTCCCGCCTACAAGCAGATTGCCAACCGGCTCACGTCCGCGATGGCTGACGGCACGCTGGCGCACGGCGACCGGTTGCCCACCATCCGCGAATTGAACGAACTGCTCGGCGTGAACCCCAACACCGTGGCCAAGGCTTACCGCGAACTCGCGCTCAAGGGTTTGATTGACGGCCAGCGCGGCTTCGGTTCGTTCGTGAAGCTGGATGACCCGGTCACCACGCTGCCGGAGCAGAAAAAAAAAGCGAAGCTCACCGAGCTTTATCAGCGGATGCTCACTGAAGCCCGCAGCCACGGCTTGAACGAAGACCACATCCTCACCTTCATCAAACAAAAGAAAACATCATGAACAAAATCAAACGCAGTGGAAAATTATTGAAGGC
>JANOBC010000084.1:0-5752 GCA_031411455.1 Limisphaerales bacterium
GTGGCAACCTGCTGATAAACTCCGGCGCAACTGTCAACTACACCACCGCGCGCGATGAGCAGATGCCCGACACCGCCAATATCACCAACAATGCCGGAACGCTGTCTCTCGGTGCGCGCACCGAAACGGTCTACTCCCTGAATAACCTTGGCGGCACCAACCTCATCAGTTCCGGCGCGCTGTTCTTCAACGGCGGCGGCTACTCCACCAACGGTTATTTCAACTGCACCAGCAGCGGCATCATGCAGTTCAGCAACAACCTCACGGTCGCCAATGGGTTCTTCGACATCACCTACGCCGGCAGCAGCACGGCGGGCTACCGAATCCTTGGGCCGGACAACACAGGCCTCATCATCACAGCAAACGCCACGACGGCCACGACCTTCACCAATCAGGGCAACGCCAGCACGGGCGCTCGCTTCCTGTTCGGCCCGGCCAGCGGGCAAGCGCCAGTGACGCAGCTCTTCACCAACGTCATCAACGTGCAAGACATTCCCGGCGTGGATCCGGATTTGAACATGGGCTTGATCTTAACGAAGAGCAGCGGATTCAACGGGTCAGTCCGCAAAGACGGGCTGGGCAAAATGGCCGTTTCAGTTCCCGCCTCCAGCAGCTTCACCATCACTAACTTCATCGTCAATGAAGGCACGCTGGCGCTGGTCGGCGCGGGTGCGCTTTACGCCCCGCAAAATTTGGTTGTGAACGCTGGTGCTACGCTCGACTTCACCGGCGTTAGCGGCGGAATCTACGGTCTGACCAACGGCCAGACGTTCAAAGGCAACGGCATCATCGTCGGCACGCTCACCAACGGCAACAGCACACTGGCTCCGGGCGATCTCAACTCCAACGGCCTTCTCACCGTCACCGGCAATCTGATAAACGGCGCAGGTGCGAAGCTCCTGTTTGACATCGGCGGCATCACGCCAGCGACCCCGGTGAACAACGACTCAACGAACTACGACTTCCTCTCCGTCTCTGGGACCCTCGCGCTCGGCGGCAGTTTGAGCGTGAATCTCCTCGGCGGTTTCACCCCGGCTCCGACCGACAGTTTCACCATCATCACCAACGGCAGCACGTTGAGCGGCGCGTTCGCCAATCTGGTTTCCGGCAGTCGCGTGGTGGTCTCCAACAACGTCGCCTACAGCTTCCAAGTCGTGACGATGGCGAATGCAGTCATCCTGACCAACTTCTCCCTCAACGCCCCGTCGGTCGTCATCAACCCCGCCAGCACCAACATCGCCTATGGAAACTCCGTGACGCTCACCGCCAATGTCGGCGGTGGGTCTCCGTTCACCTATCAATGGTATGACAAAAACACCAACGCCATCAGCGGCGGAACCAACGCCGCGCTTACCTTGAACACGCCACCGGTTTCCGCCTCGGGCAACTACCGCGTAATCGTGGCCAACCCGTTCGGCACGGCCACCAACTCGGCCTCCGTGACCATCACGCAGGCCGTCAGCAGCGTGGCGATTTCGTCCTCATCCAATCCGTCCGGCTACCTCGGTGCGCTCACCTTCACCGCCAACGTCACGCCGACCAACGCCACCGGCACGGTAACATTCTTCAATGGCCCGACCCCGTTCAGCACGAACAGCCTCACGGCGGGTGTCACCACCAGCGGCAGCATTAGCACGCTCGCTCGCGGCACAAACACCATCACTGCAATTTACGGCGGCGATATAAATTGTTTCGGCAACACCAACTCCCTCGCCCAAGTCGTCACCAACCACGCGCCCATCGTCACGCTCGCCGGCTACTATCGCGGCCCCACACCGACTTGGCGCATCCGGCTCACCGACCTCGTCACGAACGCCACCGATGTGGACAGCGACGCGCTGACCGTGACCGACTTCGGCACGAGCACCAACGGCATCACGCTCACCACCAACAGCGGCTTCGCGCTCTACTACAACACGAACCTCGTTAACGACCAGTTCACCTACACGGTGGACGATGGCTTCGGCGGCATCGCGACCGGCACGGTCAACCTGACCGCGCAGGCGTTCATCACCGGCCAGAACGCTACCGTGACCGTCAGCGGCAGCACGGCCACCGTGAATTTCGCGGGCATCCCCGGATTCAACTACACCGCGCAACGCTCCACCAACCTCGTGAGCTGGGCGTCCCTCCTGACCACGAACGCGCCGGCGGGCGGCCTGTTCCAAGTCATTGACGACTTCAGCGACCTCGGCGTCGTGCCCAGCTCAGCCTACTACCGGCTCATCTACAATCCTTGATCTGCCAACCCTAAACGCAGCGGCCTTGGTGACTCAGAACACCAAGGCCGCTTTTTTTATTTTTGCAACGGACTCATTCCGCAAAATAAATGGCAGTTTTTCCGCAGTCCCAACTCGTCAATCAGCGGCGTGCCAGATAGTCTCTGGGTAAATTCACCATCGTCATGAACCGCCTGAAAAAAATCGCCGCCGCGCTCCTCGCGCTTGCTTCCACCGTCCAACTTTTCGCCGCCGTCACCGTCGGCCACCTGCGTTGCGAGCATCTGGAAAATCCGCAAGGCATTGACGCCGCCCAGCCGCGCTTGAGCTGGCAGCTCGTCTCCGGCGAACGCGGCGTGAAACAAAGCGCGTATCAAATCCGCGTCGCGTCGGGTGCCCCAAAATTAAAATCCGGCAACGCGGACTTGTGGGACAGCGGCAAAATTTCTGCCGATGAATCCATCCTCATTCCCTACGCCGGAAAAAATTTAAGCACACGCCAGACCTGCTGCTGGCAAGTCCGCGTCTGGGATGCCGCCGGAAAAGTATCTGCGTGGAGCGAACCCGCTTCCTGGACGATGGGCATTTTGCATCCGTCCGATTGGAATGCCAAGTGGATCGGCCAGGACGGTGCGAACACCACCAACCTGTTGTCCGGCACCTCGTGGATTTGGTTTCCCGCCGGCCAGCCGGAAATTTCCGCGCCGCTGGAAACCAATTATTTTCGCCGCGTCATCACGCTGCCCGCCGGGCGCAAGATCAAGCAGGCCATCTTTGAATACACCGGCGACAACGAATGTCGCGGCTGGATTGACCAGTTCGACCTCGGCGCGCGCAATAATTTCAAAACGGTAAAATGGAATGACATCACCACGCGCCTCGAATCCGGCCAGACTTATTTCTTTGGACTCGTCGGCCGCAACGAAGGCCCGGAGCCGAATCCGGCGGGCGTCATCGCCAAGCTGACGATTCAATTCACCGAGGGCGAACCGCTCGTGATTCAGACCGACGAGCAATGGAAGGTTTCCAAAAATCTGGAGGCCGGCTGGAACACCGTTGCGTTTGATGATTCGCAATGGGTCGCCGCCAAAAAAATCGGCCCGGCGGAAATGGAGCCGTGGACCAATCCGCGCACGGCGGAAAGCCGCCGCCAGTCCGCGCGTTATCTGCGGAAAGATTTTGCCGTGGAGAAAAAAATCTCCCGCGCCACGGTCTCCTTCTGCGGCCTCGGTTTGTCCGAGCTTTATCTCAACGGCAAGAAAATTGGCGACGCCGTTTTGTCGCCCGCTTTTGCCCAATACGACAAGCGCCAGTTTTATGTGACTTACGACGTGACGAAAAATTTGTCACGCGGCGAAAATACGCTCGGCGTGATTCTCGGCAGTGGACGTTATTATTCTGCCCGCAGCAAAACTTACGCGGGCACGGTGAGCTTCGGCTGGCCGAAGCTGCTGCTGAATCTGCGCGTGGAATTTGCCGACGGCACGGCGCAGGAAATCGTCAGCGACGAATCGTGGCAGCTCACCACCGACGGCCCGATCCTCGCGAACAATGAATTCGACGGCGAAGAATACGACGCGCGCAAGGAACTCGGCGATTGGAGCAAAGCGGGCGGAGCGCGGACGGCTCGTCCGCGTGTTCAAGCCAACAACCAGAAAATTGCGGAAGAGCCGTCCGCCCTCCAAGCGTCGTGGCAACCCGCATCCATTGTCTCCGCGCCCGCTGGCGTTTTGTCTGCGCAGATGCAAGAGCCGATCCGCGTGACGGGAACGCTCAAGCCAATCTCAGTAAAAGAAATCAAACCCGGCATTTTCATTTACGATCTCGGCCAGAACATGGTCGGCTGGTGTCGCCTTCACGTTTCCGGCAAAGCCGGAACCAGCGTCATGCTGCGCCACGCGGAAACTTTGAAACCCGACGGCTCGCTCTACATGGCGAATCTGCGCGGCGCGGAAGTCACAGACATTTACACGCTGCGCGGCGGCGGCACGGAAACGTGGGAGCCGAGTTTCATCACGCACGGCTTTCGTTTCGTCGAAGTCACGGGCTTTCCCGGCAAGCCGGATTTGAATTCCATCGAGGGCCGCGTGGTGAATGACGATCTGCCGAGCGCCGGAAATTTCGCGTGCTCGAACGAATTGCTGAACAAGATTTATCACAACATCGTCTGGGGCACGCGCGGAAATTATCGCAGCATCCCGACCGATTGCCCGCAGCGCGACGAACGCCAAGGCTGGCTCGGCGACCGCTCGGAGGAATGCAAGGGCGAGGCGTATCTCTTCGACATCTCCGCGCTCTACGCCAAGTGGCGTCAGGACATGACTGACGCGCAGCGCACCAACGGCAGCATCCCCGACGTCGCGCCCGCCTACTGGCCGATCTATTCCGACAACGTGACGTGGCCGAGCAGCGCGATAATTATTCCGAGCGCATTGGAACGCCAGTTCGGCGACCGCGCGAGCATCGGAAAAAGTTACGACAGCGCGAAGCTGTGGCTGGAACACATGCTGACCTTCGCGACGGACAACATCATTGCTAAAGACAGCTACGGTGATTGGTGCGTGCCGCCGGAGGAGGCGCATCTCATTCACTCCAAAGACCCGGCGCGGAAAACCGACACGACCCTGCTAGCCACCGCGTATTTTTATTACGACCTGCGCCTGATGGAAAGCTATGCGAACTCACTCGGCAAAACCGCTGACGCCGCGCGCTGGAGAAAACTCGCGGAGGATTTCAAAAAGTCATTCAATGAAAAATTCCTCGACCGCGACCAAGGCCAATACTCCAACGGCACGCAAAGTTCCTGCGTGCTGCCGCTCGCGTTTGGTCTCGTGCCGGATGACATGAAGGCGAAAATCTTCGCCCATCTCGTCGCCAAGATTGAAAACGAAACGCACGGCCACATCGGCACGGGGCTGATCGGCGGACAGTATTTGAACCGTGTGCTCTCGGACAATGGCCGCGCGGATTTGTGCTACACCATCGCCGCGCAAAAAGATTATCCGAGCTGGGGCTACATGGTGGAGCAAGGCGCGACGACCATCTGGGAACTGTGGAACGGCAACACCGCCGACCCGACGATGAATTCCGGAAACCACGTCATGCTCGTCGGCGACCTCACGGTGTGGCTCTACGAATACCTCGCCGGCATCGCACCGGACAACGCGCAGCCCGGCTTCAAGCACATCGTCATGAAGCCGCAGCCCGTCGGCGATTTGAAATTCGTGAAAGCCACGCACAACTCACCTTACGGAAAAATTTCCAGCGAATGGCATCGCGATGGAAATAAATTTGATTGGCAGATTGAAATCCCCGCGAACACGACGGCAACTGTAACCGTGCCGGTTGGCAAATCAGGCCGTGTGTTTGAAAATGGAAAACCAGTCGCCGCCACGCTCGAACTCGGCAGCGGCAAATACCATTTCATCAGCGAATGAATACGAGGGTTTCAAATGGCGCGGTAGCGTCTGGGAGTGCGGCAGCCCTCTGCCGCTTTGCCCGCAACCCTGAAAGCGGCAGAGGACTGCCGCACG
>JANOBC010000085.1:0-11652 GCA_031411455.1 Limisphaerales bacterium
GTGCTGCCGGCAATCGCGCCGCTGCCGAGCGGGCAGACGTTCACGCGTGAATGGCAATCCCACAGCCGCTCGCAATCGCGCTCCAGCATCTCGACGTAGGCGAGCAGGTGGTGCGCGAAATAGACGGGTTGCGCGCGCTGCATGTGCGTGTAGCCGGGGATGATGACGTTGGAATTTTTTTCACCGAGCGACACGAGCGAGCGTTGGAGGTCGGCGATTTCCTTGAGCAGCGCGGTGATTTCATCGCGGAGCCAGAGCCGCACGTCGAGGGCGACCTGGTCGTTGCGCGAGCGGGCGGTGTGCAACTTCGCACCGGCGGGAACGCGTTTCGTGAGTTCGGATTCAATGTTCATGTGAACGTCTTCGAGTTCCGGCAACCACTTGAATTTTCCGGCTTTGATTTCTTTGCCGATGGCGTCGAGGCCGCGCACGATGGCGGTGCATTCTTTTTTCGTCAGCACACCGATGGTGCGGAGCATTTCGGCGTGCGCCATCGAGCCGAGGATGTCGTGCCGCCACAGCCGCCAGTCGAAGGAGATGGACTCGGTGAATTGCGCGACCTCGGCGGCGGGGCCGGAGGCGAAACGGCCGCTGCGGGAAGTGGGAGATTTTTGGCTCATAAATTCTGCATCATTAAAACCACAGTTGGACACAGATGCACATACAATTTGCGGCGTTTGCGCCTTTTCACTTCCGCGCGGTTGGTTTGCCTGCTACATAATCCGCATGGCTCAATTAAAAATCGGCTTTCTCGGCGCGGGCAAAATGGCAACCGCCCTCGCGCAAGGTTTTATCAACGCCAAGCTGGTCACGGCGAAACAACTGTTCGCCGCCGATCCGTTTGATGCCGCGCGCAAACACTTCGCCGCCGCGACCGGAGCGAAAACCGCGACAGCCAATCTGGAAGTCGCCAAGGCGGCCAACGTTCTGATTCTCGCAACGAAGCCGGATCAAGTCGTCGGCGCGCTCGCGGAAATTTCTAGTGCGTTCACAAAAAATCATCTTGTCATTTCCATCGCCGCCGGCGTGACGCTCGCGAAACTTGAAGCGGCGCTGCCCGCTGGGGCGCGCGTCGTCCGCGTGATGCCCAATACGCCCGCGCTCGTCGGCGCGGGCGCATCCGCTTTTGCGATGGGTAAAAATGCGACGGCAGCGGACGGTGAACTGGCAAAAAAACTTTTGTCCGCCGTTGGCCTCGCGATGCCGGTAAAGGAAAGTCTGCTGGATGCGGTGACGGGTTTGAGCGGCAGCGGTCCGGCGTATGTGTATCAATTCATCGAGGCGTTGAGCGATGGCGGCGTGGCGGCGGGCTTGCCGCGCGACGTGGCGACGCGGCTGGCGGCGCAGACGGTTCTGGGCGGTGCGAAAATGGTTTTGGATACGGGCATCCATCCTGGCGCGTTGAAAGATCAGGTGACGAGTCCCGGCGGCACGACGATTGAAGGCTTGCACGAACTGGAAAAGGGCAAGCTGCGCGCGACGGTGATGAGCGCGGTTCGTTCCGCGACAGAGAAATCGAAGAAGCTCGGACAAGGTTAATTTTTTATGAATTGGTTTTTTCTTTTACTCGCGGGCTTGTTGGAAATCGGCTGGGCCATCGGCATGAAATACACGAATGGTTTCACGAAGCTCTGGCCGACGGCGGCGACGTTCGCGACGATGACGGTGAGCTTTTATCTGCTCTCGCTCTCGCTGAAAACGATTCCGATGGGCACGGCTTACGCGGTGTGGACAGGCATCGGCGCGGCGGGCACGGCGTTTTTCGGGATGCTGTTTCTTGGCGAACCGCGCGAGGTCGGGCGCATCGTCTGCCTCGTGCTAATCGTGGCGGGAACGGTGGGGTTGAAATTGTTTTCCAAGGCGGGTTGATGGCATAATCAGCGCATGGCAAAGAAGAATCCGCTGATCCGTCCGCTCGTTCACGACTTGCACGCCTACGTTCCCGGCGAGCAGCCGAAAATTAAGGGGCTGATCAAACTCAATACGAATGAGAATCCTTATCCGCCATCGCCGCGCGTGCTCGCAGCGGTGAAAGCGGCGGTGGACGGACGGTTGCGGCTTTATCCCAATCCCACGGCGGAAAAATTGCGCGCCAAGCTGGCGAAGCTGCATGGTTGCAAGCCGGAGAACATCATCATCGGCAATGGCTCGGATGAAGTGCTGGCGCTGGCGGTGAGGGGATTTGTCGAACCAAGTCCAAAGTCCAAAGTCCAAAGTGCAAAGGCGGTCGTGCAATATTTCACGCCGAGCTATTCACTCTATCCCGTGCTGGCGGATACGCATGGCGCGGCGAAAAATGTCGTGGCGCTCAACGCCGATTTTTCCCTGCCAAGCGTGACGGAATTGAAACGCGTGAAGCAATGGAACTTTGCCGCCGCCCTCACCTTCGTCACCACGCCGAATGCACCGGGTGGCCGCGGCTACAAAACCTCGGAACTGGAAAAACTTTGCCGCGCGCAAAAAGGCGTCGTGGTGCTGGATGAGGCGTATGTGGATTTCGCGGACGAGAACGCGTTGAAGTTGGCGTTGAAATTTCCGCACGTCCTCGTGGCGCGGACTTTTTCCAAGGCGTATTCGCTGTGCTTTCAACGCGTAGGTTATTTTGTTGGCCACTCGGAACTCATCGCGGCGCTAGACAAGATGCGCGACAGCTACAATGTGAATGGCCTCGGCCAGATCGCAGCGGAAGCTACGCTGGATGATTTGAAATTTTACCGCGCGAACTTCAAAAAAATCATCGCTACGCGCGAATGGCTGACGCGGGAATTGATCCAGCATGGTTTCCGCGTGCTGCCGAGCCAGACGAATTTTATTTTGGCCAAGCCACCGGTGTTCCCCGCGAAGGCGTGGTTGCAAAAGCTGCGCGATAAAAAAATTCTCGTCCGCTGGTTCAGCGCGCCGGAGGTCAGCGATTACCTGCGCATTACGATTGGCACGCAGGCGGAAGCGGCGGCGATGGTGCGGGCGGTGCAAAGCGTGACGAGTGAGAAGTGATGCGTTTGCGCGAATGATCGGAGCGCCGAGCATTGCTCGGCTTGAATGACTCGCCTTTCCCTTCTTGCCGAGCAATGTTCAGCGCTCCGGCTTCAAGCGACGCCACTGCCGGACGATTGGATGCCGAAGTTTTTTCACGCATCACTTGTCACGCATCACGTTTCGCTTTCCTTCAACTGTGTTTCTGCTAAAACCCCTGCGTGTATCTGGAGTTTTATGGATTGAAGCAGGCGCCGTTCGACATCACGCCGAACCCGCGCTTTCTTTTCCACAGCCTGAAACACCGCGAGGCGTTCAACCATCTCATCTACGGCGTGCGCGAGCGCAAAGGTTTTGTGCAACTCACCGGCGAAGTTGGCGCAGGCAAAACAACTTTGTGCCGCGCGTTTCTGGAACAGCTTGATGGAAAATTTTCTACCGCCCTGATTTTGAATCCCGTTCTCAACGCCGATGAACTGATGCGCGCCATCGCCACGGAGTTCGGTTTGAACGTGAAAGGTTTCGACCGCTTGGAAACCATTGCGGCCATCAGCGATTTTTTGCTGAAGCAAACTTTGGCGGGCAAGGAGACGGTCCTCATCATTGATGAGGCGCAAAATCTGACGGAAGATTTGCTGGAACAGGTGCGGCTGATTTCCAACATCGAGACGGACGACCGGAAATTGTTGCAGATTGTGCTCATGGGTCAGCCAGAATTGCGCGATCGGTTGAACAGCCCGCGCTTGAAACAACTACGGCAGCGCATCACCGTGCGGTATCATCTCGCGCCGTTGACGCGGAACGAAGTCAGCCAGTATATTCATCACCGGCTGGCATTGGCGGGATCGCGCGGCGTGCCGACGTTCACGTTTCCGGCGGTGTGGCGCGTGTTCGGCTACAGTCAGGGAATTCCCCGGCTGGTGAACGCGCTGTGTGACAAGGCGCTGCTGGCAGGATTGGTGGAACGCAGTTATCGGATTAATTACCGGATGGTCGGACGCGCCATCAGAGAATTGGAAGGAAACATTCACGCATGAGCCTCATCAACGACGCCCTGAAGCAAGCGCGGCAAGCGCCGCCGCGCAGCACGCCCAGCACCCTGCCGCCGCTCCAGTCCGCGCCCGAGGAACACTCGCACACGGCGGTGTGGCTCGTGCCGGCGATCATCATCTTCCTTGTCTTCGCCGCGATTTTTTTCATCGGCTGGGTTTCGATGCACCGCACGGTCAATAGCATCGTCACCGCGCCGCCTGACCCGGCGACTACGCAGGAGGTCGCGGTCGTCGCGCCAGTCGTCGTCGCACCGGAACCGCCGCCGGTGGTGGAACTGCCGCGCTTGCAGGGAATTTTTTATTCGCCCACTGCGCCCTCGGCCATCATGGATGGCAAGACCATCCGTCCCGGCGACACCTTCAAGCAATACAAGGTGAAAGACATCACCAAGTTCAACGTCATCCTCGTTGGCCCGGATAAAAAAGAAATCAAGGTCGGCTTGGGAAGCTGACCGATGCTGCTGCGAAAATTTTTCTCTGCCTCGCCAGTGCTGGCGCGCGTCGCGCCCTTTGTCATTTTCCTTCTGCTCACCGCCGCGCAGGGAAAATGCGGTGCGGCTTCGGCCTATTGGTTCTACCTCGCCAAAATACTCGTCGGGCTGTGGCTGATTTTTGAGATGCGTCCGTTCGTCGCGGAAATGCGCTGGGCATTTAGCTGGGAGGCGGTGCTGGTGGGCGTGGGAGTTTTCGCGGTGTGGGTGGGCATCAGCGGTGAGTGGACGACGCAAAACTCTTTGTGGGTGAAACTTGGTATTTCTTCCGCGCCAAAAATTCCGTCGGCCGTCTGGAATCCCAACGAACAATTCGGTTCCGGCTCGGCGTTCGCATGGCTGTTCATCGTCGTGCGAATTCTTGGCTCCACCGTCATCGTGCCGCCGCTGGAAGAAATTTTCTACCGCTCATTTCTCTATCGCTACCTAGCGAGCGTGAATTTTCTCTCCGTGCCGCTGGATAAATTTCTGCCGCTGCCTTTTTTTGCCACCGCGCTGGTCTTCGGTTTTGCGCACAATGAATGGCTGGCAGGCATTCTCTGTGGCGCGGCGTATCAATGGATCGTCCTCCACAAGCACCGCCTTGGCGATGCGATGACGGCGCACGCCATCACGAATTTTCTGCTTGGCGTGTGGGTGGTGTGGAAGGGTGCGTGGAATTTTTGGTGAGAAACTTAACCGCTGATCCGCGCTGATAAAAAGGGAGGCGAAGTTTTGCTTGATGGGCGCAGATTAGCGGTTAAATCCCCGCTCACTTCACCTTGAAATCAATCTGCCGCCGTTCGAGCGTGCTGCCTTCTTGCTGTGCGAGGTTGGCGAGCGCTTTGTTGTAATCTGCCAGCGAACGGATCTCATCCGAGCGGGCAGTGGTCAGTTTGATCTGGAGTTGCAGCACGGTGAAGGTGGTGCTTTTGCCGGCGGCGTATTTTCCCTGTTCCGCTTCCAGCGCGACCTCGGCATAGACCCGCGCCTGCCGGGTGACATCCACGCTTTCCCAAGCGGAGCGCGCCTGCGAAACGGCGTTGTCAATTTGCAGCATGACATTTTGCTCAAGCTGTTTCAGCCGCAGCAAAATCTGCTGCTGCTGAGCCTTGGTGGTCTTGTAGGAATTGCGCGCGCGGACGTTGCTTAATGGAATCGAGAACTGCGCGCCGACGCTGTAGAACGGCGCGTTGCCCTGATCAATCTGACCGAACGCATCGCTGTATTCACGTCCCTGACCGTTGAAACCGTAGCTGCCAGTGAGATCAAGCTGCGGGAAAAGTTGGTTAAAGGAATACTTCAACTGCAACCCTTGTTGCTCGACGTCAAGTTTGGCCTGGATCATGTCGGGGCGTTGCGCCAGGCCTTTGGTCCAACTGTCTTGCAAGTCAAACAATTGCTTCACCGCTTCCATGGGCGCGGCGGGAATGATTTCCAGTTCTTGCCAGCGGGCGTAATTATCCGTGAGTAAAATCTTCAGCGCGTTCTGGTCACCGACATAGGTGAACTGTGCCGAGATCAAACTCGCGCGACTGGAGGCGACCTGGGCTTCATCTTGTTCGATGGTGCCGCCGCGTTCGGCGAGGACTTTGAGTTCGACGCGCTGCTTGTCGTCGGCCAGTTGTTTTTGCGCGAGGTCAAGCGCCTGCTGCTGAACCTTCACTTTTTCCCGGGCGTAGATGAGTTCGTAATAAGCGTTTTCCACCGCCGTGATGGTGGTGATGATCTGGTTGCGAAGTGATTGCTCGGTGTATTTCATCCGGTTCTTCGCCACGGAAACAGAAAGCCGGTTGCCGTCCGTCCAGAAATTTTTTAGCAACGGCTGCGTCAGGTTCACGCCAATCTCGCCGGAAGTGCTGCCGGAATTTCCTGAACTGGCGGTGTCGGCGATGTTGCCGCTGAAATTATATTGCAACCCCAACGGCAGCACGCCGCTGATGCCTGAATTAAAACCGTCTGACTTGGTGATGCGGGCGGGAATCGGGTTGGTTGAATATTGGTTGAAGCCGCCGCCCGGGGACACGTTGTAACTGTGCCGGCCGGAAAGGTTGAACGCCGGGTCGTAACCACCGTAGGCCGAGTATAAATCGTAAAGCGAAATCTGCGGGGCGTAGCGCTCAATCTGCAAATCAAGATTGTGCGCGAGCGCCTCGGTGAAACAGTCCTGCAAAGACATCGTGCGCACCGCCGGATTAGTCTGCGCGGATGCAGACAAAACGGCGGCGGCAAAAATGGCGAGGGCGCAAATGCGTTTCATTTCCGTGCAAGACGCCGCGCGTCGCCGCGAAGTAACGGTTACTTCGCCGGCGCGGTTTCGGTGATGGTGGCGTTCTTTTCCAGCAGTTCGAGCACCTTCTCGTGCAGCACCTGTTCGTAAAGTTCGTTCACGCCATTCCGCTTCTGCAAATCTTTGATGAAGGCATCCACCGGCATCTGATACATCATCGCCATCTGCTGCGCACGGCGGATGACATCCTCCTGCGTAGCTTGCAGCTTTTCCTGTTCGGCGATGCGCGAGACGATGAACGCGAGGCGCACGCGTTCCTTGGCGTTGCCGGCGGCGGCGGCGTAAATCTGATCCTTCTGTGTCTCGATGAGTTCGCGGGCGATGCCGCGCTGCGTGTTCTGGCGCACGAGGTCATAGACCACGTTGCGCGTCTCGTTGGCGACGGCGGTTTCCGGCAAATCAAAATTCAATTTCTCCAGCAACGTCTGCACGACCTGCTGGCGAACGGATTTGGACTTGGAATACTTCAATTCATTTTCCAAATCCGTGCGAACGCCTTCCGTGAGCTTTGCGAGATTTTCGGCGCCGAATTTCTTCGCGAGTTCTTCATCGAGCGGGGGCAGAACTTTTTCTTTCACCTCGACGAGTTCGACTTCATAGACGCCCTTCTTGCCCTGCAATTCCTTCGTCACGAAGTCGGCGGGGAAATCCACGTTGACCGTGCGCTTGTCGCCGGCCTTCGCGCCGATGAGTTGCGCGGCGAAACCGGGGATGAAATCATTGCCGGTCGTCTCGATCCAGAAATCCTTCTGCTCGGTCAAACCCTTCGCCGTCGGTGCGAGTTCGGTGATGGCCTTGCCTTCGCAAGTGCCGGTGTAATTCACAACCGCGATGTCGCCACTGGCAACCGGGCGGGCGACCGTGTCAAACTTCGCGTGCTGACCACGGAGCATATCGAGCGCTTTTTCCACGTCGGCGTCGGTGACGGACTTGGTTTCGACTTTCGCGGGCAAGCCCTTGTATTCCGGCAATTGAAATTCCGGCGCGGTTTCAACCGTCGCGGCAAAAATCAAATTCTGGCCGCGATCAAACTGAATCTCTTCGATGTCGGGATAGCCGACCGCGTGAATTTTTTTATCTTCGAGCGCTTTGCGGTAGTTGTCGCCGATGAGCTTGCGCTTGGCTTCATCCTTGATTTCCGTGCCGTATTTTTTTACGACCATCGGCAAGGGCGCCTTGCCCGGACGAAAGCCCGGCAGCGCCGCCTGCTTCTGGTAATCTTTCGTGATGGCGTCAAAGGCCGAATCAACGAAGGTTGCGTCCAGTTCCACCCGCACGAGCTTTTTGCACGGGGCCAAATTTTCAACGGTAATATTCACAGTAAATGTCGGTTAAACGAGCCGCGCAGAATAAATAATCCCCAGCGCGAAGGCAAATTGTTTTGCTGCGCAAACGCCTTGGTTTCACCTTGTCGCCGAAAAAAGCCTGACGAGTGATAAGTGATGCGTAAAAAGGCCACGCGCCCTCACGCATCACCTGTCACTCGTCACCGCCAGATGTTCGCAAGTATTCATGCCGCGAGCGTGAGTTCACGGCTGGCCGCATAAATCCGCGCCTGCCGCTGGGCGTGCCGGATGGTTTCCGCGACTTTTTCCTCAAAGAGCGCGGGAAACACCAGCAACGGGAACAGCGTGTTCCAAGCGATGGCGGCGGCTTCGTTGGCGGCGCGCCGGAGCGGGGCGTTCAAGTCCGCCGCGCCGGTCCGGGCGAGTTGCCGGGCGAGCAGTTCTTTTTTGAGCCGCTCGAACTCATTTTCTTCGGTGGCGCGGAACGAGGCTGGCGGCACTGGCCGCAGCTCGAAGCGCGTTTCCGGGGCGAACACCGCCCGCAGTTTGTTTTCTTTCAGTTTCATGTTGGTCCTTTCTTGGTTTGGTTAAAAAGCAAAAAACACGCGATTGCCTTGGGCAATCGCGGGTTTTGGAAAATTTTGTTATATCAGAATTTCACTCCCACGACGCCCAATGGACGGGAATAGCACTGGCAAATGGCCATCCAGCCATTAACCGGTGTATGCATCTTCATTGAGGTTGCGAACGTGGTTTTCATTTCTAACGGCGCAGATTAAATAATTTTTTTAGTCGTAAGTCAAACCGTCATTCCAGCCCACGGTCGGCGAGATCATCTTCATCCAGTCCCAAAAAATGTCCCAGCTCATGCAGAAAGGTGGTATGCACTTCTTCGCAAAAAATTTCCTCGTCGCACTCTGCAAAGTCCCAGAGGTTTTCCAGAAACAAAATGATCTGCGCCGGTATGGGCGTGGCAGCGTCATCCGCCATTTCCGCGCCCGTGAACAGCCCCAGCGTGTCCGGCGCGATGCCGTCCGCTTGCAAGCCCACATTCGGCACGCGCTCAAACGTCACCGGCAATTTCGCCGCCTGTCCGCGCAACGGCGCGGGCAGTTCAGCGAGCGTCTGCTCAATCTCCGTCGTCGCCAGCGCACATAATTTTTCCCAGTCGGCATCCATCCGGGCAGTTTGCCGCGAACTGGCGACATTGTTCAACCGAGTTTTTATGGGGCGGCAATTCAGTCGGAGCGCGGCTCTGTGAGCCGCAGCACGCTGTTATGCTAGCGGCTTTGCAAATTTTGGCGGCAGCTTCATTCTGAAACTGCTGCGGGTCACAGACCTGCGCTCCGGTTGCAAATTTTGGCGCTGTTTTTTGCTCGCACTTGGCGGGCGCGACTTTACTTTTGTGAGCGTCCATTATGATTGAACAAAAAATTTCCCAGATGACGACGCTGATGGTGTCGCTCCTCGTCGCCAGCGTTTCAAATCTTCACGCGCAACACCTGCCCGTGTTGGAAACCAATCTCTCCAACGGCATGAAAGTCCTGCTCGCCGAGCGTCACGACGAACCGAGCGTGGCGGGCGGCTGGGTGGCACACGTTGGCAGCGCGAACGAACGCCCCGGCATTACCGGCATCGCGCATCTGTTCGAGCACATGATGTTCAAAGGCACGACGACCATCGGCACGACCGACGCCGCGAAAGATTTTGAAATCCTCGCCGAGCAGGAAAAAGTTCGCGACGCCATGCGTGAAGAAGAAGCCACGCTGCGCGCCCAAATCCGCAGCGGCAAAATTGACGGCCTGATGAAACCGGAAAACTGGACGCCGCGTTACCGCGAATTGAAGACGCAGTTCACCACGCTCGTGGATGCCGAACGAAAAGTTCTTGTCAAAAACGAATTCGACAACATCTACACCGCGAATGGTGCGTCCGGCATGAACGCCTTCACCATGCAGGACATGACTGCATATTTCTGCACCGTGCCGGCCAACAAGCTGGAGCTGTGGATGTGGATGGAGTCCGGTCGCCAACTGCATCCCGTCTTCCGCGAATTTTATTCCGAGCGCGACGTGGTGTTTGAAGAGCGCCGGATGCGCCTTGATTCGACCCCGCTCGGCGTGGCGATGGAGACGTTCAACTCCATGTTTTGGGATGCGCTGCCTTACAGTTGGGAGGTCATCGGCTGGCCGTCCGACGTTTCCTCCATCTCCAAGGCGCAGGCCGACGCATTTTACGCGACTTATTATGCGCCACAAAATCTCACGCTGATTCTCGTCGGTGATTTCAACGCGCTGGAAACCATTCCCAAACTGGAAAAATATTTTGGCCGCATCCCGCGCGGCACGAACAACGCGCCGGACCTCGTCACACTTGAACCCAAGCAGACCGTTGAGAAACGCATGAACGCCGAGGTGGACGCCAATCCGCAGGTGGAAATTTTCTATCACACCGTTCCCTTCGGCCACAAAGATTCCTACGCGCTGGAAATTCTCTCGCAAATCCTTTCCACCAAAACCGGACGACTTTACAAGGGACTCGTGCTGGGTAGCGCTGTCGCCACGGACAGCGGTGCGGCGCAAAATTCGATGAAGTGGGCGGGCTTCTTTGACGTCAGCGGCGAGGCCGCGACCGGCCACACCCCGGCGGAAGTGGAGAACGCCATCTATGCCGAGATTGAAAAATTACAGCGGGAGGAAGTTCCCGCGCACGAATTGCAGAAGGTTAAAAATAATTTCGCCGCCGGTGAATACCGCAAACTGAATTCCAACATGGGCATCCTTCATCAACTTATCTGGAACGAGGGCGAAGGCGGTTGGAGCGAAATCAACGACGCCAACGCCAAGCTCCAAGCCGTGACCGCCGCCGATGTGAAGCGCGTGGCGAACGATTATTTCCAAAAAGAAAACCGCGCCGTCGCCACCTTCACGCGCAAAGCCAAGGCTGATGCTGACAAGTCCACCGCCAAATAATTTTGACCATGAAACATCTTTGCCCCGCTATTCTTGCCATCGCTGTCGCCGTTTCGTTTTCCGCCGTCACCCGCGCGGATGACATTCCCGACCGTCCGGAAAAACTTTCTTTCGCGCCGCTCAAATACGAGCCGCCCGTCGCTGATGATGCCCGCGTGCAACTCAAGTCCGGCCCCGTCGCCTATCTCGTGCCGGATCGCGAACGTCCGCTCATTAACCTCACGCTCTACATCCGCACCGGCAGCCACCTCGAACCCGCTGGCAAGGAAGGTCTCGCTGAACTGTGCGGCTGGCTGCTCTCGCACGGTGGCGCGGGCACGAACTCCGCCGACCAACTTGAGGAACGTCTCGCGTTTCTCGCCGCGAACCTCGGCACGAGCATCGGCGATACCGAAGGCACGGTTAGCCTGAACCTGCTCTCAAAAGATTTGGACGAAGGTTTCGGTCTGCTGCGGGACGTGCTTTACGCGCCGCGTTTTCAGGACGACAAGATTGCCCTCCGCAAAACGCAGATGTTGCAGGAGATGAAACAGCGCAATGACGAATCACCCGCCATCGAAGGCCGCGAAGCTGGCTTCCTTTCGCGCGGCGAAAACTTTTTTGAGAACC
>JANOBC010000086.1:0-8229 GCA_031411455.1 Limisphaerales bacterium
AGGCGAGACGCCTGTGCCACTACCATCGCCTGACACTGCGCTCGGCGACGAGTTTTTCGCAGCACGAAAAAACCACCAGTGCCCATTTCCATCAATGACATAATTCTAAACTTTTCCTGTTTTCCTTTGTAACGGTTGAGCGTTTGCGGCGTCTGAAAAAACATAAAAACAAAAATTTTCATTTTGGTGACTTGGCTCGCGTGGTTGAATCCGTGTGCGCGCGGTGCGGAACAAGATTTGCAACGGATGGCGTTCAATGTTTCCGGCCTGACCCGCACGGCGTTGGTTCACCAGCCGGTGAACGCCGGGAGCAACGCGTTGCCGGTGGTGTTTGTCTTTCATGGTCACGGCGGCAGTGCGCGGCAGGCGGCGCGCAGCTTTGGGCTAGAGCGGGAATGGCCGGAGGCCATCTGCGTTTATATGGACGGTCTGAATACGCCCGGCGTGCTTACCGATCCGCAGGGTAAACTTCCCGGCTGGCAGTCGCAGCCCGGCGAACAGGGCGACCGCGACCTGAAATTTTTTGATGCAGTGCTGGCGCGGCTGAAAAAAGATTTTACGGTGGATGCCAAACGAATTTACGCCACGGGCCATTCCAACGGCGGCGGCTTCACCTATTTGCTGTGGCTGGAACGCGGCGATACTTTTGCTGCCGTCGCACCTTCGGCGGCGGCGGCGATTTTTGCCCGGCAGCTTGCGCCCAAGCCCGCGATGATTCTCGGCGGGGCAAAGGATTCGCTCGTAAAATTCGCTTGGCAGCAACGCACGATGGAGGCCGTGCGAAAAGTCAACGGCTGCACCGCGTCGGGCGAAGCGTGGGCGAAACAATGCACGCGCTACGCCTCCACCAACGGCACGCCGCTGGTCACGTTCGTGCATCCGGGCGGACACCAGTTCACCGCCGATGCCCCGAAGTTGATTGTAAAATTTTTCAAGGAGCATCCCGGCGCGGTAAAAAATTAAACTGGCGCGGCGAGAAATGCCGAATTGCAAGTGGCGCGCAAAAAATTTATCGTGGCCGGGTGAAACATTCTGGCAAAGCGGCGCAGTCGGCATTAAAACTCATCGGCCTTTCGCTTGGAGCTGTCGTCGTGCTGGTCGCCGTCGCATGGCTGGCAGCGCACATCGGCTCGTTCATCGTGGCGATGGCTGGGACGCTCTTCGTGCTGTGGGTGCTGTTCGTCGTCTTCACATTTTATTTTTTCCGCGACCCCGACGCTTCCGTGCCGACTGGCAAAAACCTCGTCCTCGCCCCCGGCCACGGCAAGGTGGACACAATTGATACGACGACGGAGAAAGATTTCATGGGCGGCGAATGTCAGCGTATTTCCATTTTTCTTTCCGTGTTCGACGTTCACGTCCAAAACTCCCCAGTGCTGGGGCGCATCGCGTATTTCAAACATTCGCCCGGCCAGTATCTCAACGCCATGCGCGCGGACTGCGCGGACTTCAACGAAAATGTTTTGATTGGCATCGAGTCCGCCGAGCCGATGGGCGCGAAGGTTGGCGTGCGACTCATCGCGGGACTCATCGCGCGCCGCATCGTGCCGTGGGTGGCGCAGAATGAAATCGTCCAGCGTGGCGAACGCATCAGCCTCATCCAATTTGGTTCGCGCGTGAATGTCTATCTGCCGATGAATGCGAAAATTTCTGTGAAACTCGGCGACCGCGTCGTAGGTGGAAATAGTATTCTTGCCGAACTTGTCTGAAGTCATGGCTGAATCCGCACCCAACCCCAACGGCGAGCAGAAGCTGAAAATTTATTTTCTGCCGAACCTGCTCACGGCGGGAAATCTTTTCTGCGGCTTCGTGGCGCTCACTTACATCGTCGGGGCCAATCTGGTGCCGGACGCCAACGGGTTTGTGAACTGGATGCCGATCAAGAAAGCCCTCGCGTTTATTTTGCTGGCGTGCATCTTTGATCTGTTTGATGGCCGGGTGGCGCGCATGGTGGGCTGTGAAAGCCCGTTCGGACGCGAGTTCGATTCGCTCGCTGATTTGGTTTCGTTCGGTGTGGCGCCTGCGTTCCTCGTGCATCGCGTTGTCCTGCACAACGCCTTGCCGGATGAATATACGGAACTCGGCTGGTTCATCGCCTCGATTTATCTGATCTGTGGCGCGTTCCGATTGGCGCGATTTAATTGCCTCTCCGCGATGAATCTGCCGGGTGCCGGCAAAGATTTTCTTGGCTTCCCGATTCCCTCGGCCGCCGGCCTCGTGGCGTCGCTGACGCTGTTCATCATCAAGCTGAACGAGAGGGAAAAAGACCTTGGTTACTGGGGCTGGGCGCTGCCGATCGTCTTGATTTTTCTTTCGGCCATGATGGTGAGTGAAGTGAAGTATCCCAGCTTCAAGTCGCTGGGGCTGCGCACTTCCACCACTTTTCTTAAGCTCGTGATCGCCGCCTTGTTCGTCGGTTGCCTGATGATTTTGAAGGAAAAGATTTTGTATTACGTCCTGCCGCTGTTCTTCACGGGCTACCTGATTTACGGATTTGTGCGCCCGCACATTTCCCGCGCGTGGCGGCGGGAAATTGAAGAGGACGATGACGCGGACGCGGAGGCCGAAGGCTGATGGCCGAGACGCATCCAGTTTTACTCTCCGCGCTGGCGGGGTTTGTCTGCGCGCTGATGTTCGCCTCAATTCCCGTCGGGCCCATCAACCTAACCATCCTCGGCGAAGGCGCGCGGCGTGGCTTTCGTTGGTGCTTCATGGTCGGCCTGGGCGCGGCCACGATGGACGCGGTTTATTGCGCCGTCTCGTTCACTGGCCTTTCGCAGTTTATAGACCACGGCATCGTGAAGGCCTCGATGCAGGTGGCGAGCTTTGTGTTCCTGCTGTATCTCGGGTTCAAATTTCTCCTCGCACCGACGGTGAATGTGCCGACGAAATTCGACGCGGCGTCGGAAAAACTGGAACACAAGCTCGAAGGAAAAATTCATCCGCATTCCGCCTACGCCACCGGCTTCCTGCGTGTGGCGGCGAACCTCGGCGTGCTGGTCGCGTGGGCCGTGCTTTCGGCGATGCTGATGGCGCATGACTGGGTGGATGAAACCTTTCAGGCCAAGACCGCGTGTGTTGGCGGCGTGGTCGCGGCGTATGTGCTGTGGTTTTTATTCATCAGCTTCGCCGTGTCGCGCGGACATGGGAAGTTCAGCGAGAAAACCCTGTTGCGGCTGCAACATTTCTCCGGCCTGTGCCTGATAGCAACCGCGCTGTTTGAAGGCGCGCACATCGCGTGGCAACTGTCTAAACACAAACTTTAATTTTTAATTTATGCTCAAAGCTGGAATCGTCGGACTACCCAACGTGGGTAAATCAACATTGTTCAACGCCGTCACGCGCACGCGCAAGGCGGAGGCCGCCAACTATCCGTTCTGCACCATTGATCCGAACGTCGGCATCGTCACCGTGCCGGATGCGCGGCTCGCGGTGCTCAAGGACATCGCCAAAACTTCCGTGGTCATCCCGGCAGCGGTGGAGTTTGTGGACATCGCCGGCCTCGTCAAAGGAGCGAGCCAGGGCGAAGGTCTGGGCAATAAATTTCTCACGCACATCCGCGAGGTGGATGCCATCGTGCAGGTCGTCCGTTGCTTTGAGGATGCGGACATCATTCACGTTGCCGGCAGCGTTGATCCCGTGCGCGATATTGAAATCATAACGACGGAACTCGTGCTGTCTGATTTGGAAGCCGTGCAAAAGCGGCTTGGCAGCGTGGCGAAAGACGCCAAGCGCGGCGACAAGGAAGCGCTCGTGCAAGAAGCCGTCCTAAAAAAAATCGAGCCGCACCTCAATGCCGGCAAGCCCGCGCTCACGTTGCAACTCACGCCGGAAGAAAAAGCCGTCTCGCGTTTGTTCTGGCTGATGACGGACAAGCCCACCATCTTCGCGTGCAACGTCAAGGAAGGTGACCTTGCCACCGCCGATAAAAATCCGTTCGTGGAAAAAGTGCGCGAATACACCAAGCATCATTTTGCCTGCGAAGCCGTGGTCATCAGCGCGCAGATCGAGAGCGAGCTGGTTGATTTGTCCGACGCCGAAGCGAAGGAATTTTTGAAAGACCTCGGCGTGAGCGAATCCGGCGTGGGCGCACTCATCCGCGCGACGTATCATTTGCTTGGCCTGCGGACGTATTTCACGGCAGGCGAGAAAGAAGTGCGCGCGTGGACGATTCATGTCGGCGACACCGCGCCGAAAGCGGCGGGCGTGATTCACTCCGACTTCGAGCGCGGCTTCATCAAGGCTGAAACTGTTGCCTTCGATGATTTGGTCAAACTCGGCTCCGTCGCCGCCGCGCGCGAAAAAGGTCTCTACCGCATGGAAGGCAAAGAATACATCGTGAAAGATGGCGACGTGCTGCTGTTCAAGTTCAACGTGTGACCGATTCGCGGTTGCTTGAATCAGCGGGGCAGGGCGTGGGCAGAAAATTTTGCCGCGCGCTTGCGTTCGCTTCGTCGCAAATTAAACTCCGCGCCCGATGGTCAACCTGAACACGCTCAACCCGCAGCAACGCCTCGCTGCCGAAACGATTCGCGGCCCGGTTTTAATTCTTGCGGGCGCGGGCACGGGCAAGACGCGTGTCATCACCTTTCGCATCGCGCACATGGTGGAGCGGGGGATTGCACCGGGAAATATTCTGGGCGTGACGTTCACGAACAAGGCGGCGCGCGAAATGCAGGAACGCGTGAACAAGCTTTTGCCCAAGTCCAAAGGCCAAGGTTCAAAGTCCAAAGTTGATAAAGAAAACCGCCCGACCATCTGCACGTTCCATTCGTTGTGCGTCAGGATTCTCCGTCAGCACATCGAAAAGCTGGGCTACAAAAAGAATTTCGTCATCTACGACGAGTCGGAGCAGTTGGCGGCGGTGAAGAAAATTCTTTCCGCCATTTCCGCCAAGGGTGAGAAGACTGATCCCGGTGCGGTGCTGGGGATGTTGAGTAAGTTTAAGAACAGCGGCGAAAACGCCAAAGGTTTCAGCGACCCCAGCGTTCGCGCGCTGGCGCAGCACATTGCCAAGCGTTACGAATCTGCGCTGCACGCCTGCAACGCAGTGGACTTCGACGATTTGATTCTGCTCACGCTCCGCCTGTTCCGCGAGCATCCCGATGCGCTCGAAGCCTGCCGCGCCAAATATAAATATGTGATGGTTGACGAGTATCAGGATACGAACGCGGCGCAATTCGAGCTGGTTCATTCGCTCACCAAGGAGCATCGGAATTTTTGCGTCGTCGGTGACGATGACCAGAGTATTTACGGCTGGCGCGGTGCGGAGGTCGCGAACCTGCTGAACATGGAAAAACATTTTCCAGAAATCAAAATCGTGAAGCTCGAACAGAATTATCGCAGCACCACGACAATTTTGAATGCGGCGAACGCCATCATCAAAAACAACGTCCAGCGGCGCGGCAAAAATCTTTGGTCCAGCAAGGGCGCGGGCGCGAAAATCCTGCTGAACACTTACAACACGGACGAGGACGAGGCGCGCGAAACGGTAGTGCAGATTGAATTCAAGCGGCTGGCTTACAAGATTCCGTGGCAGGATTGCGCGATTCTGTTTCGCACGAACCAGCAGTCGCGTCCCATTGAAATGGCGCTGCGCGCGGCGAGTGTGCGTTATCATCTGGTCGGCGGGCAAAGTTTTTTCGACCGGCGCGAGATCAAGGATTTCATCGCGTATGTGAAGATGTTTCTCAATCCGCATGACGACATCAGCCTGCTGCGCATCGCGAACGTTCCCGCGCGTGGCTTGAGCGATGTGACGATGGAGCGGCTGCTCGGCGCGAGCCACGAGCGGAAATGTTCTGTGTTCACCGCGATGAAAAATCCGTTGGTGACGACGACGTTGCTGACGAACACGCGCAAGAGCATCGAGGCATTTGTGGAATTTGTGGAGCGGGTGCAGGGACAGTTGCAGGGCGAGGCGAGCGGACTGAGGTTGCAAACTTGGGCGGAAAATTTTCTCAACCAGACGGGTTATCTCGACGAGTTGAAACGCTTGGACAAAGACTCGGAAGTCGCCGAGGGCCGCATCCGCAATTTGCGCGAGATGATGGCGACTATGGATGGCGTGGGCAATGAACCGATGGAGCGGCTGGGGAATTTTCTGGAGAACATCACGCTCGACTCTGACCGCGAGGAGGACAAAGAAAACACTAGCGACGCCGTGACGCTCATCACAATGCACTCGTGCAAGGGGCTGGAATTTCCGCACGTCTTCGTCGTCGGACTGGAGGATGGGTTGCTGCCGCACACGCGTTCAAAAGTGGAAGGGACGCTGGATGAGGAGCGGCGGCTTTTTTACGTCGCGGTGACGCGGGCGATGCAGACATTGGCGATCAGCCATTGCGGTGGGCGGAAAAAATATGGGCAACTGCTGCCGTGTCATCCTTCACAGTTTTTGAAGGAGCTGCCGGAAGAACTCGTCGAACATTCGGATGTCAAATCCAAGACGTCCGTGGCACAAGATTCTGGCAAGAATCTTTTCGCAGCGATGCGGTCGGCGATTTCCTAGTGGCACAGGCTTCCAGCCTGTGAGTGCGTGTTTTCTTGGCCGCAAAAGAGCGCAAAAGCCATAAAAAGTTTGGCGGCGGACACTTTGTTTTTTTGCCACTGTCTCGCTGGCAATGCCGCAGTGGCCAATCGCTAACAGCATCGTTTTTGCGGCTGAAGATTTCCCGCAGAAACTCACAGTATTTCGTGATGGCTTTTGCGTGGCCGTTGAAAAATAATTCGTGATTGTGACTAACGACCGCTCAAAATTCCCCCAGTTCGTGGCATGGGCTGCGTTTCTGATTTACGTGGTGACGCTGGCGCATGGCGTAACGCTTGGAAGCCTATCGCTCACGGCCAAGGTCGCGGGCTGGGACTGGTTGCCGCTGGCGAACCGTCCGCTGACGTGGCTGCTCACGCTGCCGCTGCACCTGCTGCCGGCGGGCTGGATTCCGGTGGCACTCAATTTATTTTCCGCCGCGCTCGCGGCGTTGACGCTGGGGGTATTGGCGCGTTCAGTGGAATTGCTGCCGTGGAGCAGCGTGCCGGCAGAAAAGTTTTTCTGGGCGCGGAAATTTCCCGTGCTGGTGGCGGTGGCGGTGTGCGGGTTTGAATTTCATTTCTGGTCGGAAGCCACGGCGATGTCCGGCGAGTTGCTGGATTTGCTGCTGCTCGCGACGGCGGTGTGCTGCCTGCTGAAGCAGCGCGTGGATGCCAAGGAAGGTGTCTGGTTGGGGCGCGCGGCGTTCGTGTGGGGGCTGGGCATGGCGGAAAACTGGGTGATGCTGGTCACGCTGCCGCTGTTCATCGTGGCGGTGATGGTGCTGCGCGGATTGGGTTTTTTTCGGGCGGATTTCATCCGCCAGATGCTGCTGCGGGGGCTGGCGGGATTTTCCATTTTTCTTCTCCTGCCGCTCGTGAACGGGCTGGCGCCCTATTCGCCGTGGACTTTTGGCGAGGCGTGGTTGGAAACGTTCAAGGCAACTAAGAGTGTCTTTCATTCGCTCTACTACAATTTCTGGTCGTGGCACCGTCTGCTGACGGTGCTGGTGTTGATGTATTTTCTGGTGCCGACACTGCCGTGCTTTCTAAAGCTGCAAGAGGAAGACTTGGACAACAAATCGGAATTGGACCGGCTACAGGCGTGGATTTTTATGTGGCTGCGCGTGGCGTTGCTGCTGGCGTGTGTGTGGCTGGCATTTGATCCGGCGGTTGGCCCGCGCGAAATCGTGCGGCAGCAGCTTGGCGTGGTGCTGCCACTGCTGACGTTTACTTATGTGAACGCGCTGGGCATCGCGTTTCTTGCGGGCGGACTGCTGTTCGCGGCGAAGGTTCCGACGCAGCGGCTTCCGCACAGCGCGGTGCAGAAGGTCAATTTCTTTTTTCGTCGCAACGCGTTTAGTTTGCTCGGCGGCGTGGCGGCGGTGGTGGTGCTGGCGTTGCTGGTGCGGAATTTGCCGGTCATTATCACGCAACATCGTCAGCCGCTCGAACAATTCGGCGAAACAGTCGCGCGTTCGTTGCCGTCCGGCGGCGGCATCGTGCTGGGCAATGATGAGGTGAAGCTGTCCCTGTTGCGCGCCGCACTGGCGCAACGCGCGGATAAAAATTCGTGGCCGACGGTGAACTTAAAACTAATTCTCAACGGCAAATACCGCGCGGGGCTGGAACGAATGTCGCCGCGCGGCTGGCTGGCGGCGGGCGCGGGCGAATTGAATCCGGCCGAGGCGATTCGCCTGC
>JANOBC010000087.1:0-4962 GCA_031411455.1 Limisphaerales bacterium
GTTCAAACGGCAGTTTCGACATGGGCGCAAAGGCTAAAGGCGCGGGCGGGCGGTGTCAAATTTTGGCGGCGCACGGCCGCGAAGGCTTTTTGGTTTAAGCGGCTCGCGAGGAGGCTCGCCCCACCCATCTTTTTGAAACTAGAACACTACTTGGGTGGGGGCTCAACTTTTTCCGCCGAACGGATTTTTCTTTTCCCCCGGCAGCGCGCGGTCGAGGAACATCGGGCTGATCAGCAGGTAAATCCAGCCGATGATGAAGTGCATGGTGAGGGCGAACGCGAGTTGCACGAGGTCGAACGCACTCAAACCGTAAAGCCCCAGCCCCAGCGACATGATGAGCGCGCCGGGCAGCAGCGCCGCTCCCGCCAGTTTCCAGCTCGCGCGGAAATTCAAGTCGCGGTCAGTGAAATACGAGACGAGCCACACGGGGAAAAAATAAATGGTCGCGAGCAGCCACCACGTCAACAGCAGCCCGGAGAATGTGCCAATGGCGGCGAGGCCGAGCAGGTTCGGCGACCACGCCCCCCACGCAGGCTGCACGTCGCGGCGGTTGAAGTAAAAGGACTGGTCAGGCGGGTAGGGGATTTCCAGTTCGCCGAGCAGCGAGATGATGACGAGGGAATCAGCGCCGAACTCGAATTGAAATTGCGCGGGCAGGCGGAGTTGCCGGGTGTGTTTGGCGTCCACGGTGAAGGAAAGAAAATGTCCTTCGGCGAGCGTCGTTGGCGATTTGCCTTTCCAGTCCAGTTGCCCGCGCCGGATGTCGCCCTTGTCCGGCAGATTGGCAATGGCGGCGTCCACGGTCGGAAAAAATCCGCTGGCGAGCAGCCACACCACGGTCACCGTGGCAAGGAGCGCGAGAACAGACTGCACGACGATGAGCCGCTCTAGCGACGCGCGCGAAAACGCCGCCACGCCGCGCGGCGTGAAGGGTTCCCAGGCGAATTTCGGTTCGGTGATGGCGCTCACGGTAAAAGTTTAGCCACAGATGGTCATAGATGAAACACAGATAAAAACAAACCCCTTACCGAGTCAGGCAAGGGGTTTGGCTGGAAAAATGAAATAGGAATCAAGGCTGCGGCGTGGGCTGATTAGGCTGCGGGACGTGGACGACGACGAGCGGGTAGCGCAACTTCATCACGTCTTCCACCATGACTTCGATGAAATAAGTTCCGGCAGTTTCAAATTTCACGTTACCAAACACGATCACGCCGCTCGCGGAGTGCGACGGGTCTTTCAATTCAAATTTCATTTCGCCCTTGCTCACGATGGTGGTCTGGTCGGGCGCGATGAGGCGGGTATTTTCGTTGAACTGGCCGATGCCTGCGGTCCAGCGGTTGTAGATGCAGATGCGCCCGGCGACGATGGGGATCTGCGGCACGCGGATGAGGTTCACGACGCCGATGAGGAAAAGATTTCCGTTCGCTTCCTGGCGGACTTCTTCGCAGACAAGCGAGCATTGGAGGTCGGGGAGAATTCGGGTGGCGTTCATTTTAGTTAAGTTTTTAATTTTAGGTTGTCAGTTCGGCAGCGCGAACGGTGTTTTGCAACAGCATCGCAATCGTCATCGGGCCGACGCCGCCGGGGTTGGGCGTGATGCGTCCGGCAATCGGTTGCACTTCGGCGAAGGCGACATCGCCGACGAGTTTCGTGCCGGTTTTGCTCATGGCGTCGGGCACGCGGTTCACGCCCACGTCCATGATGACGGCACCAGGCTTGACCATGTCGGCCTTCAAAAATTCCGCGACACCGAGCGCGGCGACGATGATGTCCGCGCGGCGGCAATGCGCGGCGATGTCGCGCGTGGCAGAGTGGCAGATCGTGACGGTGCTGTTGGCGCTGCGACCCTTCTGGCACAGCATCGCGGCCATCGGTTTGCCGACGATGTTGCCGCGACCGAGGATGACGACTTCCGCGCCATCCGTTTTCACGCCGGAACGCACGAGCAATTCCACGACGCCAGCGGGAGTGCAGGGGCGAAAACCGGAATCATCGCCGAGCATGAGTTTGCCGACGTTGACGGGATGAAAACCATCCACGTCCTTCGTCGGCAGCACGGCGGAGTAAATCACGGACTCGCGAATCTGTTTCGGCAGCGGGGCTTGGACCAAAATGCCGTGGAGGTGTGCGGTGGAATTGAGTTTTTCGATGACCGCAAGCAGTTCGCTTTCGGAAGTTTGTTCCGCGAGAATGTGCGTTTCGGAAATGATGCCGAGTTCGGCGCAGGCTTTTTCTTTGCGCCCAACATAGACTTTGGAAGCAGCATCTTCGCCGACACGGACAAACGCGAGGCCGGGGACGACCCCGCGTTTTTTTAATTTAGCGACGCGCGCGGAAAGCTCTGACTGGATTTGCGCCGCGATGGCGCGTCCGTCAATGAGGTTGTTCAGCGCAGCCACAGGTAATACCAGTGCTTATTGCTCTTGGCCTTGGCGTCCGCCGGAGCCGCTGCGACTTTCGCCACGGGCGCAGGAGTCGGGGTGCCGGAGAGGACGAGAATTTTTTGCACGGTCAGCACGGGCGTCTTCTGCCAGCGTTCGTCGAGACCTTCTTCGCCGGTGACGCTGATGGTCAGGCCATTGTAGCGTGCGAAGTTTAGGTTCGTCGTGGTGCTATAGAGATAGTTGATGGCCGTGCCGTTCGCCGGATCAAACAATTCAAAGAACGTCGGTGCGACGATGCTCACGGAGCTGCGGACTTTGCCTTCGTGCGTAACGATGCGCGGCGGCGGCGGCGGAACATTCGTGTCGGTGACGACGATGATGTTTGTCTGGATGATGATTTGCGGCTGCAAGACTGGCGGCGGAGTGGTGACGGGAATTTCATTGCCAGCGGCAATCGTCGTGGGCGGTTGCGCGATGATGGGCGTGACTTCCGTCACCGTCGTCGGCGTGGGCGCGGGCGTTTCGCTGGAGGGCGGGGGATTCACCGGCACGTTGCCGGAGGACGCCTGTTTCAAATACATCGCCGCGATGAACGCGTAGGAACTTGCGGGCGCTTCAATCTTTGTCCAGTCGCCCTTCGCACCGGCTTCGGTGATGACTGCGCCTTTTTCCACAACGCCGACGACGCTGTAATTTTCACCGGGGCCGCCGCGCAGATTCAATTTCTTGGGCGTAACGGTTTTGGTGGCGGCATCAATGAACTTGGAGTTGACCCAGACGGTGACGTTGGTCGGCAAAGAAATTTTCGCCCACTGCGCGGGTTCGTCGGCCTTGTGCTTGTCGAGCGTGATTTGGCTGATGATGTTGACGATGTCGCCCTTTTGGACGTGCGTTATGACTTCGCCCTTGAGGCCGGCCTGGCCGCGGATGTTGACATGATTGACGACGACTTCGGCGGAGCCGGGCTGGAGCGTGGCCGTGGCTTCGGTGAGCGCGGCGGTCTTTGCAGATTTTTTCGGCGCGGCGGGTTTGGCGGCGACAACTTTTTTCTTTTTGACGGCGGCCTTTTTCACGGGCGCGGTGGCTTTCTTTTCCACGGCGGGCGGCGCGAGTTTTTCTGGCGCCGGCACGGACATCAGCGCCGGCGAGCCGACGACGGGCGGCGGAATCGCGGGGAGGGAGTTCGTGGGGTTCTGCGCGGCGGCGCTCACGGCGACCAGCGCGCCCAGCATCAGGCAGTAATTCAGTTTCATAAATCCGGGGTTAAAGTTTTAATTTCGGCGGGCGTCAGTGTCCGCCATTTGCCGGGCTTCAATTCGCCCAGCCAAATTTTTCCGATCCGTATCCGCACCAGTTTTTTTACCGCGATGTTTTGCGACTCGAACAGGCGGCGCACCTCGCGGTTTTTACCTTCGCCCAATTCCAGTTCCACCACGCTCTTCGCCCGGCTGCTGGAAATAAGATGCGCCTTGAGCGCCTTCAATTTTTCGCCGCCGGCAAAAATTCCCAGCGTGAACTTCCGCAACGTCTCCGGGAGCACCTGGCCTTCGGCTTCGACGACGTATTTTTTGACGATGCCGTAGCGCGGATGGGTCAGGCGCAGGGCGAATTCTCCATCATTCGTCAAAAAAATCAATCCCTCGCTTTTGAAATCGAGGCGGCCGACAGAATTGACCGTAGTCCATTCCTTCGGCACAAGTTCGTAAATCGTGGGGCGTCCGAGTTCGTCTTTCCGTGAACAGACGCAGTTGATGGGCTTGTGGAGGGCGATGTAGATCTTATTTTTCGCGCGCACCGGTTGGCCGTCCACTGTGACCTTGTCGCGTTCCGGGTCAACCTTCGAGCCGAGCAGGCGGACGATGGTGCCATTGACGGCCACGCGTCCCTCCAAAATAACTTGCTCGCCGGCCCGGCGTGAAGCCACACCGGCGTCGGCGAGAAATTTCTGGAGGCGAACCATGAAGTGATCAGTGATGCGTGATGCGTGAAAAGATTTTCACTCCTCACTCGTCACGAATCACGCGGCGGGCTTGGTCTTGCGGAGGCCGGTGATCTTGTCGCCGGCTTTGCGCTGGCCGCGCTTTTCGAGGAGGGCGGTGCGTTCAAAACGTTTGAGGACATTGCGTTTGCCACCGAGGGTGGAGGCGGCGCGGAGGCTGCGGTGCTGTGACATAAATTATTTTATCGTTGAGTTGACCGTAAAAACGGACGGCCAGACTAGCAAATAAAACTGCTGCCGCAATGATGAAGTTTGTTTCGCGGCGAAAATTTTTATTTGTGTCGGTAGAGATTTTCGCCGGGCAATTTTGACCGTATTCCGCGTGACTGAAAAGGTGCGTGGAGACAGCGCGGGAAATGCCGCGCGGTGATTAACTTAAAAAGCAAAGACGTTGACAGCCGCGCGGATGAAGTTTAATCTCAAACAAAATTCGCACTGAATATGTTACTCCGTATCGCCCTCATTCTCGCCATCGTTGCTGCTTTAGCCACAGGTGCCTTGTCGTATCTCGCCAAAGAGCAAGTTTCGCTTTTGACCGGCCAGCGTGACACCGAAAACGGTGCCAAGAAAGAAGCGCTC
>JANOBC010000088.1:0-5096 GCA_031411455.1 Limisphaerales bacterium
TGCTGCCCATCGTGCGCGTCAAGAGCGTCGAGGAAGGCATCGAGCGCTCGCTGCAATCCGAACATAATTACAAGCACACGGCCATCATCCACTCGCACGATGTGGAGAGCATCACCGCGATGGCACGGGCGCTGGACACGACGTTGTTCGTCAAAAACGGTCCGTCCATGGCCGGTCTCGGCCTCGGCGGCGAAGGTTATTTGAGTTTTTCAGTCGCCACGCCGACGGGCGAAGGCATCACGAATCCCCGCACGTTCACGCGCGTCCGTCGTTGCGTGATGGTGGACAATCTGCGGATTTATTGAGCCATGTTACTCGCGCGCGTCGAAGGCAACATCGTTGCGACCCGGAAACATCCGAGTTATGACGCGTGGCGTTTGGTGATCTGCCAACCGATCGGCAAGAGCGGCGAGGCTGAAGGCGCACCGGTGATTGCGATTGATGCGCACGGCGCAGGGATGCATCAGCAGGTGGTGATTTCGTCGGATGGCAAAGCCGCGCGCAAGGCAGTCGGTGTGGATAAAAGTCCCGTGCGCTGGCTCGTCACCGGCATCGTGGACGAACATGAACCGGGAGTGAGAATTTGAAACTTGGAACCGTCATCGGCCGCGTCACGTTGAGCAAGTCGGTGGACTTGTTGAAGGGCGGACGTTTTCTCGTCGTCAGCCCGTTCAACCGCGAGCAGTTTGCCAAAGGCATTGATGCCAAGCCGAGCATGGGCACCGACCCCAGCCTCGTCGTGTATGACAATCTCGGTGGCGGTGTGGGCGATGTGATCGGATACGAAGAAGGCGCGGAAGCCGCGCAGCCGTTCGAGGTATCGCCGCCGATTGACGCGATCAATTGCGCACTGGTGGATGAAATGTTTTACAGCCCGTTTGTGAAATGACTAATGACGAAACCATAATGACTAAAGAATGTCGAAGCACCAAGGCGGCCCGGCGCATCTATTCGTCATTCGGATTTTGGAATTATTTAGTCATTATGTTTTAGGAATTAGTCATTGTCGGTTAGCGCAACCGAATCAAAAAAAATAGAATATTTACTATGAGCCAAGTTATCAGCGTCCGTGACATTCAGGAAATGATCAGCAGCGGCAAGGGCGTCAGCATCCCCGCCGATGCCATCGTCACGCCGTCGGCGCGCGAGCTGTTGCAGGACATCGAGACCAACGGCGCACGCGCCATCGCCACCGGCAACGCCGCTGCGCCCGCCAGTGCGGACAAACTTTCTCCGCCGACCAAGAAATTAAATTCCAAGTCGCCGAAGTCGGAACTCGAAGCATTCTTCAATTCCCCTTACGCGCACAGCTTGAAGGAACAGATTTGCGAAATGGGTCATCGCCTTTGGAAGCGTGCTTATGTTGACGGCAACGGCGGCAACATGGCCATCCGCGTCGGTGAAGACATCGCGATTTGCACGCCAACGCTCGTGAGCAAAGGCTCGCTCAAGCCGTCGGATATGTGCCTCGTGGATTTTGAAGGCAATCAGATTTGCGGCACCAAGAAACGCACGAGCGAAATTTTGATGCACTTGCAGATGATGAAGAAGCAGCCCAAGGCCGTCGCCACCTGCCATTGTCATCCGCCTTATGCGACGGCGTTCGCGGTCGCGGGCATTGCGCCGCCGACGTGTATGTTGCCGGAGTATGAAGTGTTTTGCTCCGTCGGTGTGGCGCCGTATCGCACGCCCGGTTCGCCGGACATGGGCAAGCTCGTCGCGGATCTGACCGACGACTACAACACCATTCTCATGTCCAATCACGGCGTCGTGACGTGGAGCCACAACAACATTGAGGAAGCCTACTGGCGCATGGAGATCATCGAGGCGTATTGCCGCACGATTGTCGTCGCCGGCCAGCTTGGCAAACCGATCAACACCTTCACCGGTTCGCAGATGAAAGAACTGCTGAACATCAAGCAGAGCCTCGGCTTCGTGGATCCCCGCATCGGCATGAAGGAATGTGAACTCTGTGACAGCGGCGAATGGCGTCCGGGCGCATCGTGCACCGAGCCGCAATCCGGCGAGCCGACCGTCGGCCTAGACCCCGAAGCCGAGGCGGCGGTGAAAGCCATCACGGATCAGATTTTGGCGCAGATGAAGTAGCTTTTGCATTGCACAAAATCTGGGGGGGGGTAGATTCATTTCAAATTAAGAAACGGGGCCAAAATGAAAAAGGTTTATTTCCTCCTTCCTGTGCTGATGGGTTCTCTCCATTTAGCTGCCCAGCCAGTCATCACTACCTCGCCCACGAATCAAACCGTCCTGGCGAACAGCACAAATACTGTTTTCACTGTGGGTGTTTCCGGCACCGGCCCGTTCAGCTATCAGTGGTCATGCAATGGCACTAATCTACCGAACAACATCATCACGACGATTGCGGGCAAAGGCTCTTCTGGCTTTTCAGGTGACGGCGGGGCGGCGACAAACGCATACTTACGGAACCCAACTGCGCTGGCGATTGATTCCTTGGGAAATATTTTCATCGCTGACTCAATGAATAATCGTATTCGCAAGGTGAATACTAATGGGATTATCACCACGATTGCTGGCACAAACGTAACTGGCTATTCCGGCGATGGAGGTGTCGCGACCAACGCAAAGATTTCAGCACCTTACGGGATAACGGTGAACAAGGAAGGTGCCGTATATTTTGTTGATGCGGCAAACGCCCGAATTCGGAAGGTGAATACCAATGGAATCATTAACACCATTGCCGGCAATGGAACCAATGGGTTTTCAGGCGATGGTGGACAGGCTACCAATGCCCAGATAAAAGTTTTGGATGTTTCAGGAATGTGTTTTGATTCTTTAGGTAATTTATTTTTTGTGGACGGAGGAAATGGGCGCGTTCGCAAAATTGATACAAACGGCATCATAACCACCACCATCTCCGGGTTGAATACCGCCAGGGGAATGACCATTGATTCGTCTGGAAATTTTTTTGTGACCGAAGGCACGCGTATTCGAAAATTCGACACTAATAATGTCGCAACCACTGTCGCCGGCGGCGGCGCGAGTTTGGTTGATGGTGGGCTGGCAACCAACGCGCAAATCGTTCCTTTTTGCGTATGCGTTGACACAATCGGGAACTTGTTTTTTGGCGATAATAACTCAGGCCGTCGAGGCGTTCGGATGGTGGATACCAATGGCATAATGACAGCAGCGGCTGGTGGTCATTCTGATTTGGTTGGCTCTACTGGCGATGGCTACACGGCCACCAATGCCACCCTAGGCTGTCCGTATGCCGTTGTTTTTGATCCGTATGGCAATTTGCTGATACTGGATGAATTTTACAGTGTCGTTCGGAAAGTGTGGGTTGCAGGCCTGCCAACATTCCCGTTTGGCAGATTGTCACCGAATTTCTCTGGGAATTATCAGGTCGTGGTCACTGATTCCAATGGTAGCACCACCAGCACCCTTGCCAGTCTTTCCATTCAATACCCAGCAATCACTGAAATGTTTGTGAACACCAACTTTAGGCGCTTTCAACTGGGCTGGCCGGCTTTTCAACCGTCAGTGTTCCAAGTCCAGTGGACTACAAATCTTGCCAGTGGAGTCTGGTCAAACTTGGGTTCCACGGTTCCCTACAACGCAACCACCAACGGAACTGCTCGCCGCCTTGACGCCGGTTGGTCAAACTATGTTTATGGGTTCTATCGGATTCTTTGGGTGCAATGAGACGTTCGCTCACTCCGCCTCACTGAAAGTGTAAAAGTCGCTTCGATTTTCACCTTGTTTTACGGCAATGTGAAGGCCGTAAAAGTGAATTCAAAGTCATCCAAACTCGTTCCCCTGCTCCTCGGCTGGTTTGCCGCCAACGCCCGCGACCTGCCGTGGCGGCGCACGCGTGATCCTTACGCGGTCTGGGTTTCGGAAATCATGCTGCAACAAACGCAGGTGAAGACGGTGATTCCGTTTTGGGAACGTTGGATGCGTGAATTGCCGATAATTCAAACCGCAGCGGAAGTTAATTCCGCCAAGCTACATAAGCTTTGGGAAGGACTCGGCTATTACACGCGTGTCCGCAACTTGCAAAAGGCCGCACAAGTCATCGTGGAAAAACACGACGGCAAGTTTCCAGAAAACTTCGACGATGTTCTTTCGCTGCCGGGCGTAGGTCGTTACACCGCTGGCGCGATTTGCAGCATCGCCTTCAACCAGCCGACGCCGATTCTCGATGGCAATGTCATCCGTGTGCTGACGCGCATTTTTGGCATCGCGGAAAATCCGAAGGAGAAAACAACCAACGCACGACTATGGCAACTAGCGGAAGAACTGGTGTGTCGCGCGAAGCCCACGAAGGATGCGAAGGGGGAATCTATTTCGCCACCTTCGCATCCTTCGCGCGATAATTCCTGTTCCCATCTCAACCAGTCATTGATGGAACTCGGCGCGCTTATCTGCACACCGCGCAGCCCACAGTGTTTGGTATGTCCGGTGCAAAAGTTATGCGTCGCGTTCAAGGAAGGTCGCACGGAGGAATTACCCAATCTCGGCAAACGCGAGGCAGCGACGGCGCGGCACTTCATCGCCTTTGCCATTGAGAGCGCCGGAAAATTTCTCGTTCGGCAGCGGCCAGCCGGAGCGGTGAACGCGCATCTGTGGGAATTTCCCAATGTAGAAGTCGCGGATGCAAAAGTTGAAGCGCTGGATCTTTTTAATTTCCAGTTCGGTTTCAATCCGCCGGTGATTTCACCGCTTTGCACCGTGAAACATTCCATCACGCGTTACCGCATCACGCTGGAAGCTTTCCTCGTCCGCCTCGGAGGGACGAGTCCCCATTCAAAATCCAAGTCAGGGACTCCTAGAACTCGTCCCTCCGAAAATGAGATTTGGAAAACTCCCGCGCAGATGCAACAACTCGCCTTCAGCTCCGCCCATAAAAAACTCGCCAGCGCCGCCGTGAAAAGTATCCTGACAGGCCGATGATTTACTTCGATTACAACGCCACCGCGCCCGTGATGCGCGAGGCGCGCGAAGCGTGGTTGCACGTCACTGAAAAAATTGATGGCAACCCGTCGTCCATGCACCGCGCCGGCTCGCGCGCGGCGCTGGCGCTGGCGGAGGCGCGCGAAAAACTCGCGGCGCTGCTG
>JANOBC010000089.1:0-8720 GCA_031411455.1 Limisphaerales bacterium
GGGAATTCCCGGCGACAGCGTGCCGCCGCTGTTCACCGTGATGGTGCCGGCCACCGTGGCGGCAGTGTTAACCGTGAGCGCTGCGCCGGAATTCACGGACACCGCCGTATTGCCCAAGGTGGTGGCGAGCCGCAGTTCGCCATTGTTGACCACCGTGCTCCCGGTGTAGGTATTCGCGTTTGTGGAATTCAAACTCTGACGACCACTGCCTTCCTTGACCAAACCAATCGGCTGGCCGCCGTCCTGAATTGCCGCCGTCGCCACAAAATCATTCGTGACGCCCGTGTTGATGGTCAGCGTGCTCGCAGCGCCGCCGTTGTTGACAATCACGCCCGGCCCGCCGCCGGCAAATTCAAACAAGCCGCTGATGCTCTGATTGAATCCAGCCAAGTCAACAATCCCTGCGCCCACTTGCAGCGCATTCGTCGAGAAACCATTGTTCACGCCCAGTTTGACCACAGCACCGCTGCCACAGAACGTGGCGGTAACGGCATAGGAATGGCCAGAACCGGCCGCGATGATTGTGCCGCCGTTGCCCGGACGGTAGAGCAACGTGTAATTATTTCCGCTGTCGGTGATCGGCCCGGCCACGGTGAGGTTGCCGTTGATCTCCGTGCCGATGCGAGCGGCGGTGGCGGCCAAGACGATTGGGCCAGCCCAGACATTGGCTCCGCTATCAATGCTTCCGCGCAATTGCCCGAGCGCGCCGCCGAAGCCCGCGCCATTGAGCGTGATGGTTTCGCCCGTGACCGTGGTGCCTGCACCGAACCCATCGCCGATGGTCACAGTGCCGGTGCCCGTCACCGTCGTGACGCCAGCGGTGGAGCCGAGTGCGCCGCCGTTGTCCACTTGCAAAATTCCGTTGTTGACCGAGACCACGCCGGAGAAGCTGTTACTGCTGCTCAAGAGCGTGGTGCCGTTTCCAATCTTAGTAATGCCATTCGTGCCGACAATCTGGCCCGCGCCCGTCAAGGTGACGGCCGCGTTGGTGGTATTGTTCAAAACCACGTCCGCCGGTTTGACATTGTTCGTCAGATTCACCGTGTAGAAACTCCCGGCCGCATCCGTGAAGTTCACAATGTCGGCGGTTCCATTGGCATACTCCTGATAGGCAGTTGTGCCCGCGTCCCAATTGAGCAGTCCATTGGTGGCCCATTCGTTGTTGACCGAGGCCGTCCAGATAAGATTTTGCACGGAGAAGGAGACATTCAGGCTGACATCGTTTGGCCCATCAATCAGCGTGGCCAGTGTGCCTGGCGGCAACGTGCCGAGGACGAAGGAACCGCCGCCCGAACGATTGCCGCTGCTGCCGTAATCAATGAGCTTGACGATGCCAGCGGAAATTCCCGCGCCGCTGGTGATGTTGATGACATTCACGCCGCTCACGTTGAGCGTGGAAGTTTTAATCACCGCCGTGGTGGTGCTCGGAACCGCCGTCACCGTGCCCAAGGCAAGATTGATGATGGCGTTCGTCACGCTGGTGACGGAGTTCGTCCATGAATTATTTCTGACGGTGATGTTATTGGTCGTGCCGTTTGCGAGCGTCAAGGCGCTGCTGCTCATGGGCAAAATGTAGGACAGACCACCCCCATTCACCACCGTTGCGCCGGTGTAGGTGTTCGTCTGGCTCAACGTAAGGGTGGCAAGTCCGTTCTTAGTGAGACCGCCGCCGCCAGCATTCAGTAAACCTTTGGCGATTGTGGCGTTGAAGCCAGCCGTATCAATGATCGCGCCGCCCGACTGGATATTAACTGCGAGATTGGTGCCTGCATCCGTGATGAAAACTGTAGCTGGACTGGCGATATTGGCTCCAAGCACACGCAATGTGCCGCCGTTAAAGTTCAAGAACGAAGCCATCTGGCTGGCATCACTGTCCCGCGCAGAAATGTTTCGTGTGCTCAACGTGCCGCCCGCATTGAGGTTGATCGTGCCGGTGCATTGCGCGGCAGCTTCCGAAGCTGTAAAACCAAAGAAAGTGCGCTCAATCGTGGCAGTCGAACCACTGTTGATGGAGAGGATGCCTTGGGCAAAATTGGTTCCCCCATTGGTGGAGCCGCCGCGATACGGCACGCACAATACGCCAAACCCGTTCCCGCTGGCATTGGTATAAACCAGGTTGCCGCCGGAAAGGCTCAACGTGCCTGAACCAGCACCGCTGGCCGCCGGCGATCCAATTAGGAAGCTATCGGCCGTGGTGCCGTTGAGCACCACAAGCGTGCCGCCAACGACGCTGACTGCGCCGGTCGTGCCGGTGCCGCTGCCAATGATAAAGCCACGGGTGGCGACCCCCGCGTTGTTCAAAATAGTCGTGCCCATGGAGGCATCATAAGTCGCCGTCACCGCCCGGTTGACGACGGCATTGGTTCCGATGTTCAAACGAACATTCGCGGTCGTGGCGTTGGTCTTGACCGTGCCGCTGTTCCAATTGTTTGCCGGAGCCCACGAAGCGGCAGTCAGCCACGCATCGGCCGTGTTGGTGTAGTTCAAGGTTGTTTGCGCCTGAACCGATTGCGGAGCAACGAGGCACAGGCAAAGCGCGATGAACGCGAAGCTCAAGGAGGCGAATGGTAGATGATATTTTGCGAAGGAGGTTTTCATGTGATCAGGGTTGGTGAACTTTTAATAATTTGATGGCGCGGCTACTGGTGCGGGAAATGCGTTTGCGGTTTTAGGTTTCTGGCTTGAAGCGACAGTAACACACCGCGTTGCGGCGGCAGTAGTCGTCTTTGCGTTTTATTTCTTATGTTCTGCGCCAGCCCCATGCGCTGGGCAGCGGAAAACGCAGTGGGTCGCAACGCGGATAGGTTGTAGGGACAACTCCGCCGACTTGCTTGAATACTCGCGTTTCATGCTTTTTCAGACAGGCTCTGAAGCGTAGCTGTGATTTTGACGGCCGGTGTGTTTCTCGCGCGTTTCCGCCGTCTGCGTGATTTGCCGCCCTCCAAGACGACGCGACCGTATTCGGCCACGCGCGCCCGGCTGGTCTGCACGCCGTTTTGTTGCAGGAGTTCTGCGATCACCGAATACGACGCCTGTTTGTCGCGCAACGTCGCGATGGAGTAGTGGAATGGCTTGAGGTTGTTGAAAGGGACGCGATGCGAGTTCGGCTGGAACTCCTGAATCGCCTTGCGGAATGATTCGAGGTCGGGCGCGGGTTGGGTGGTGGTTGGTTGGTTCATAATTTTTAGATGTTGTGACTGAAATCAGGCGGCGAGCATCCCGCCAGTCGCTCGCGCGATTTTGCTTTGGACACGGTGCGGACTACTGCACGACTGCTGCGTGACCAGCTTACGAGTTGCCCCACAAGTTGCGGTGCGGCTAGTGCGCGTCCGCATCGCCAGTTTTCTTGCGAGCCATCTTGGCGGACGGTCGGCGGCATTGCGGCTGCCGCTGCCCGGCCATTGCCGGGAACCTGCGCGGTCACGGCGCGAGATATATCGCCGGATGTCTCACGAGATGATGCGTGACCGTTGCGCGACCGTCTCGCGGAACTCCGCGCAATCATCGGCGAGATATGAGCGAGCCGAAAAACCTTAGTCTGGCTAAGGAGTAGCGCGTGCCCTCTCATAAAATTACAAATCTGTGATGAACTGCTGCACTGTGACTTGAAAATGTTTGCACCAAACTTTTCGCCATTTGTGAATCCAACCGTGCAAATTGATGATGCAATTTGTGGTGCGAAACTTACCTTGATGGTGACATCATGTTTGCAACTGGGTTGTGAACCGTCTGGTTGTCGGGAATGAAAAGTTGTCATTGTAAGTGTGTTGTTTTGTCGTTGTGATTTTGCGCAGTGTCAAAGTTGGCGATGATGATTTGCGGTGGAAATTGAATTGGCGTTTGCTGCCGGTTGTGAAAATGGAAACGGTGGACAAATCCCTGGTGATTATTGTCGGACGGGTTGGGTTCTTGCCGGCAGGGCTGATGGTTTGCTAGAATAATGGGCATGAGCAGCATTGCTGAAATCGAAAACGCGATTGAAAAACTGCCGACCCAGCAGGTGGATGAATTGGCTGACTGGAGACGCTACGAGTGAAGCGAGCCACCCCGACTTCGGTTGAAGGCTGGTTGCAATTCGCGCGTGGTGCCGCCCGCCCAAGTGAGACGACCGCAAACGTGATGGCACTGACACGGGGCGAAGAATGAATCTCTTTGATACGAACGTGCTGCTGGACATCGCGACTGCTGATCCGGTTTGGCTGGCATGGTCGTAAAAACAATTTCGCACGGCCTCCGAGCAGGGGCCGATTCTCAAAAACCCGATTATCTACGCGAAACTGGCTCCGGCTTTTGCCAGTGCCGCTGATTTGGACCGGTGGCTTAATCCGACGATCTTTCTGCGTTTGCCTTTGCCCTATGCTGCCGGTTGGTCCGCCGCGCAGGCTTTTCTGAAATACCGGCGCGGCGGCGGCACAAGAACATCGCCGCTGCCGGATTTCTACATTGGTGCTCATGCTGAAATCGAGCGGCACACGCTCATCACGCGGGATGCTGCCCGCTACCGCAAATATTTTCCACACGTCCAAATCATTACTCCCGATTGATTGGGCATTGTTGCTTCGATGGTAATGGCCAATTGGTTTGGCCGACCACAGACTTTCGGAATGTAGCCTCGAAATTAAATTCTGACTTAGCTTCATAACTGACCCTCCACAGATTTGACGATGGCGAGAATTGCCGCCTTGAGTGGGGAAGGAAGTTTTTCCCAAACGGTGACTACTTGAGACAAATCATGTCCCAAGGCGACTGGAATTTGTGTGTCTATTTGTGTGTCATCACACGGATTTCCCTTATTTTCGTGGGTAAACCGTGGGGTTCGAATCCCCCTCTCTCCGCCAATTTTCTTTTCAGCGCGAATTTTCATTTTCCTCAACGCACCAAAAAAGTGTGTGCGGATTGGTCACTTCCTTCGTGTCTCCGGCGCGCCGAAATAAGTTTTATCCTCGCACCCGAAACTCAAAACGATTTTGTCTACCGGCACGCCGGGGTCAACCATCCAGAGCTTCAGCGTGTGCTTGCCAGCGACGGCGATTTGATTCGTCGTAACCTCCCAGGCGGCGGCGCGCAGCACATTGCCGCCCCAAACTTTGCTGTATTTCTCGGACTCAATATTCACGATTTGCGGCGGCGCCTCATCCAACGCCACCGCGAAACGCGCGCCGCGTCCAGGATAAAGCTGATGCACCGGCACACAATAAACCGTCACTGTCACCGCGCCGGTGGAGTTGGCGGCGAAATCATATTCAAGGCACGGCGAACTCGCGGCGAGAGCGCCGACGTTTGTGATGCTCGCCGCGTTCGCGGGGAAAATCGTCAGGGCCCTGCCCGTGCGGCCCAGCCCTACAACCACGCGCCACGCTACCCCACCGCGCTCGGCGTTGCGCGTGAAGTGCGTCGCCTCCATGGCAACAAAACCGTCCCGCTCCCCGAACGCGCCAGCATTTTTTGCCGTGGATTCCGGCTGGAAAATTTTTCCGGTGGCCGCGGCCACGCCATTCGTCACGCGTGCGACTTCCGCCGGGCGGCCCACTTTCATGTTACCGGGCGTCGCGGACATCATGCCGTGCCATTTGCCGCCAGCAAGCTGCGTGTTGTAAAACGTCGTCTCGTCTTTGATTCGTTCCTGCGCTTTTTCCGCGCGGTCGGCGAAAAGATTTGCGGCGGTATCATTCTTCGCAGCTAGGGCGCGGCTGCGTTCGACACAGAGAATTTCTTCGTTCGCCAGCGCCGAGCCGCGCACGGGATAGGCAACGAGTTCAAAAAAGGCGTCACGAAATTTTTCTGGCAGCGCGGCAGCGAGCTTGTCCGTCTTTTCCAGCAACGTAGCAAATCGCGCGAGGCGTTCATCGGCTTCCTCCTCGTTAAATTTTGCGGACAGTAGATGCTCCGGCTTCACGGCGTTATTCAGCAGATAGTATTCGCCCAGGATTTCAGTGATGGCTGCGGAAGGTTCTATGCCAAAATTTCGCTCCGCCCATTGCCGCAGAAATTCCGGCTGCGAAATCACCTCGCCGTCGTGCGCGAGGCGCAGGAAGTAGTCCATGCCGATTTCCGCCGGCTTGAGGTCGCCGACGTTCAGCACCCAGAGGCGGCGGGCGTCAAAGGCAAGTGCCTTGCCCATCTCCTCGCCGATGAGCGCCGGCGGCGTTGTGCAAAGCCAGAGATAATTTTCCGGCGAACCCCAATACGAGACGTGATAATAAACGCCAGAGCCGCCTTTGCGTTTTTGCTAGGCGGGCGTGGGCAGTTCGCGGATGTAGCCGTGGTTGTCATCCACCCAGACGAGCGTGACTTCGTCCGGCACACGCAGGCCATCGCGATAAATTTGCAGCACTTCCTTGTAAGGCACAAAGGCCTGCGGAATCTCCGCGATGTTCGAGTTCACCAAGCGCGCCAGCATTTCGCGCTGGTCGGCGAAGATTTTTTCCACCAGCGCGACCTTTTCCTGTGACGTGCCTTTCGCTTGCAACGGGCCGTCGTGAACGCCACGCATCCCAAGCGTGAAAACATTTTCAAATTGGCCGTTCGCTTGAACGCGCTCCGCCCAATATTTTTTTACCGCGTCGGGATTGGTCTGGTAATTCCACTGCGCTGCTTCTGCTTTCGGCCATTCGCCGACGTTGTTGCGCAACATCGGCTCGCAGTGCGACGAGCCCATCACGATAGCGTAGTTGTCCGCCACGATTTTGTTTTCGGGAAACGCGTTGAACGGCCTAGAGCAATTGTGCATCGCCGGCCAGAAATAATTCGCGCGCAGCCGGAGCAGCAGTTCAAAAATTTTCGCGTAAGTTTTTGGGCCGATGAAGCCCGCCTCCGGCTCGAACGTCTTCGCCGCCCACGGCTTCATGCCGAAATCCTCATCGTTGATGAAGATGCCGCGATACTTCACGGCGGGCGGGCCTTGCGTGAAAATACCGGCGGGAAAAATCAGGTTTTCGTGGCACTGCGGCGGCACGTCCGCCCACCAATGCCACGGGGAAACGCCGATGGCCTCGGACAGCGCAAACACGCCGAACGCCGTCCCTCGCCGGTCGCTGCCGGCGATGACGAGGCCGGATTTCACGCCGGGCAACGGATCGGCGACGACCGTGATGACGAACGATTCCCACTGGCCGCGAATGCCCTCGGCGTTGATTTTTTTCTCGGCAACCAACTGGTCAATCACGCGGCTGCGGCCGAGCGTGCCGATGAAAACCACGCGCTCGCCCTGTGTATTTGCGCCGACTGATTGCGGGAGAATTCCCGTCACGCGCCCGATATCGGCAATTAAATTAGTCGCGGCAATCTGGGCGACGGTGAAATCTTTTTCATCCACGCAACACGGACGCGGCGCGTTTTTCAAAAACCAGTTTGAAATCGCCGGGCGAAAAAATTTCGGCCAAGCGCAGCGCTTGCGCCGGACACAATTCAGCCAGCAGGACGAAGCCAAGCCAAAACCCAGCCGGGAACAGAAACAGTCTGGATTTCACGGGTGAATTATCAGGGAAGTTTGCCGCCGGATAAAGGATGTTTCCCTGCCAGCTTGAGCGAAAACTTCAGCCGACCGAGATGATTTCGGTGCTGGAGAAAAACAAGTGAAAGCGGATTTCCGTTTAGCGGCGTTGGTAATCCATTCCGCCGAGCGCGTTGCCTTCCCAACCTTGCGGAGAATTCCAAGGGCGGACGGAAGCGTTGTCGGGTTCAACCGAGGAGCAGCCGGAAAATAGAACCGAAGCGGCGGCGAGCGCCAGTAGGAGAAAAAATTGCGTGGCGCGAACTTTCATTTCAGGAAGCGGGGTGCGCCGGGGTCACGTCATCGCCTTCAATCATCTCGCCGAGTTTCCAGCCGGGGATGACGTTGGCCACGCAACGATCTTTCTGGACGCTGCGAATGACAACTTTGGCCACGAGCTTGCCGTTGCGGCTGACGAGCATTTCGCCGTCCTGAATGACGCCACGGTCGTCACCAATGTTCAGCACCACAAAGTCCCACTTGGGATCCACGACGACAATCTTGCCTTTCAAGTCAGCAGGCAGCTTGACGGTCGGGTCAGGGCCAATAATTCGTTCGAGTTCAGCCGACTTCTTCGCAAGCTCACGGGCGAGAATTCCTTTTTCACCGTTGATGACCGCAATCTGCGCGTTGGCATTCTTAAGCTGCTTGTTGAGCGTGATGATCTGTTCCGGCGTCAGGTCGGTGGCCTTATAAGTGGCGAGGAGATTTTGCGCGGCATCACGTTCTTCCATGGCCTTAGCGAGTTGATCAGAAAGTTTGTCAGCGCGGTCGCTCTGGACTTGGGCGCGGGCCACGGCCTTGTCGCGTTCGCCCTGGGTGCTGGCCAGTTCGCCCTGCGTGGTGGCCAGTTCAGCCTTGGTCATCTTGAGATTTTTTTCCGAGGTGGAGAGCTTGGTGAGCGCTTCTTTCTTGGCACCGTTTTCGGTGTCACGCTGGCCGGTCAAAAGCGAAACTTGCTCTTTGGCGAGATACGACAAGGCACCTGTGGCTAAAGCAGCAACGATGGCGAGAATGAGGGCGATGCGGAGTAACATATTCAGTGCGAATTTTGTTTGAGATTAAACTTCATCCGCGCGGCTGTCAACGTCTTTGCTTTTTAAGTTAATCACCGCGCGGCATTTCCCGCGCTGTCTCCATGCACCTTTTCAGTCACGCGGAATACGGTCAAAATTGCCCGGCGAAAATCTCTACCGACACAAATAAAAATTTTCGCCGCGAAACAAAC
>JANOBC010000090.1:0-7056 GCA_031411455.1 Limisphaerales bacterium
CTGGTTTTCGCCGGCATCCCCGGTTTCCGCTACGGCATCCAGCGCTCGACCAACATCACCGATTGGGTGACGATCTGGATCACCAACGCGCCACCGGGGTGTTTCGATACACCGACACCTTCACCGATTTGAGCGGCGCACCGCCCGCTTCCGCCTACTATCGCCTCGTGTGGAATCCGTGAGGCGGCGCGATAGCTGAAACTAAATCCGGAGAAACTTTTACCCGGTGGGCAACGCAAGTTGCCCGCCGTTTCTTGTTTCCCTCACGCCGGTTGTTGCTGCGTCAGGCAATGCAGCGAGCCGAAGCCCCAAACCAAATCCACCGCGTGAATCCCCATCACCGGACGGTCTTTGAACAGCTCGCCTAAAATTCCCAGCGCCTTGCGGTCGTTCGGGTCGTTGAACGTAGGCACGATGACGCCAGCGTTGCAGATGTAAAAATTCGCATAGCTGGCGGGCAATCGGACGCCGTCAAAATAAAGCGGTGTCGGCATGGGCAACTCCACCACTTCCGGCTTGCTGCCGTCTTCGATGCGCAAGTCTTTGATGCGATCCCAGTTTTTTTCCAGCGGGCGATGATTAATGTCCTTGCCATTGCGCTCGCGGACGAGCACGACTGTCTTGCGGTTCACAAACCGGCAGATGTCGTCAATGTGTCCGTGCGTGTCATCGCCAACCGGCCCTTCGCGCAACCAGAAAATATTTTTGACGCCAAGATAATTTTTCAGGGCGCCCTCAATCTGTTTTTTGCCGAGGCCGGGATTGCGGACTTGAACCTTCGGGTCGAGATAGCATTGCTCCGTGGTGATGAGCGTCCCCTGCCCGTTCAACTCCATGCCGCCGCCTTCAATGACGAACGGCTTGCCGTTGTGCTCCGCGTGGAAAAGTTTTTTGCCGAGCAGCTTCGCCGCCGTCTGCGGAACCTTCGTGTCCTTGCGCCAGTTGTCATATTTCGCCCAAGCGTTGAAATGAAAATGAACGATGGCCGTTTCCGCTTTCCGCTTTCCGCTTTCCGCTTTCCTGACAAAAATCGGCCCCGTGTCACGCGTCCAGCCGCGATTCGTCGGATGCGTGACGAAGCGAATCTTCCGCAAGTCCACGCCGACGTGCTGGCAAATCCGCCGCGCCTGCGCTGCGTCCGCCGCGTGGCGCACGATGAGATTAACGCGTTCGCCCGCAGAAATTTTCCGCATCATCTCGCCATAGACCCACGGGATGACCTCAAATTTTCCTGGCCAGTCATTCGCATTATGCGGCCAGCCCAGCCAGGTCGCCTCGTGCGTTTCCCATTCGGCGGGCATGGTGTAACCGAGCTCTGCTGGAGTCGCGGCGGAAATGTTTTTCGTCGACATAATCGTTGCGCGGAGCATAAACATTTTTTTTAAAAATGCGGAATGAAAATTCCACGCGCAAAAAAACTTTCAAAAAGCTAAAAATTTGTGTGGAATATTTTTTTGAATAGAGGACATTAGTTGCAAGAAGCCCTACGGTTACCGAAGTCTGAGAAGTCTGGTCGTTATGAAAACGAACTTCAAACAGGTCGGAATAAAAAAGGCGGTCGCTCTCACCGCCGGATGCTTCTGCTTACTCACGTTTCCCATGCTAGGTGCGGCCGAACCGGAAAAATCCTCCACGAAGCCGGTCGTCGTAATGCTGCAGCCCGGCGTGACCGGCGGCGAAATCCAAGACGCGTTAAATTCCTTGCCCGCATCCGGCGGCGAGGTGGTTTTGCCGCCGGGAAATTTTTTTATCCGCCAGCCGCTCGTTTTGCGCCGCGATTTTCAGACCTTGCGCGGTTCCGGTTCGGCTACCGTCCTGCGGCTGGTGGATAACGCCAATTGCCCCGTCCTTATCCTCGGTGAGCCAGTGAACTCGCCCAAACACATCGTGAAAAATCTCTGCGTGAGGGACCTCACCATTGACGGTAACCGCAAAAATCAAACTCGCGAACTCTGGCAACTGACCGGCGAGGGTTCCGAAATTCGCAATAACGGACTCACAATTCAATGCGTTGAAAATTCCGTCGTGGAAAATGTCAGTGCCGCCCGCTGCCGTTCTGGCGGCTTGGTCACCACGCTCGGAGTGCGGCATCTGACGGTGAAAAAATTTGAATCCTTCGACAATCAGTTCGATGGCCTCGCCTGTTACCTGACCGAGGACAGCACGTTCACCGGCCTAAACTTGCACCACAATCCCGGTGCCGGCATCTCGCTTGACCTCGCCTTTAACCACAACGTCATCAGCAACGCCACGCTCACCGCCAACGACCTCGGCATCTTCATGCGTTCGAGCCACGAAAATAAATTTTTCGGCGTGGACATCCGCGAAAGCATTCATCACGGCATCTTCATGGCGCACACGGAAGATTTGGTAGATGGCATCGCCCGCCCCGCGCCGCTGACGGAATGCACCCACAACGCCTTCACTAATCTTGCCGCCGTCAACTGCGGCGGTGCGGCGTTCCGCGTGAACGACGCCACTTGCACCAATAATGTCCTCGTCGGCCCGCGCTTCAACGGCAACCACAACGGCAACCTCTCGCTCGCCGAGCCGGACTTGGTCACCGTGCGATAATTTTTCCCCGCCGCCTCACGCGAAGGGCGCAAAGGCCGCAAAGAAATTTCTTCCTGAATAGTTTTACTCCTTCGCGTCCGTTGCGCTCTTTGCGTGAGGCAAAATTTTGATTTCGTTTTCAATTTGAGATTGGATTTCATTCGCGTATCGTTTGCGAAATAATTTTTACAACATCATGGCCAAGAAAAAATCCATCAAACCAGCGAAACTCACCGGCGGCCCCGTCTCCCGCTTCATGCAGCATCACTATCGCCACTTCAACGCCGCGTCGCTCGTGGACGCCGCCAAAGGTTACGTCGCCCATCTCGATGCTGGCGGCAAGATGATGATCACGCTCGGCGGCGCGATGAGCACAGCGGAACTCGGCCTCTCGCTTGCCGAAATGATTCGCCAAGATAAGGTTCAACTCATCACCTGCACTGGCGCGAATCTCGAAGAAGACGTTTTCAATTTGGTCGCGCATGATTATTACGAACGCGTTCCCGGCTATCGCTCATTGACGGCGGAGGACGAACAAAAACTTCTCGAACGCCACATGAACCGCGTGACGGACACCTGCATTCCCGAAGGCGAAGCCATGCGCCGCATGGAAAAAGCCATGCTCGAAGTCTGGACTGATGCTGACAAAAAGGGCGAACGCTATTTCCCGCACGAATTTTTCTACAAAGTCCTGTTGAGCGGCAAATACGAAAAATATTATCAAATTGATCCGAAAGATTCCTGGATGCTCGCCGCTGCGAAAAAGAATTTGCCCATAGTCGTGCCCGGCTGGGAAGACGCCACTCTCGGCAATATGTATGCCGCCGCTGTCATCCGTGGCGAAATCAAAAACGTCCACACCGTCCGCACCGGCATCGAATACATGACGTGGCTCGCGGAGTTTTATACGAAGACCGCCACCAAGAAGAGCACGATTGGCATGTTCCAAATTGGCGGCGGCATTTCCGGCGACTTCCCGATCTGCGTCGTGCCGATGCTGCATCAGGATTTGCTGCGCACGAGCGTTCCGCTCTGGGGCTACTTCTGCCAGATCAGCGATTCCACCACGAGCTACGGCAGCTACAGCGGCGCGGTGCCGAACGAAAAAATCACCTGGGGCAAGCTCGGCGTGAAGACGCCGAAGTTCATCATCGAATCCGACGCAACAATTGTTGCGCCGCTGATTTTCGCGCACGTTCTCGGCTGGTAATTTGTTTATGAAGCCCAATGATTTTTCCGACGCGCGCGTGCTGGTCACCGGCGGGGCTGGCTTCATTGGCAGCGCGCTCGTCTGGGCGCTGAACCGGCGCGGCTGCGACAACATCGTCGTGTGCGACATCCTCGGCACGAACGAAAAATGGCGCAACCTCACGCCGCTGCGCTTCGCCGATTACGTTGAGGCTGCCGATTTGCAGACACGTTTGCAGAGCGGCGCACTGGGGAAATTTGATCTGGTGCTGCACATGGGCGCGTGCTCGGCCACAACGGAGAAGGACGCTTCGTATCTCGCGAAAAATAATTACGAGTTCACCAAAGACCTCGCGCACTGGTCGCTCAAAGAAAAAGTGCGCTTCGTCTATGCCTCCTCCGCCGCGACTTATGGCGATGGCGCGCAGGGCATGGAGGACAACGAGGCGGCGCTCGATACGTTGCGCCCGTTGAATATGTATGGCTACTCAAAACACCTGTTCGATTTGCACGCCAAGCGCGCGGGCTTCTTGAACAAGGTTTGCGGCCTGAAATTTTTCAACGTCTTCGGCCCGAACGAAGATCACAAGGGCGATATGCGTTCACTCGTCCACAAAAGTTTTACGCAAGTGCAGGAAAAAAGCGTCATCAATCTTTTCAAGAGCTACAAGCCGGACTACAAGCACGGCGAGCAGAAGCGTGATTTTCTCTACGTCAAAGATTGCGTGGCGATGACCCTGCATCTTGCCGCAACGCCGCGCGCGAACGGCTTGTTCAACATCGGCTGCGGTCAGGCGCGGACGTGGATTGATCTGTCGAACGCCGTTTTCACCGCGTTGAAAAAGAAACCCGTGATCAAGTTCATCGAGATGCCGGAAACGATTCGCGACAAGTATCAATATTTCACCCAAGCCAACCTGCTCCGCCTGCGCGGCGCGGGGTATGTCGAGCCAGTGACCTCGCTGGAAAATGCGGTTCACGATTATGTCCGCAAATATCTCGTCACGGACAAACGGCTGGATCCATCGGCGGGCTGATTCAACCACCTTCCCCTGCTCCAGCGTCCATCACTGCGGGCCGCGCTGATAAACGCGCACCCAATCAACCTCGTAGCGCAGGGGGCATATTGTCGCCGACGGATCACCGCCTTTGTCACCGCCGATGGCTTGGTTGAGGATGATGTATTCCGGGCGGTGAAACGGATTACCGCGATCGGCGTTATCAGCGGAGGCAACGTCCAGATGGTTCATCAATTTGCCATCGAGCAGCAGATCAATTTTTGTTTCGTCCCATTCCATCGTCCAGATGTGAAATTCTTTTGTCCACGCCTCACCGCCGAGTTCCGCCAGCGGTTTTTTATTCGCGAGCCATTTGACCTTCCCATCAAGCCGATAACCAAAGTTCGCCAGCACGGTTCCAGTGTAAAATTCCATGATGTCAACCTCGCCACACGCCGGCCAACCGAGGTGCCCTTGCGCGCCGAGCGTCCAAAACGCCGGCCAGCTTCCCAGCCGCGTATCAATCCGCGCGCGCAGCTCAAACTTGCCGTAGGTGAATTCGCGTAGCCGCCGCGTCGTCAGGCTGGCGGAGGTGTAGTCAATCCACTTACGATTTTGCCCCCAGTCTGGGCTGTTGGTGGTGAAATCGGGGTTCAGTTTGTGCTCTCGCCGCGCCTCGATGACCAGCAGGCCGTTCGTGCAGAACGCATTTTCTGGCTGATACCATTGCAGTTCGTGGTTGCGAGCGAAACCGCACTCGTAATTCCAATTCTTCGCGTCAGGCTTGCCGTTCGTGTTGAATTCGTCCGACCAAACCAGTTTCCAATCTTCCGCGCCGTGCGCGACGACGGAAACGAGCGTGAGCGCGAGGATGAAAATATTTTTCCGATTCATTGCAGCCAAGCAGACGATGGAACCGGGGAAGAGATTACTGGAAAGTGTCTCCGTTTTTTTTTAATGTCCGGCAGCGAAAAAATCATGCTGCCCGAACCCATCGTCAATCTCACCGCCGCGCTGGCAAAACTGCCCGGCGTCGGCCCGCGTTCCGCCGAACGCATCGCGTTGCACCTCGTGCAGGCCGAGTCGGCGGCGGTGCGGCATCTGGCGGACGCGATGGTGTCGGCACGTGAACGCATCCGCTTTTGCGAAACCTGCGGCGCGCTCACAGAAAAATCCCCCTGCGCCACCTGCGAAGACCCGCGCCGCGACGCCGCGCTCGTCTGCGTCGTTGAGCGCGCGGTGGATATTTTGGCCGTGGAAAAATCCGGCACGTTTCGCGGCAAGTTCCATGTGCTGGGCGGGAAAATTTCTCCGCTCGACGGCGTAGAGCCGGATGACTTAAAAATTTCCGATCTAGAAAAACGTCTCACGCTCGAACCCATCAAAGAAATCATCATCGCGCTCGGCACGGATGTGGAAGGCGATGCCACGAGCAACTACTTGGCAAAGCGGCTCGCGCGAACCGGACTGAAAATTTCCCGCATCGGCTTCGGCTTGCCTGCCGGCAGCGGATTGGAATTCGCCGATGAACTCACGCTCAACCGCGCGCTGGAAGGTCGCCGTGAGATGAATTGATTGGTCCCAAAAACGCGCAAAAGTCACAAAGGGAAAACGCATCCTGTCACCGCCAAAATTAGGTGGAGATTTTCGCGCGGCGAAATTTTTCAGGCGGTGGGCTGGCTCGCGCTACGAGCCAGCCCGTCGCCGAGCGCCACGGAACCGTTCGAGCGTTGAGAAGTAACCTCACCTTATAGCGCCGGCTGCGTAGTCAAAGTTTGTCGCAACGCACCAAGTCCCACCACATTCTTTGCGAAACCTTGAAACTAAACGTTCGCGAACCGCGTCGAATGAGAATACTTAACACTATGAACCCCGACGAGCATAAGCTGGTGGACCTCGAAGATCACTTTCTCACCCGCCGCCAGTTCTTGCAGCGCGCGGGCATGGGTTTTGGCGCGTTGAGCCTCGCCACGCTTTTGGGCGAAGGCTTGTTCACCAGCACCGCGCACGCGGTCGAGGCCGAGGCTAATCTGCTGCCAAAAATGCCGCCGCTGCCTGCGAAGGCCAAGCACGTCGTCCATATTTTCGCGCAGGGCGCGCCGTCGCATCTGGATACTTGGGATTACAAACCGGCGCTCGTCAAAATGGATGGCAAAGAAATTCCCGGCATGGGCGGCGTGGCGATGGCGTCGCCGTTCAAGTTTTCCAAAAAGGGAAAATCCGGCATCGAAGTCAGCGAAGTCTTTCCGCATCTCGGCGAACAGGTGGATGACCTCTGCGTCATCAAGTCCATGTTCACGGACATCCCGGCGCACGA
>JANOBC010000091.1:0-10483 GCA_031411455.1 Limisphaerales bacterium
ACGCCGTAATAGTAACTGGCAGCCAAATGGTTTTGTGCCCGGGCGTTATTCTGTTCGGCAGCTTTGCGCCACCATTTTAAGGCCTCAACACTGCCAGAAGGATATGCCATTGCGAGTTGTAATTCAGAGTCAATATCGCCAGCTTCTGCTTTGCTTTTAATTTTTTCAATCGGCACGCCATTTCCATTGCCGTTCGATGTTGCTGAAGATACGGTCTCCTTCTTGCCGCAACCACCGGCAAGCAATACTAAAAAAAGCAACCAAGCCAAGCGATGCGTTTTCATGTCGGAATTCTAGTTGATTGTTTTCGGCTGGCAAGCGCGGCGCTAGATCGCGGAGTTAACTTTGAAACCGGAATGAAAAGTGGTCTTAAATTCTTGCCTGTGTTCTGGCTCTGCCGAGCAAAAGCTTTCGCGTGTCCAGATAATCTAAATTCATAAACACTACCGTCAGACAAAAGAACTACATACGGCTGCTTTATCTTGATTTTCTTTACTCCGCGAGGGATGAGTTGACGATTAGCGGTCTTATCTACGTCGCACTCTCTAAAGAGTCTGGACGTTTCCTGGCTAAACCAATGATGCACCCCAATACAAATATCTAATTCGCCGTTTGAAACCTCTAAATCTTTGACGTGTTTTGGGTGCGTCAGCCGGTTTCGGACGCCTTCATATTGCTTTAGTTGGGGCATCATACTTTCATCCAGCTCAAACATCGCTTCACAAGATTTTGCAAGGCAGCGGAATGCAAATCGAAGATTCTGGTTAAATTTTGGGTAGTTGCTTGGCTTGACGACAGCCTCGCCGGTTTTGAAATCCAATTCATACTTTTCCTCGCGGAGCATGGCTAGTTCCGCATGGGAGAATTTGACTTCTTTTCGTTCAAACTGACAGATGGCTAAACTCTTGATTCCGTAAATTGTCCCCTCGAACCACGCGAACGAGTTTTTTACCATCATTCTCCGCCAGAATTGATTCTTCGGAAATGCCTGTGCTGCCCTGATGCATCGTTCAGAGTCTTTACGCAAAGTCTCATGTTTGCCGCGCAAATCGGCGATTTCATTGTAAAAGCCCCTTACTGCCGCAAAAACGGCATGTGCTCCATTTAATGTGCCCGCTAATCTTCCCCCTTCAGGGTCTTTGTTCATATTTTCAATTGATGGGTAATCGGCAGTTCGAACCTTTTTCCCGTGAGTGCAGAAATTTTATTTCTTCTTCAGTTGTAATTCTATCAATCTCGTGCCGCTGAACCGTGGACACCGCCCCAGTAGGCAATTCGATTTCTACCATTTGGCTTTTTGGGTCATAGCTTTTCCATTTTAGAATTTCTCCAGTCTTCAGGAGTTTCACATATTCCCCAAACATTGGCGCATCGTTTTTCATATTTTTAATTCAAACGCCATTTGCCCCGTTCGTCCATTCCAAACTAATTTTGGTAGCGGCAGTTTTCTTCGCCCGGCAGCCGGAGTGCGCCCGCTTTCGGAGCGCGGATTGTCCCAATCCGCAGCGCGTGCCCAGTCTAACCCGCCTGGAAAAATTTCACGCGGGCAGGTCTGGCGCAGCCGCTGCGAGTTGGGACAACTCGCGCTCCGCTGAAAAAACCAGCCCGCCTCGGACTGGCAAACGCACGTCGCAGTTTGAACATTGCTGCGGCCGGGGACGGCCACACTCCGTTATCTTTGCAGAAACTTCGCTACCGCTTCCGTGCGCGTCCGCACCTGGAGTTTTTCGTAGATGCGCCGGATGTAGGTGTGAACCGTCTCGTAACTGATCTGCAACTTCTCCGCGATCTCCTTGTAGATCAAACCCTGCGACAACAAATCCAGCACCTGCTGTTCGCGCTCGGACAGTTCGGAGAGTTCATTCGCCGTCTTGGCGGACGCAGCGGCGGATTGTTGGAAGGAGAGCACCACTTTGCGCGCGATGTGCGTGGTCATCGGCGAACCGCCGCGCAGCACTTCGTGGATGGCTTCGAGTAATTCCTTCGCGGGTGTGCGCTTCAACATATAGCCACTCGCGCCAGCGGCGAGCGCGGCGAAGATATTATCCGTGTCTTCATAGACCGTGAGCATCATCACCTGCGTCTTCGGCAGCAGCACTTTCAATTTGCGGACGCACTCCACGCCATTGATGCCGGGCAAATTGATGTCCATAAGCACCACGTCCGGCTTGACGACGGGCAGGTTTTTCAGCGCATCCTCGGCGCTGGGGTAATGGCTCACGCAATGAAAACCTTCCGCACGATCAATGACCTTGGCCAGCGTGGTGCGCAGCTTGTCGTTGTCTTCGACGATGGAAATAGTTGTGGGCATAAATTATTTCTGTGTGATTGGAACCGTCAGTCGCACCACTGTCCCGCCGCTTGCTCCGGGAATAACCTCAAATTCACCGCGCACATCGGCCAAGCGCTTCCGCATATTCTTCAGGCCGTTCCGCAGCGCTTTCCCGGAAAGATCGCCGAGGCCGCGTCCGTTGTCAGTGATGCTCAAAATAAATTTACCCGGCTCCAGTTGCAACTTCACGCGCGCCTCGGTCGCATGCGCGTGCTTCACGACGTTGTTCACGGCTTCCTTGAACGCGAGAAAAACATTATGGCGCACTTCCGGCGGAATTGGCGTGGGCGGCAGATTCGGCGGCAGCTCAGCGCGGTAACTCACACCGGCGAGCGCAAAATAATCCTGCGCGTATTTGCAGGCGTAGTTCGCGAGGCCTTCGAGCGTGTCGTTGGAGGGGTTCACCGCCCACACGATTTCATCGAGCGAATGCGTGGACTCGCGCGCCGTCTCGCAAATCTGCTGCGCGTGCTGCGCCACTTCGTCCGGTGAATCCTTGTCCATCTCCGCCAGCTCGCCGAGCAGCGTGACTTGCGTGAGATTCGCGCCGAGCTGGTCGTGCAAGTCGCGCGCGATGCGGGCGCGTTCGTGTTCGATCAATTCCTTTTGCTGCGCCGTGCGCAACTGGCGTTTTAGTTTCGCCGTGGACACGAGATAGATGATTCCCGCCAACACGCCGAGAAAAATCAGCGCGACAGAAACGAGGAATGAAGTTTTCCTCCAAAACGGCGGCTCGACGGTGATGGCAAACGTCGCGCCGTCTTCATTCCACACGCCGTCCTCGTTACAGGCGATGACGTGGAAAATATAATTACCCGGAGCCAGTCGGCTCAAAATCACAACGCGCTCGTTCCGCCAGTCCGTCCAGGTTTTGTCGCGGCCTTCCAGCCAGTATTTGAACTGCGCACCGAAGCGCGAACCTTTGGGCGCGGAAAAATTCAGCGCGGTAAAACGGATTTCCAACTGCTCATCCGACGGCGTGAGCGTGACCGCGCCGCGCCAGCCGGAAGCGAACCCATTCGTCTGCAACTCCACGCCGTCCACCCGCACCGACTCGATGATGACCGGCGGCAGATTGGTGTTCAGCTTCAGCTCTGCCGGATTCACGGAAACCAATCCTTCAATCGTGGGAAACCAAAGTTTGCCATCGCGCGCGCGCAGTGCCGCCGGCTGCGCGCCAGCGGAACATTCACGCGTGAGAAACGTCCGGCAGGCCAGCGTCTTCGCCGCGCCCGCCAGCACGTCGGCAATGGAATTTTTTTCCACGCGTACCAGTCCCTCGTAGGAGCCGATCCACAGATTGCCCGCGCCATCCTCGGCCAGCGAATTGATGTCGTCATTGGCAAGTCCGTTGAGCGTGGAAGAAAATGTTTTCCATTCACCCGTCGCCGCGCGACGGGCGAGACCATGAACGGAGCTGCCTGCCCACAACGAACCATCCGCGCTGACGAGCACGGTGGAAATATCCTTCAGCGGTGAATCGGCAGCAGAAATTTTCCCGTCACGCAAGTTGAACAGCCCTTCGCTCTTCGTGCCAATCCAGAGGACGCCATCCTTGTCCTCGGCCAGCGCCTGAACAGCGCTGCGCGGCAGGCCGTTGTTCACGGTGAAATAATTCCAGTTCGCGCCATCAAAACTGGCAAGGCCATTTTCGCCGCCAAAAAAAACTTTCCCATCACGCGATTCGCACAGGGAAAAAATCTTCTGACCAACCGGCAGCGCGGCAGGAACCGGCTGAAAACTTCCATCCACCAGCCGGAACAACCCCTGCCCGCTCGTCCCCGCCCAGACTTGTTCACGGCGATCCGCCAGCACGCACCACGCATTTTGCGGCGCGTCGAAACGCGTGGCAGAATTCGTGCGCCAATACGTCAGCCCGCGCAGGTTGAACGCCGTCCACAATCCGCCCGCCACATCTTCGGCCAGCGATTGCGCCACGCCGCCGGACAGTTCGGACGGCGCGCTGAAAACTTTTTTCTTCACGCGGTTCAGCCCGCCGGCGCCGTTGGGGCCAGCGTCCGTGCCGACCCAAAGATTTTTTTCCGCATCAAAACAGAGCGATAAAACGTAGTCGCCCGCCAGCCCATCGGCGGCGGTGATGTGCGCCGCCTTGCCAGCGGCGTCAAACCAATAGATGCCTGCTCCCTTGGTGCCGACAATGAGATTGCTCTCGTTGTCCTCGCAAGCGGCAGAAACGGTGATTTGCCCCCATGGTCGTTCGCCAAAATTTGTAACGCTCTGATTGCCGCGCCATTTTTCAACGTCTTTATTCTGCAACTGCCAGCTTGAGCCGTTCTTTTCCGGCACGATCAAGTGAAACGCCAGATAGACGAGAAATTCTTGCAGGCCACGATTCGGTCGCACCGAAAAATCTAGCGCGCCGTTGCGCCAGCAAAAAATCTGGCGCGCATTGGTCACAAACCAAACCGTGCCGTTCTGGTCATCAAACCCGGCGGTGATGTTGCCAGTCACGTTCGTGCCTTCGCCAATTTTTTTTAGCCCGCCGTCCTGCACCACGCAAAGCGAACCGTCGTCCGTTCCCACCCAAAGATTCCGGCGGCTGTCTTCAAACAAAAAAATGACGACGTTGCGCGGCAAGCCGGGCGTGTTGTTGACGTTGAAGGGCGTGAAAGAATTGCCATCGAAGCGAGCTAAACCGTTGACCGTGCCGAGCCAGAGATAACCGTCATGGGTCTGGGTGAGAGCAATGACGGATTTTTGCGGCAGCCCTTCAGCGGTCGCCCAGACATCCACGGTGAACGGCGATTCCGCCGCCGCGCGCTGTCCCAAAAGCAGCGCCGCCGCGAGACAGATGAAGAAAATGTGGATTCGCCGTTTCAAAGCTGGCAGGAGAATAGCGGCTAACGGAGCTCTAAAAAAGATTTTTCAAAAACGACTTGCGGCTGGCATAGCTTGGGCTAGGTTGGCCTTGTCCGTGAAAACGGGCGCTCTGTTTTTCCTGTCGAAAAACGGTTCTGCGGGCCGATGACGGTAATAATCCGTGTGCACATCGGCCCGTTTTCTTTTTTACTTCTCCTTCAAGCTGACTTCACCCGCCCAAGTTTCTGCCACCGGATGCGTTTGCACATCGGCAATCTGTTTCAGATAGAAATTTGATGGGCCATCGTCGGGATGCAGTTCGAGCGTATGTTTGAAACCAGCTTCGGCGGCGGCGAAATTTTTCTTCCCAAATTCCGCCAGCGCGGCGGCGAAGGAATCCATCCACGGCCTCGCTGATTCCGGCGAACCGGTGGTGACGACAAACTCAATAACTTCGACGAAATTTTCAAAACCTTTGAACTGAAATTTGCCGACCGGACGCAATAGCCAATCGCCACCCGTTGACGGAATGGCGGCGCGCGTCATCAGCACGTCCGTGCCGAGCTGTTTGTTCAAGCCTTCGAGGCGTGACGCGAGGTTCACGTTTTCGCCGATGGCGGTGTAGTCGAAATGTTCGGTGCTGCCGACGTTGCCGACGACGACTTCGCCGGTGTGCAGGCCAACGCGGGTGCGGAGGGCGAGGCCGCCTTGCTTGCCGTTGAACTGCGTGACGTTCTGCTGGAACGCGAGCGCGGCCTGCAACATTTTTGCCTGATGATCAGGCTGGAGTTCCGGCGCGTTCCAAATCGCGAAGATGGCGTCGCCGATGATGTCCACAATCGTGCCGTCCGTCTGATGGATGCAGCGGATGGTTTTTTCGTAGTAGGCGTTGAGAAGTTGGACAAGTTCCTGCGGGTCAAGCTGCTCGGAGATGCGGCTAAAACCCGCGATGTCGCTAAACAAAATACTGACGACTTGCTTGCTGCCGCCGGGCTGGCGCAGACCGGGTTCCTTGAGGATGCGCTGCACCTGCTTGGGCGAAAGGTAAAGACCGAGCGATTGTTCGAGCAGGCGGTTTTGAACGTAAGCACTCAAGGAGTTGTAAAGAATAGACCAAGCCCATGCCAACGGAATCTGCACGGCGACGATGACGAACCACGGAAACCAAATGCGATGCCGCCAAAACAAATAGTGCGCGAGCAACGTCATCGCCAACGCCAATGCCAACGCGAGCCACGTTGCCGCCAGCGCGCGGAAACGCGCCAGCCCGACGCCAAGCACGAGTCCGGAAAACAGCACAATAAAAATTTCCGACGCCGGAAAGCGCACGAGCCAGTCGTGGCGGAGCAGGTTCAGGAACTGCGTGGCCTGCACTTCCACGCCGGGAATGAACTGGCCTTTCACCGTGTAGGGATTGATGTATTCGTCTTTGCGTTCGCCGGAAAATTGCGTTTTTAATTTTGCACCGACGAAGACGACTTTGTTGCTGAAAAAACCGGGCGGACAAAACGCGTTCGTCTCCAGCGCGCGGTGAAAGCTGATGCCAGGAACCGTTCCCGGCGGACCGTAATAATTCATCCAACGCTCGATGAAACGGTTTTCGGAATTAGTCGTCTCCGGCTCATGCAGCAGCGCGGCGGTCTGCCAGGACAAGCTGGAGAAATTTTCCGCGTCGCGCGACGGCACATGGAGATGCTGGCGAACCATGAAATCTTGATCGGCGCGAAATTGCACGATGCCCCAGTCTGCCGCGGCATCAAGGAACGGATCAATCGCGCGGACGATTGTCGGGGAACCGTCGGCGGTTAAAGTGTATTCTGCGCCGAGAATGACCCGACCATTCGCCTTGATGGCGCGGGCGAGTTCCACGTCGCCTTCCGGCTTGGTCGGGTGCGGGTCGGTGAACAGGATGTCAAATGCCACCGCGCGCACGCCGTCCGCCGTAAGCCGATCCAACAAGCGCGCATACAGCGCGCGATCCCACGAGGTGTTGTAAGGCTGCTTGAGTTGACTGTGCGAATCATCATCGAGCCAGACCATCATCACTTCGTCCGGCGCACCGAGTTTGGGCGAGAGAAATGGCAGGCCGCAATTGATGAATGGCAGGTCGTAGCTGGGATTGACGAGCTTGGGGCGCAACGTTTCCACCGTCAGCACGCCAAATCCCGCCGCCATCGCCAACAGCGCGCCAATGCCGTAGCGGATGAGGCAGGTTTTGATTTTAGCGGTGAGGTTCACAATTTTTCACGGCGGGCAGCGGCGGCAATGTAAAACCATCGCGCCCGCGCTGACAAGACATTCGGCCAGTAAATTCTGTGGATAAGATTCTAGTTTGAGCGCAAGGGAGAAGATGATACGTTGCCTTTAATAATTCCTCGCTTATGAAAAATTATTCCATATCCGCGAACTCGTCCTTAAACCGTTCTCTCGCCATCATTCTAATATCTGCGCTGGCCTTGTGCCTCGCGCCACGTCTTCGCGCCGAAATGTCCGCCCGCAGCGTGGACGGCACCATCATCGGCGTCCATTTTAGCGACCTGCTGGACGACATCACCTCCACCGACACGAACAACTATCAAGTCTTCAGCAAGGGTGCCAGCGGCAGCGCCGTCTTCAACGTGACCAACGCCACCCTGATGCCGGACGGCCAGACAGTGGCGCTGTATCTGGATCAGCCCGTCGGCGAATTTTTTGCCGTGGGCGCAAACAATGTCTTCAACAATAACGGCAGCAACCTCACCGACACGGCGACCGGCTACCTAGGCGAGCTGTTCAACTCCAACATCGGCAATTCCAGCGACCCCAATCCCGTCGGCCAAGTGATTAGTTTTTCCCGCAACTCCTTTCAAATCGCCAGCGGCGGCACGGACATTGGCGGCACGAATGACCGCTGCCATTTCGTTTATACCAAGGCCACGGGAAATTTTGAAATGGTCGCGCAGGTCACGCGGCTGGACCTCACGGACAGCGGCTCCAAGGTCTGCCTCATGGCGCGCGAATCCATCAGCCCCGGCAGCCGCATGGTGGCCATCGGCTTCACGCCCATCATCCCCGGTATTGGCACGAACCGCCTGTTCACGCTCACGCGCACCAACACCAACATTAACGCCACCAACTTCACCGGCGATCAGCAATTCAATGCGCTCGGCTGGCTGCGGATGACGCGGACAAATAACACCTTCACCGTCTATTATGGGACGAACGGATCAAGCTGGACGACGGCCGGCAGCACCAACGTGACGATGAGCAGCACGCTCTCGCTCGGCATCGCCGTGGCCTCGCACACCAACGGCCATACGACCACGGCCGGCATCCGCAATTTCGGCGTCAACGGCATCCGGGCCGGACAGGGCGTGGTGCCAACCTTGAGCGTTAGCATCGTCTCCAACAACGTCGTCGCCAAATGGCAGCGCACCCCGCTCGACTTCGCCGTGCAAGTCACCGACACACTGCCGACCGGCGGCACCAACTCGACCGGTGGCAATGGCAACACAAACACGCCGCCAAATTGGGGCTACCTCATGCTGCCAATTTTTGACACGACACTGACCGGGACAAATGTCTTCATGCCCACCGCCGGCCGTTACATGACCATCCCCATGAGGTTATTTTCCAACAGCCAAATGTTCGTGCGACTCACGCAGGTGGAAAAAGTCATTCCCGATCCCGTGAGCGTCACGCCCGGCATCGTCCTCTCCCAAGCCTCGGGAAATATTTTTCCCACAAACGCCGCTGGCACACTGGGCGGCTTCGGCATCTACACGGGAACCGCGCTGGGCATCACCAACGGCACTTACATCATTTGCCCGGGCGGCAGTTCGTATGAGTTCAGCACCACCGGCACCGGCGATCCCGTGCGCACCGTGTTGCAGTTGCGAAAAAGCGGCAGCCTGACGGCCTTCCCCGCCAGCGCCGGTTCCTCCACGGATTACAAAGGCAAGATCACTTTCGCCACCAGCGTCTCGACGACGAACTACACCTTCGTCGTCGCCTCCACCAACAACGTTGCCTATAAATCTTCCGATCTGAACCCGCTGACGATCACGATCAACATCAGGTAAGTTTCAAACGGAGCGCGGAGCATTGCTTCCCGCTCCGCCGACAAAAGATTCAAAATAGAAATTTTAACTGCGTGAAGAACACCCGGTCGCGCGGCAATTCCGAGTAGAGGTTCAGCGGGCTTAATTGGTAATCCTGCCCAGTCACATTCAAAACCCCCGCCGACAATTCCGCGCGGCGATGGAAAAACCGCCAGCCCACCGCCAAGTTCACTTGCCAGAAATCATCTCCCGCCAGTGGCCTCGCGTAACCGGCGTTGTCCTGATGCCGCCACAGCGCGTCCGCCGACGCAAAAAATCCGCACGGATTTTGATACCCCGCCCGCAAATCCAGCGTGTGCAGCAGCCCGCGCAAATCATTGCGCGCGAGGAAATCATTCGCCACCGCCACGTCCGGCGAAATTTCCGGGAACTCATCCACCAGCCGCGCGTGCGCCAGCCGGTAGATCAGGCCGAACGACCAATCGCGCCCCACCAGTTGATGCGCCGAGCCGGTAAACGACCACTCCGTAAAATCCTGCCGCTCGCGCATCCCGGAATTCAGCGGCGGCCCGCCGTTGTCATTAAACTCATACGCTCCCATCAGCCGGTCCACTTTGGACTGCAACAGCTCCCCCGTCAGCGCCAGATACGTCCGTGTCGGAAATTTTTGCTCTAATGAAATGCCGTAGGTCGTGAACTTCACCGCTGAATTCGCACCCCCAAACGCCTCGGGAATCAAACTGCGGAACGCCTGGTTGAAGCCCGCCACCTGCGAAGGCTCCAGTTGAAAACTCTGGTCAAAACTTGCGCCGCCGACTGATTGCGAATAGCCCGCGCGGACGGTTGTGTTCGCCAGCGGCGTCCAGATCAGCCCCGCCTTCGGGAGCAGATGATAATGCGTCTCGGAATTTCCATTCACCGGGCCGTAGCGGAAATTTTGCGGCGTCACCAGCCGGTCATAGCTCACCCCGCCGATGATTCGCAGCGAGTCCAACGCCTGCCAGTATTCGTAAGCGTAAATATTTTCGCGGTTGAACTTCGCCGAAACATCCTGCCGCAGCGGGTTAGGAAAGAGGTCAATGAAATCCGGGAGAAAATTTGCGTTAAAATTCCCCGTCTCAAACTCACCCGTCTGCCACCGCGCACCGACGATGGTCGTGAACCGGTGCGTCTGCCAGATATGCTGGGCCTCCACGGAATAAATCTCCAGCTCGCTGTGATAATTCTGATTCATGGCGAACGGAACCGACTGCGACGGCAGAACCTGATCCAGCAAGCCCGTGTTCAAGTC
>JANOBC010000092.1:0-11682 GCA_031411455.1 Limisphaerales bacterium
GGCGAGCGTCCTCGCGAGCTGGGCGTCGCAGGTGCAAGCGGCTCCCGAGGACGCTCGCCCCACTAGCTTTTCAAATTGAGCCACTGTGGCCTCGGGGTTTCGGCTTGAGCAGAGTTTTTTTTTAGCTAGTGTTCACCCGCCATGTCCGACCATATCGACCCGCTCGCCCAAGCCAACGCCGCGATTTCCGAACTCATCACGGCGACGGCGAAACGTCGCGGCACATTGCTGGTCGTGGACGACGAAGAGGGGCCGCGCATGTCGTTGCGTGTGATTTTCAAGGACACATTTGACCTGCTCATGGCGGAGGACGGCCCGACGGCCATTGACCTCGCGCAGAAACATCACATTGACGTGGCCATTCTCGACATCCGCATGGCGGGCATGAGCGGCATCGAAGTTTTGGAACGGTTGCGTTTCGTGCGTCCCGACATTGAGGCGATCATGATCACGGCGTTTGAAACGACGGATACGATTCGTCAGGCGTTACGGCTGCGCGCGTGTGACTACATCAACAAGCCATTTGATATCGCCACCATCCGCAACGCCGTGAACGCCGCCATGCAGCGGCGGATGCTCGAAAGTGAAATCCACACGAGCGCGGAAAAAGTCAGCGAGCTGCTCGGTGAATTGCAAAACCAGAAGGTCGAGGAGCAGATTGCCAAGACGCGGGGCGACATTTACGCGAGCATCATCCACGACATCAACGGCCCGCTTACCGTCGTCTCCGGCTTTGTCCAGTTGCTCAACAAAAAGTTAAATCATTCCTCGCGGCTGGAGCTGGAGGATTTGGAATTCATCAAGGAGCGGATGTTGATCGTCGAGCGACAGGTCAGCAACTGCATCGAGATTTCACGGCGCTACCTCGGCTTTCTTCGGCAGCAGGGTGGCGAGGCCGTGCCAACGGGCATTCATCAACTGATGAAAGACCTCGAACAGCTCGTGCGCGTGCATCCAAGCATCCAAGAAAATGAATTTCGCGTGACGCCGCCCGCCGAGGACATTGCGGTGAAGATCAACGGCACGGACGTCATCCAGATTTTGCTGAACTTGGCGGTGAACGCATTTCAGGCGTCGTCGCAGCCGCACCGCGTGGAAGTGGGCGCGGAAGTGTTGCGCACGCCGCTGAACTTGGCGGAATTCAAGGACGGCGCGGCGGATCGTTTTCTGAATGTCGAGAGCATGAACAACACGGTGCCGCTCGCGAAGTTTTGGGTGCGCGATAACGGCCCCGGTATTCCGGCGGAAGTGTTGCCGAAAATTTTCCAGCCTTACTTCACCACCAAAGGTCCGCGCCAAGGAACCGGTCTTGGCCTCAACATCGTCCAGCGGCTCATCAAGGAAGCCACCGGCGCGCTGCAATGCCACACGCAACCCGGCGAAGGCACGACGTTCACGGTGTATTTGCCAGCGGCGGAACTGGCGAAATAAAATTAACTTTATTTGGAGCCGTCAAATCGCGTTTCTGGTGGGACGCTCGCCCCACCTGCTTTTGTTTTCGAACTAACCCACCACCTTCGGCGGCACGGATTGTTCGCTTTTTGGGAAGCTTCATCGCAAACGGGACAGGTCGGCGTGGGAGAATCGTTCATTTGAGCGACGAGATTTTTGGCCGATAACTAGCTATGGAAAGATTGTCCGTTCGCATGATTAAGCTAGCTGTCATCTCGAAAAACGCCGCCGCTCCGCCGCTCGAACTCGGCGAAGGTTGGGCCACCATCGGTCGCGCCGACGGCAACACCCTCCAGCTCGTCGAGCCATCCATCTCCGGGCGGCATTGCGAAGTGCGTGCGCAGGGCGACCAACTCCGCGTGCGCGACCTGCTCTCCACCAACGGCACCTTCGCGAACGGAAAAAAAGTCACCGAGGCCACCCTGAATGTCGGCGAATCGTTGCGGCTCGGCGATGTGGAATTGCGGATGGAAATCTCCGCGCCGTCCGGCGGCACGTCGTTCATCAGCAAAATGCTGATGACCAGTTCGGCGGTTTCGTGCGCGTCCAAACCGGCTCCGACCAAAACTATTTCCGAAGAAAAAAAATCTGCGCCGCAAGACTCCTTTGGCGCGTCCAAAAAATTCCAAGTCCTCTTCGTGGACGACAGCCTGGCGTTTCTCGAAAACTTCGGGGGCGTCTGCACCGAGCTGGCGAACAAGACGTGGGACGTGCTTACCGCGAGTTCCGCCGATGCCGCGCTCGCCACGTTGAAGACGCAGGCCGTGGACCTCGTCGTGCTCGACATTGGGATGCCCATGCTCGACGGCTTGCAACTGCTTGCGATCATTGCGCGGCGTTACCCCGGTTTGAAAATCGTGGTGATGACCGGCAAGGCCAACGCCGCCAACCGCACGGATTCGCTGACGAACGGCGCGGATTTGTTCCTCGAAAAACCGCTGACGAGCGAAGGCATGAGATCAGTTTTCAATATGCTGAACGATTTGGTTTCGTGGTCGGCGCTGGAAGGTTTCACGGGTGCGGTGCGGAATGTCGGCCTGCAAGAAGTTTTGCAGATGGAGTGCAACGGACGTCACTCCTCGGTCCTGGAAATCCGCAACCCGGAATTGCGCGGGCTAATTTGCATCGAGGCGGGAGTCATCACGCACGCGGCCGTGGGTGAACTGACCGGCGAGCAGGCGTTTTACAAATTGATGTCGCTGCGCGGCGGACAGTTTCATGTGCTGCCATTCCGCGCGCCGCCGCAGCGGACGATTGAAGCGCGCTGGGAATTTCTGCTTCTGGACGCCGCCCGCGCCACGGACGAGGAGACGGCGCTGATCCAAAAAACTTCTGTGCCGCCGCCGATGATCGATGTGTTTGTCTCCGCGCACGGCGAGGACATCATCGAAGTCGCGCATTGAACTGCGTCGTGGCGGCTGGAATAATTCCGCCATGCTCCAGCGAGTTAATTCAAAAAAAATCACGGCGCGCGGTGGCCGCTTCGCCATCATCGCCTCCAAATATAATTCCCGCTACGTTGACGCCATGCTACGCGCCGCCAAGGCGGAAATCCTCCGCGCCGGCGGCGAAGTGCAGGTCATCCGCGTGCCGGGCGCCTACGAAATTCCCGTAGTCGCCGCGCGTCTGGCTCACGCCTCACGCCTCACTTATCACTCGTCACCGCTCGCCGCCATCATCTGTCTCGGCGTCATTTTGCGCGGTGCGACGACGCACGCGCAGCACATCGGCGAGGCCGTGAGCAATGCGCTCGCGCAAATCCAGATCACCCACGAAGTCCCCATCATCCACGAAGTCCTGTTGCTGGAAAATGAACAGCAGGCGAAGGAGCGTTGCTTGAGCAAAACTCACAATCGTGGAATGGAAGCCGCGCAGACCGCGTTGGAAATGGCGCGCGTCATGGCGGCACTGCCGCCAGCGGATGATGACATTCCATTTTGACTTCAGGGTGATTAGCCGCCATCAAACCGAGCATCAGCAGGGGTGAATTGTTGCCTGTCCGCTTGCGATGAGCGCGATGAACTGATACTGTAACAGCGTTGTTAAACTTAAACTTATTCTTATGAAAAAAATTCTCCTGCTCACCACGTCCGCGCTCATTTCATTCGGCCTCAACTCGCACGCAGGCGACCTGACTGGCACGGTCAGCTTCAAAGGCACCGCCCCGGCGGAAAAAGAGTTTGCCGATTCCATCCAGGCCGACCCGAATTGCAGCGCGCTGTATCCGTCCGGCAAATTTCCCACGACGCATTATTACGCCGTCAGCGCCAGCGGCGGGTTGGCGGATGTGGTGGTCTCCATTAAGGGCGCGCCGGCGGCAGCCGCGAAATCCGCCCCGGCGGTCATTGACCAGAAGGGCTGCCTTTACACGCCGAACATCCTCGTGGTGCAGGTCGGCCAGAAGGTGGTCGTGAAAAATTCCGACCCGTGTGTTCACAACGTCCACACCGTGCCGAAGGAAAACGAGATGAAGAACCTCGTCCAGATGCCCGGCGGCGCGGACTTGGATTTCGTTTTCGACAAGCCGGAGCCGTTCCTGAAATTTTCCTGCGACGTGCATCCGTGGATGCTCGCGTGGGTGAGCGTGGTGGACAGCGCGTATTTTTCCTTGAGCGACAAGGACGGCAAGTTCGTCATCAAGAATGTTCCAGCGGGCAAATACACCGTGGAATTCGCCCATCGCAAATTGGGAACCAAGACCGTGGAAGTCGAAGTGAAGGATTCTGGCGCGACGCAAGACTTCACGTTTGAAGCGAAATAATTTTAGGATTGCCACACGACCGCTGCGGCATCACGCAGCGGTCGTTCTTTTTCCAACATGAACGCCAAATACAATCCCGCGCTCTTCTGGTTCGCCGTGCTGAACGCCGTGGCCACGTTTCTGCTCATCGGCCTCGGCGGACTCGTGACGAGCCACGAAGCGGGGATGTCCGTGCCGGACTGGCCGACGACTTACGGCTACAATATGTTCGTCTTCCCGCTGGACAAGTGGATCGGCGGAATTTTCTACGAACACTCGCACCGCCTGCTCGCGTCCGGAGTCGGCCTGCTCACCACGATTCTCGCCGTGTGGCTGTGGGCGAAGGATTCGCGCGCGTGGCTGCACTGGCTGGGCATCACCGCGTTTCTGTTGGTGATTGCGCAGGGAATTCTCGGCGGGCTGCGCGTGCGCTGGAGCCTCGATTGGCTGGGCGTGCCGCACGGCGCGGTCGGGCAAACGTTTCTCGTGCTGACCTGCGCCATCGCGTTGTTCACGAGCCGTTGGTGGAAAAATTCTGAAACTGAAAAACAAATTTCCGTTCCGCGCGGACTGCGTAGCCATGTGCTGGGCCTGACGATTTTAATTTTCATCCAGTTGCTCATCGCTGCGACCATGCGGCATCAGCACGCGGGCTTGGCGATTTCTGATTTCCCGCTCGCGCACGGGAAAATTTGGCCCGCTACGTCGCCGGAAGCCATTGCGGCTTACAACGCGCAACGCGCGAGCGGTTATGTCGGGAAACCCATCACCGCGTTTCAAGTCAACTTGCAGATGATCCACCGGCTTGTGGCGTATTTAATTTTTCTAGGCGTGGCGGCGCTGCCGTTTCTGGCGCGGAAAAAACTGGGTAACGCGGACTGGTTGGCGAAATTTTCCTGGTTCTGGCTGGCGTTGCTCTCGGTTCAAATCGCCCTTGGGGCATGGACGGTTCTGTCCAACAAGGCCGCCGATGTGACGACGCTGCACGTCATGGTCGGCGCGCTCGCACTGCTGACTGGCGCAGTCTGGTGGTTGGTGGCCGCGCGGCGAACAACATTGACAGTAATTGCCTGCGTCGGCCAAAATAAGCTCAACTAGGCGCGTTTTCGCGCCGATAGAACGAAATGAAAGTGTCTGCCGAAGTTTTCAACGCCAACGCCGTCTCGGAAAAATCCTGGGCGGCGGTTTTCGCTGATTTGGTCAAGGCGCGGCTGACTTTGCTGGTGCTGCTGACCACGCTGGTTGGCTTTTACCTCGGCTGGCGCGGCGCGATGAATTATTTCCTGATGTTTCACACGCTGCTCGGCACTGCGCTGGTTGCGGGCGGCGCGGCGGCGTTGAACCAGTTGCTCGAACGCGAATACGACGCCAAGATGCGCCGCACCGCGAGCCGTCCGCTGCCGTCGGGTCGGATGCAGCCGGTGACCGTCGCGGTTCTTGGTGGCGCGATGTCCGTGGCCGGGCTGGTTTATCTCGCGGTGCTGGTGAACCCGCTCACGAGCGTCATTGGTGCGGTGACGAGTGTCAGTTATCTCTTCATCTACACGCCGCTCAAGCGCGTGACGTGGACGAATACTTTGGTTGGCGCAATTCCCGGCGCGCTCCCGCCGCTCATGGGCTGGACCGCTGCGCGCAACGAACTCGGTGGTGAAGGCTGGGCGCTTTTCGCGATTCTCGCGTTCTGGCAACTGCCGCATTTTTTTGCCATCGCCTGGATGTATCGCGATGAATACGCGAAAGCCGGTTTCGTGATGCTGCCGAACATTGACCCGGACGGCAGCCGCACGGCGCAGCAATCTATCAGCAACACCATCGCGCTGATTTTCGCCAGCCTGCTGCCCTTTGCGATGGGCGTGAGTGGTAAAATTTATCTCGGGGTCGCGCTAATTTTGGGCGCGGGATTTTTATTTTGCGCGATTCGATTCGCGCGGCAGATGACTTTGCTGCGCGCGAAGCAATTATTTTTCGCCTCGATCATTTACCTGCCGCTGCTGCTGGTGGCGCTGGTGGGCGATAAATTGAAATAAACTTTTATGCAACCGACCGTTCAACAATTTCCGCCGTTCCGCGAACCGCAACCTGGTCACGGCCAGGGTCACGACGAACATGGCCACGGCCATGAACATCACGAGCCGGGTTTCTGGACTAAATACATTTTTTCCAGCGACCACAAGGTCATCGGCATCCAATACGGATTCACCGCGCTGGCGTTTTTGCTGTTCGGATTTTTTCTGATGCTGCTCATGCGCTGGCAGATCGCGCATCCTACGCAGCCGGTTCCGTTCATCGGGCCGTTGCTCGCCAAAACTCTCGGACCAATGGCGGCGGGCGGCATCATTTCCGCCGAACTTTACAACGCGTTCGGCGCGATGCACGGCACGATCATGGTGTTCCTCGGCGTCGTGCCGCTGGCGTTCGCGGCGTTCGGCAACTACGTCGTGCCGCTGATGATTGGCGCGCCGGACATGACGTTTCCGCGCATCAACATGGCGAGCTACCACGCATTTTTTCTCGGCGGCGTGGTGATGCTCGTGAGCTTCTTCGTTCCTGGCGGTGCGGCGCAGGCAGGCTGGACTTCGTATTCGCCGCTGGCGTCAACGATCCCGACGAACGGTCAGGCGTTCTGGCTGGTGGGAATGATTTTGCTCATCACGTCTTCGCTGCTCGGCGCGGTGAACTTCATCGCGACCATCATCCAACTCCGCGCGCCCGGCATGACGTGGATGCGGCTGCCGTGGTTTGTCTGGGCGCAGTTCGTCACCGCGTTTATTTTGCTGCTCGCGTTTCCGCCGCTCGAAGCCGCCGGTGTTTTGCAATTGATGGACAATTTGCTTAACACCAGTTTCTTCCTGCCCACCGGCCTCGCGGTCGCGGGCAAAGTTGGTGAAGCCAGTGGCGGCGGGAGTCCGTTGTTGTGGCAACATTTGTTTTGGTTCCTCGGCCATCCGGAAGTCTACGTTTTGATTTTGCCAGCGATGGGTGTCGTCGCGGAAATCATCGCCAACAACACGCGCAAGCCGTTGTGGGGCTATAAATCGCTAGTGTATGCCGTGCTGGCCGTGGGTTTTCTGTCCTTCATCGTCTGGGCGCACCACATGTATATGACCGGCATGGGCCAGAAAATTGCGACGTTCTTCCAGATCACCACGATGGCGATTTCCATTCCGTCGGTAATTATTTTGACGTGTCTTTTCCTGTCACTCTGGGGCGGCTCCATCCGCATCAACACGCCGATGCTCTTCGCACTGGCGTTTTTGCCGATGTTCGGCATCGGCGGTCTGACCGGCCTGCCGCTCGGACTCGCGGCGGCGGATTTGTATCTGCATGACACCTACTACATCATCGCGCACTTCCATTATGTCGTGGCGCCGGGAACCATCTTCGCGCTCTTCGCGGGCGTTTATTTTTGGTATCCGAAAATGACCGGGCGCAAGATGAATGAATTCTGGGGCAGCGTGCATTTCTGGTGCTCGCTGGTGTTCATGAACCTGGTGTTCATGCCGATGTTCGCGCAGGGTATCAAGGGCATGATTCGCCGCATGAGCGATGGCGGCGTGAACTATTCTGCCGCCCGTGTGCCGGGGGCGATTGATACGTTGCCGGGTTCCGTGATGGAATTGAACACTTGGATTCTCGCCGCCGCCGTTGGTTTGGGTCTCGCGCAAATTCCTTTCATCATCAATCTTTTTTGGAGCCTCAAGCACGGCGAAAAAGTCGGCACCAATCCGTGGGACGCCACCACGCTCGACTGGCACACGCCCACGCCGCCGCCGCACGGAAATTTCCCGGTTGCGCCGCAGATTGTGCGCGGCCCCTACGAATACAACGCGCCCGGCTTCGAGGGTGGTTACGCGCCGCAGGCGGAATTTCCCGCCGCCGCCCACGGCCACGGTCACACCCAACCCGCGCATCACTGAAATTTTTACCAACGAAATTTTTTCATGGAAATCCCCTACACAGTTCAGCCCCGGCCAGACACCGGCCTTTACAACGCCAAGCTCGGCATCTGGCTTTTCCTCGCGTCCGAAGTCATGCTCTTCGGCGGACTTTTCTCCGCCTACGTTTTGCTGCGCGCGGGCGCGGAGCCGGGCATGTGGCCGCACGGCTGGCTCAACGTCACGCTCGGCACCATCAATACCCTGCTGCTCGCGCTCTCGGCCATCACCACGCTGCTTGCGTGGGCGGCGTGCAAGGTGCGCGACTTCGGCAAGTTCAAATTTTTCCACGCCTGCACCATCCTGCTCGCGCTCGCGTTCTTGGGAATCAAATCCTACGAGTATCACGATAAGTTCATTCACTACGAGATCGCCATTGCCAGCGGTGAACACGCCGGAAAATTTGCCGACGGCCATCTCGTGGAAAAATCCGCCGACTTCGACCTCAAGAAAAAAACCGGCACGGTCACGCTGGAAGGTCACATCGTGGACGACCGCAAAGAGTTGATGGATATGCGCAGTGAAGAAGCGCACAAGGCCGTGCATCATGAAATCACCATTGCCGCCGCCGACATCAAAAAAATGCAGAACTACGGCCCGTGGCACAATACGTTCACGGCGATTTATTTCACGATGTCCGGTTTGCACGCGCTGCACATCCTTGGTGGCACGCTGGTAATTTTCTATCTCTGGGGTCCGGGCAGCAAGATGTGGAAGACCGATCCCGAACGTTTCACCAACCGCATCGAAGTCTCCGGCCTGTTCTGGCACTTCGTTGACTTGGTCTGGATTTTCCTGTTCCCGGTGATGTATCTGACTTGAAATTTTTTATCCGAAATTTTTATGAGCGAACCTGAAAAAACTTTCACGATGCAAAGCCAGATCAAGCTTTGCGCGATGGTGTTCACCGTGGTGCTCATTGCCACGGCGCTGATGATCTGGGCGTCTTTCCTCCCGGCGCATTACACTTGGGCGACGAAGGTCGGCATCATTCTGACCATCGCGACGGTCAACGCCTTCTTTGTCGCCGGCTTCCTGATGCACTTGCTGTCAGAAAAGAAGCTGGTTTACACCGTGCTGGCGTTCACCGTTTTTTTCGTCATCGGCCTCGCCGGATTGACGCTGTGGGCGATGAGCGATTTTCCGGTGGGAACCGCTGTCCATTGAATTGAAATGTCCCTGAAAGCCTTCCATCTGATTTTTGTGACGCTGCTGACCTCGTTGTCGTTCGGCTGCGCGGCGTGGGCGTTCACCAATGATCGGCCCGGCTGGGGCGTGACAGGTATCGTGACGGGCATCCTCGTCATCATCTACGGTATTTATTTTTTGAAGAAACTGAAAAAGATCAGCTACCTGTGAAATCATTCGCGAAAACTTTGTTGCCCGCCGCGCTCGCCCTGCTTGCGCCGACGCACGTTTTCGCCTGCGCCACTTGCTACGGCGGCAACATCGAATCGCCCATGACCGATGGCATGAACCTCGGCATCTTCACCTTGCTCGGCGTCATTGGCACGGTGCTGCTGACGTTTGGTGCGTTCCTGATTTTTATTTTTCGCAAGAGCGCCGCGCTCGCCGCCGCCCAAAATTCTACTGAAACAATTTCCAAAACATGAACGACTGGTTTGCCTACAACATCCTCGGCCTCCCCGCCCGCGCCGCCACCGAAGCGAAGCCCATTGATGACCTCATGGTCTTGGTTCACTACCTCATGCTCGTGCTCTTCATCGTCTGGGTCGCGTATTTCTGCTACACGCTCTGGCGCTTCAACGCCAAACGCAGCGCCAAGGCCAGCTACGAAGGCTCGCACAGCAAGCTCCCGAAATACTCCGAGTTCGCCATCGTCCTCATCGAAGCCTGGCTGCTGCTCTGGATTGCCATTCCGCTCTGGGGAAAAAACGTCCAGCAATTTCCCGATCCAAAAGACTCCGTGGTCGTGCAAGTTCAGGCGCAACAGTTCGGCTGGAATTTTCGATACGCCGGCGCGGATGGAAAATTCGGTCAGCAGCAAATGAAACTCGTGGCGGACGACAACCTGTTCGGCGTGGACACCAACGACCCGGCTGGCAAAGACGACATTCAGTATTACAACGGCAACCTCCATTGCGTCACCAACAAGCCCGTCATCATTTATCTCGGCTCCAAGGACGTCATTCACTCCTTCAAGCTCGTCGCCATGCGCGTGACGCAGGACGCCATCCCCGGCCTCCGCATTCCGCTCACCTTCACGCCGACGCACCTCGGGCGCTATCAAGTCGTCTGTGCACAGCTCTGCGGCGGCGGCCATTCCGCGATGGCTGGTGGCTTCGTCCTCGTCGAGACGCAGGCCGAATACGACAAGTGGATGAAGGCGCAGGCGGCCAAAGCTGCGCCGCAGAGTTTTGAATAAATTTTCCGCCGCGTGGGCGGACAAAATTCATGGCTGAAACCTCCCGCCCGCTGCCGCGCTCCGTGTGGCTGGGTTGCAGCTTGACCTTCAGCCTCATTGGGCTGGCTGTGTTCATCGCCGTGGTTCAGAAAGCCCGCATTCAGAACCAACCGCTCCCCGTCATCAGTCAGGTTGCGGATTTCACGTTGACCAATCAGGACGGGAAAATCACCACGCTCGCCGGCTTTACGAATCATGTCTGGGTCGCCGACATTATTTTTACCAGTTGCGGTGGGCCGTGTCCGCGCATGACGCAACAGATGCGGCAGGTGCAAGAAAAACTCCCCGTCGGCAGCACCGCAAAACTTGTCACGTTGACTACCCTCCCCGAATTCGACACGCCCGAAGTGCTGAAAAAATATGGTGCGCACTACGGCGCGGATTTTGGTCGCTGGACTTTTCTCACTGGGGCAAAAACCGAAATAACGCAACTCGGCGCGAATAGTTTGAAGTTGAGTTCCCAGCCCGTGAAACCGGAGGACCAAAAAAATGCCGCCGACCTGTCCATCCACAGCACCTATTTTGTCATCGTGGACAAACACGCCCAGCTCCGCGCCGTTTTCGAGACCGGTGGCGAAGGCGTTGATTGGACGAATGCCATCCTTCCTAAAATCCTCGCCACCGTCCAGCAACTGGAGAACGAGCCGTGAGCAAAAATAAAAAACGGGAAAGCGGGAAAGCGGAAAGCGGGAAACCAGAACGCTCCGCCGTTGTGCTGCCTTTGTTTTCGCTTTCCCGCTTTCCCGCCTTCCGCTTTTTCCTATGAGCATTCACGACCTGCCCGCCGTCAACGCCACGCTCAACGGCTTGAGCGCCCTGTTCCTCACGCTCGGCTTCATCTTTATCAAGCTCGGGAACAAAATCGCCCACCGCAACTGCATGATCTCGGCATTTTGCACGTCGGTGATTTTTCTCGCGTGCTACCTGACGTATCACGCGCTGGTGAAAACCGTCACGCATTTCGTAGAGCCGGCGTGGTTCCGGCCAATCTATCTGACTATCCTCTTCACGCATACCGTGCTCGCCGTCGTCATCGTGCCGCTGATCTTGATGACGCTGCATCGCGCCCGGAAAAAAAATTTCGAGGCGCACAAAAAAATCGCCCGCTGGACCTGGCCGCTGTGGATGTA
>JANOBC010000093.1:0-1749 GCA_031411455.1 Limisphaerales bacterium
GCAATATGACATTCCCATCCGCCGCTTTTACGAATTGAAGTTTCACGTCATCGGTCGCGTCATTTCCGCAAGTTGCCATGTCATTGGCTGGTTCATGCCGTATTTTTTTGCGGGTAAGCTGGAGAGCGGGAACGTCTGCGAATACTTTGTGATGATGAAATACTTCCACGCGCTCGGCATCCGCGAGCACGATGAAATCCTTTACGAGATGGGCATCAAGGAAAAGGAGCATGAAGTTTATTTTCTGGCACAGATCAAGGACAGCCGCTGGCTGCCGTGGTTTGAAAAAGTTTTTTCTTGGGGCAAGCAAACCACCGCCAACGATGTGGACATGGAAAACAAACTACCCGTCGCCGAGTCGGATCAATACTGCAAGGACTTCAAAGCCGCCGAAGTCGAGGCGGCGAACCGTGAAGCTCATAGATAGTCCTTGCCACAAAAGGCTGTTTTAGGGATTGTTGCCTTGCTGTGCAAAAAATGGTTCGCCATTTCGGTTCATGCGGTAAAACGGTTCTCTCCGTTTTGCTGGTGGCCGTTGTCGCGCTGATGCTCACGCTGGCGGCTAATGACTCGCTGCACAAACTCCTCCACGCCGACGCTGGCAAAGCCAGCCACGCTTGCGCGGTGACGCTGTTTGCCCACAGTCAGGTTGATTCCGCCACCGGAGAAGTTTCTGCCAGTGTTCCGCTGGTTTCCATTGAGACCACCGCGCCGCTGGTCATTTCTGTTTTCGCTCCAGCTATTGAAAATCTTCCCGCTGGTCGCGCCCCGCCCGTTTCCGTTTCTCCCCTCGCTTGATTCGCAGTCAGCTTCGGCTGGCTGATTTTCTGTTGGTAAATTCCGTTTAGAAAAATTGCGTTCACGCTGATGCGTGGCGCTTGGATTGGAGAAAAAATATGAAACTGAAAACTTTAATGGGCGTGTCTTCGGCCCTTTGCTTGAGCGCAATCATCGCGCAAGCGCAGTCTGCGACCGCGTCGAAGCGTAGCGTAGACGGGGAGACAAACTTGTCGGTGCAGTTGCAGCAGATGCAGGAAAAGTTCGAGAAACAAAACCAAGAGCTGCGGGAGAAATTCGAGCAGACGCTCGCCGCGCAGCAGGCGCAGATTGATGCGCTGAAAAAACAAGTCGCCACTGCGCCCGCAAATCTACCCGCCATCGCCACCAACATCGCCGACGCGATGCCGCCGCTGCCTGCGCGGACGGGGTGGACACCGTCGCAGCCGATCACCGTGGCGCGGGCCGGTTCCAGCTACATGAACATGAGTTTTGACACGCTCATGGTGGCGGGCGGTTCATCGCAGCGCGACCCTTCGCAGTTCATCAATCTCGGCGACCACGATCCGAGCAAGAACGGTTTCTCGCTTCGCAACGCAGAAATCTCGCTTGATGGTGCGGTGGATCCTTACTTCAAAGGCTTCGCAAACATCGTGCTGAAACTGGATAACGACAATCAGACGAGCATCGAACTCGAAGAGGCTTATCTGCTCTCCACCGCGCTGCCCGCGAACTTGCAGGTGAAGGCCGGACAATTCTTCGCAAACTTCGGGCGCGTCAATCCACAGCATCCGCATCAATGGGCGTTTGTGGATCAGCCCATCATCATCGGTCGCGCGTTCGGGCCGGACGGATTGCGCAGCATCGGCGCGCAAGGTTCGTGGCTCGTGCCGGTGCCGTTCTTCACGGAGCTGACGCTTGGCGTGCTCGACGGTCAGGGCGGAACGTCGCACAGTTTTCGCAACCAAGGTG
>JANOBC010000094.1:0-10873 GCA_031411455.1 Limisphaerales bacterium
GCAACAAGCCAACCGCAGAAAGTTCGCTTGTTCGTCCCCCAACCCAGTCCCACATAGGAAACTGGGCCACCCATTTGTTTTCCGATGAATACTTATGTAATTCGCTACCATTCATAGTGACAGCGATACAATGCTGGCTAAAATTTAGGGACGATTTGTCATAAGCAGCCTTGGCGATCAGCATTCCGTTGCGAGTTTCTTTGGTGCCTCCAGATTTAGATATAACAATGCATAAAGTCCGATTCAATTCTGCTCCAATCGTGTCCAAAACCCGATTCATACCATCTGGATCCGTATTATCAAAGAAAAAGGGTTTTATTTTATCGGAAGACGGATACCCAAGCGCATGGGCAACGAACTGCGGACCGAGCGCCGATCCGCCAATACCAATTAACAAAAAATTTTTAAACTTTCCACCCGCACCATTGATTTCGCCTGTGTGAATTTTACCGACAAATTTTTTTATCGCAACGAGCGCGGCTTCAATCTCATGTCGGATTTCTGCATTAGGAGCCAACTCGGGCGAGCGCAGCCAATAGTGGCCCACCATGCGATTTTCGTCGGGATTAGCAATGGCACCCTTTTCCAAATCGGACATGGACGCGAACGCTTTTTGCATTTTAGGCTCCATTGCCTTGAAGAAGGCATCATCCACATTCATCCGGCTCAAATCCATGGCGAGATCAATCGGCGGAAATACCGTGTAATATTTTTGAAAACGCTCCCACCACTGTAGTTTGGTAAAATTCATAAAAACGTCAGGAGGCGATTGAATGATTTTGCCGCAAGCGCAGCAAGGAAAAATCTCAAGGGGAATGTATTTTAGTCGAATGTTAAAAACCAATTTTATATTTTTGGTTATTCAGGGCGGGAGAGGAGCGGTTGCGGGAAAAATTGCCGCAGATTTTTTACGAGTCCCCGACACCGAGCAATCTGATGCTCAATAAGTTTTTCACGATGAGCAGATCGGCTTGACGATGCCGAAGCGGGACTGTGCGCGGGTTGTGGTTTTCGTGTCGTCGGCAGCGAGGGCCGTGGGGCAAAGACCTGTCGTGCCTGATGAATCTTCGTGGTGTGGTTGTTCCGCTACGTCGTCGCAAGTTTCGCCGCTGCTTCGCCCGTTGCGAAACAGCAGCCCATCACTCGCGCGCTCGCGATGGCGTCTGCGTCCGCGCTGATGGACTTGCCTGCCATGAAAAGATTTTTGATGGTCGCCGCGCGCAGCGAACGCGCCGGAATTTCGTAGAACTCATTCGGCGGCAGAAAACGCACCTTCGTTTTGCCGTCAGCGCCCCACTGTTCCACCGGCCACGCGCCGCGCGCGGCGGCGTCGGGAAATTTTTTTGCGGCGAGCACATCCGCGCCGGACAAAACATATTCGCCCACAATCATCCGGCCAGCCCGGTGAGAAGCGCAAATTTTTTTTTGCGGCGATGAACAATTTTCAAAGCCGCGCACATGCGCTTGGAGAAATGCGATGAGCGTCGGCACTTGCTCGGGTGTGCCGGAAAATTTCACCGTCAGCCCGCCGGGTTCTAGGTCGGGATGAAAATGCAGCGATGGAAAACCCGCGCGGATGACTGGCAACGAAACCTGCGCCGCATCCGCCGCCGTGCGAATTTCTCTCGCCACCCCACGCAGAGCGAACACCACGGCGGACGCCTGCGTCGTCGCGTCTGTCGCAAGACATTCCGCGCCCGCCGCGTGCGCCACCGCCGCCGTGCCGCTACCATCAATCACTGCGCCTACAGAAAATCCGTTGAGCGAAATGATGCGGGCGTTTTCAACTACGACATTTTTGAGCGGCGCGTTCCAAACCGTTTTCAGGTTTGGTTGTCTGGCCAGAAAATTTTCGGCAACGGCGCAGAATTTTTCCGGGCGATACGGTAGCACCCAGAGGCGTCCGGTTTTGATGGGAGCGCCGCGCACCGGCTCGGCAAGTTCGCCCTTTTTTTGAAAATGCGCCAGACCGGTTCTCGGCGCGCCATTTTCGACGAGCGCCTCTGCAAACTCGCGCGTGAAACCGTCGTTGAGAAAATTCCCCGTGTCATTGTAAAGTCCGCACAGCGTCGTCAGCCCGCTCAATCCACCCGTGCCGCCAACACCGGAATTTTTATCGAGCAGCAAAACCTTGCCGCCCGCCCGTGCCGCGCAAACAGCGGCAGCAATGCCCGCTGCGCCGCTCCCGATGACGGCGATGTCGAAAGTTTCATGCACAATGGTTTAATGCCAGTTTCAAATGGTGGACGGCAGATTGGGTGATTGGAATGGGTCGCGCGGCGGCGCACCATCCAAGCGCCGCAGAATAATAAATTGCCCGGCGAAACCAAAGGTGTATCTACTTTGGTCGCCCTAGGCGTGTTTGCGAACGGATCTCGCCAGCTGGATTTGTGGCTGGCAAAACAAAATTCATTTTGCGCCAAGAAGAAAATCCCGCAGCTATTTCCGATTTATCGCCGTGGCAAGCCGCCCCCAGATTTCGGCCGCGCTCGGTTTTGCGTTGGCGCGCTGGCGATGCTGGCATTATGCTCCGTGCCGATGCCACGTTGGAAAATTTTATTCCCGAAACGGCGTTTGCTTTTCGCCGTGCTGGCGGCGGAATTTCTTTTGGCTTTTCTGCCCTTGCTCCGTTCGGCGCCGGCAGATTTTCTCGTGGACAAGTTGGACACGGGCGACGGGCTGCCGAGCAGCACGGTTACGTCCGTGGAGCAGACGCCGGACGGCTACCTATGGGTCGGCACTTACAATGGCTTGGCGCGGTTTGATGGCGCGAGGTTCGTGACGTTTGATCCGGTCAACACGCCGGAGCTGGGGCAGGCGCGGGTGCAGGGACTTTTTCTCGACGCGAATGGCACGCTTTGGATCAACACGTTTCGCGGCGGGCTGACATCGTATCGGGACGGCGATTTCCACAACGAGTTACCGGATCGCCCGGCGTTTGACGTGCATACGACGCTGGCGGTGTCGGCCACGAACGGCGTCACGTTCGTCACCCAGTTCGGCGAGGTGTGGGAGCATGAGCTGGCAAACACGAATGGGGTGTGGCGCATGACGCCACCGCCCGCCGGGTCGCAGCCATTTTTTCAATGTGCGGACGACGCGGGCCGGCTGTGGTTTCTGACGCGCGACAATCACATCCTGCAATTCTTCAACGGCGAATTCAAAATGCTCCCGGACGACGGGGGGCTTTCTGGCAGCAAAATAAATACACTCGTGGCGGACGCGCAGGGCAAAGTCTGGGCGGGCGCGGAAAACGAAATCGCCATTTGGGACGGAAAACAGTTTTTCGCGATGACGCCGACGAATGGCGAGGCGGACATTGATCCGCGCGGATTGTTCCCGCTGAAGTCGGGAGCGTTCTGGGTGCTGGACGGTTTTCGGCTGCGCAAAATGGAGGGCCGCGCGTGGACGGTGGAAATTCCGGCGTGGCGCGGATTGCTGGGCGCGGCGTCCGGCCGCGCGATGGGGGTGCATGAGGATCGCAACGGCGGGCTGTGGTTCAATCATTACGGCAACGGCTTATTTCACATCGCGGCGGACGGAACATTTCAGCGGCTCACGTCTTCGCCGGATAATTTGTCGAGCGACCGCTATCTGCCCAACGGCCGCGTGGGCGCGTGGTTTCAAGGGCGGGATGGCGGCGTCTGGGCGGGCGTGGATCACGGCGGGCTGGTGCGGTTGCGCGAGCGGCGGTTTCATGTCATCGGTCCGGCGGAAGGCCTGCCCGCGCGCACGGCGCTATCGGTTTGCGAAGATAAAAATGGCGCGATGTGGATCGGCACGGCGGGGGGCGGCCTTTCGATGTTGCGGCCAAAGTCTAAAGTTCAAGGTCCAAAGTCTGAGTTACCTGTGCTACCGGAGCGTGACCTTGGACTTGGGGCTTGGGGCTTTGGACTAAAAAATTACACGGTCGGGTCCAGCGCGTCCGCGAATTTTATTTTTTCCATTGCGTTCCGTCCGGAAGGCGGCGCGTGGTTGAGCGGGTCGGAGGGCGAGGATTTGTATCAATTCTTTGACGGGCGGATTCAGCGCGCGTCGTGGGATTTGCATGGCATCAAGTCCATTTTGGTGGATCGCCAGAATCGGGTGTGGATGGGGCTGAAGGCAGGATCCGGCCTCGCGCGGTGGGCGGGTGGCGAGCGCCGGATTTTTAATTTGGGCACCAATTCTTTTTCACCCGCCGTGCGCGCGCTGGCAGAGACGCCGGACGGCAACGTCTGGGCGGGGGCGGATGACGGCACAATTTTTCGCTGCGAGCAAGAGGCGCTGATTCCGTTCCGTCCGACGGACGCGCTGGCGGACCAGCCGATTTATTCTCTGCTTGCGGAAACGAACGGCACGCTGTGGGCGGGAACTTTTCGCGGCGGGTTGTTGCGGTTCAAGGATGGAAAATTTTCCCGCATTGCTGCGAAGCAGGGTTTGCCGGCGGAAGTCATCAGCCAGATTCTGGACGACGGACACCGGCTGTGGCTCGGCACGCAGCAGGGGATTTTTTCCGTGGCCAAAACGGCGTTGAACGCCCTGGCGGATGGTCACGCGAACACGCTCGACTTCGTGAGCTACGGGCGGCATGACGGCATCGCGCCGGTGGAATGTTCCGGCGGCTACCAGCCTGCGTGCTGGCGCGCGACGGATGGAAAACTGTGGTTCACAACCTTGATCGGCGCGGTGTGGGTGCAGCCGGAGGAAGTCAATATGAAGTCCGCGCCGCCGCCGGTGCTGATTGAAGAACTGCGGGTGGACGGGGAAGTCATTGATAGTTCGGAGTTAAAAATTGATAGCCAGAAACTGAACGCGGCTTCCGGCTATCAACTATCCGCGATCAACTATCAACCCATTTTTATTTCGCCCGGCCACAAGCAGTTGGATTTTCGTTTCACCGCGTTGAGCTTTGATGGTGGCGACAAGGCGCGCTTCCGCTACCGCGTGGACGGCCTTGATGCAGACTGGGTGGATTGGGACACGCGGCGCACGGTGTCGCTGCGCAACCTGCCCCCGCGCGAATACCGCTTCCGGGTCATCGCCTGCAACAGTGACGGGGCGTGGAACCAGGCCGGCGCGGAGGTGACGTTCACGGTGCGGCCGTTTTTTTATCAGACACTGACGTTCCGGGTCATCGCTAGCGTGCTGCTCATCGGCGGCATTTCCTTCGCGGTGCGCCGTGCCGCCACGCGGAAATACCGGCGCAAGCTGGCCTTGCTGGAACAGCAGCACGCCGTGGAGCGCGACCGCGCGCGCATCGCCAAAGATATTCACGACGATGTTGGCGCGGGCCTCACGCAAATTACTTTGCTCACCGAGTTGGCGCGGCGCGAACCGGCGCAGGCGGAGGCGAACCTTGGCCGGATCACGGATTCCGCGCGGCGGCTGACCAAGGCGATGGATGAAATCGTCTGGGCCGTGGATCCGCAGCACGACACGCTGGCGGGCTTGATGGATTACGTGTCGGCCTACGCGGAAGATTTTCTGCTCGTGGCGGACATCCGTTGCCGCATGGATTTGCCGATGACGCTGCCGGAGCTGCGCGTCGAGGCGGAGCTGCGCTACAATTTATTCCTCGCGCTGAAGGAGACGTTGAACAACATCGTCAAACATTCCAAGGCCAACGAAGTCTGGCTGCGGCTCAAGCTGGAAGGCAACCAATTCACGCTGATCGTCGAAGACAATGGGCAGGGGATGGGTGTAGCCGGGGCTACGGACGCGGACCGGCGGCGCAGCGGCTACGGCCTGGGCAATCTTGCGCGCCGGCTTGAGTCCGTGGGTGGCCGCTGCGCGGTTTATAGCGAGAGTGGCCGCGGCACGCGGGTAGAATTTTCGGCGACGCTGCAGGTTGAGGCATCGCCAGTTGTGGCGATTGGCGGTGACGGATTCATGCCGTAGCTTGCCATTATTCCATGAGCATCGCCGTTTCCATTGTTGAAGATAATTCGCAGGTTCGCAGCAGCCTGGCCAAGCTGATTGATGGTTCGCCCGGCTACCGTTGCTTGAGCAAGCACGGCAGCGCGGAGGAGGCGCTGAAGGAAATTCCCGAACTGCGGCCGCAAGTCGTGTTGATGGACATCAATCTTCCCGGCATCAACGGCGTGGAATGTGCGCGGCAACTCAAGCCGCAGTTGCCTGGCACACAGATCATCATGCTCACCGTGTATCAGAACACGGAACATATTTTTAACGCCCTCGCGGCTGGCGCGACGGGTTATATGCTCAAGCAGACACCGCCGGCGGAATTGCTGGCGGCGATCAAAGATGTGAACGCGGGCGGTTCGCCGATGAGCAGCCACATTGCGCGGAAGATTGTGCAGTCGTTTCAACCATCGCCGGCCGCAAACGCGGAGGCGGCGAGTCTTTCCCCGCGCGAGGCGGAGGTTTTGAGTCTGTTGGCCAAAGGATTTCTCTACAAGGAAATCGCCGAGCAGATGAAAGTCAGTTACGCCACCGTCCACACGCACATCCGGCACATCTACGAAAAGCTGCACGTCCGCTCCCGCACGGAAGCCGTGGCGAAGCATCTCGGTCAGAAAAATCCCCGCCGAGAATTTGCCGCCGCCTAATTCATCCCCAGAACTGGCGATGGTTGAACCCCAGAAGTGTAGTAAGTTCGTATCCATGCCCAATCCTGTGACCCGTAGCAAAAATAGCGTTAATTTTTTCTGAAGCGCCCAACCCCATCCAATAACATGAAAAACGAAACTCAACCGATACCCTTCCGCAACCGGCTGTCTAAATTGATTGCGGCCATCAGCCTGACAGCGTTTGCTGCCGCACCCGCTGCCTTTGCCGCCAGTCAGACTTGGACGAATGCGCCGGTTTCCGGCTCTTGGACCAACGTGTTAAACTGGGTCGCCAAGGCGGTGCCCGGTAATATTAATCAAACGGCTAATAACACTGGTAGTGGTGATGTCGCGACTTTCAATTCACCCATTCCCCTATCGGGAATTGGTGGTGCGTCTCAACCGATTACTCCTGATGATGCCACCAACGCTGGCCGGTCTCGTGGGGTTTCGGGAATTACCTTTGATAACACTAATTGCGGTGCCTATGTCATCGCCTCTCCCACGCCGCCGGTGTTGAATTCAAATGGGGTGCTGTGGGTCAGCCACAATGGCACTATCCAAATGACCGCGCCGGTGACGAACTCGCAAACCATTTTGGAACCGCTAAATGTCTTCCTGCCTTCCAGCACGGATGGCAGGTATACTTTGATGAATAATTCCACCAATCCAAACGCTGCCCTGATAGTTAGCAGCTTGTCTTGGGCGGGCACCAGCAGTCGCTCTGTTAACTTTGTGTTGGATGGCACGAATACGGCGAATAATGTTGTCACCAATCTTTCGAATAGCACCTCCACCGGTGCTGGGGGAATTACCAAACAAGGACCGGGCACCTGGATTATTGCTGGGTCAGGCACTTTTGTTGCCGCGAAAACCATCAATGTATATGGCGGAACCTTAGCGGTTCGCGCCGTGGATGCGTTCGGCTTGGCCACCACCGCGACAGTTTCTAACTCGGTTCTCCGTCTCGACGGCGTTACTTTGAATCAGGCTGCGCTCCAGCTTAAAACGGGCGGCAACATTCGCGCGAACGGTTCGGCAACGGTGAATGGTGTAACGGTTGGCAACACCGCCGCTATCAACGCCACACTTTCTGCCGCCAGCGCGGCTGACATTCTGACGGTGGGCAATGGAGCCAACAAATTGACCGGCGGCGCGGCCGATACCATCCTTCACTCTTCCGGCCCCGGCACAGTTCTACTCGCATTTGATTCCAACTACGTTGGCAAATGGGCGATTGATTCTGGCACCAACCAACTCGGCGCGGGAGCGACGCTAGCACTTGGCGCGGGGGCGAGCACGACTATCGCCGCCGGCGCGACGCTGGATCTGACCCCGCTCGGTCCGGTCACCTACAACTTGAGCACCACGGCACTCGGCGGCAGCGGCACGGGCACAGGCGCTTCCACGGCGGCAAAAATTGTGGCTGATGCGGGCGCAACGATTGACCTTGCCACTGGCACAAAAGGAATCTCTCTCACCTTCACACCCACGACTTTCTCTGGCGATACCACGCATCCCGCGCTTTATGTCGCTCAAGGCACATTGTCTCTGGGTGGCAATGCCTTCTCCATCAACAACGCTTCTGGCACGGCGCTCGGCGTCGGCACTTACACGCTGATTTCACAGGCCGGCGGCAGCATCGCCGACGGCGGTGGTTACTCCGTAACCGGTGTCACCGGCAGCGGCTTGACGGCGGGCAACGTCGCCTCCATCGTCGTTTCTGGCGGGAGTGTGAACCTCGTCGTCTCGCCCTACGTCGCGAAAAACCTCGTCTGGACCGGCGGCGCGGCGAACGCGAACTGGAACATCGCGACGGACGCGAACTGGTTGAACGGCGTTTCCCCGATCATCTTCAACAACTCGGACAACGTCACCTTCAACTCCGTCGGCTTGACGAATCCGACCGTCACCCTCGTCAGCACACTTGCGCCGAGCAGCGTGATTGTGGATGCGGCGTCCACCTACACCTTCGCGGGCAGCGGCCAGATCGCCGGCGGCTCATCGTTGATCAAGAAAAACACCGGCACACTCGTCCTGAATACCGTCAACACCTACGGCGGCGGCACGGTCGTCAGCAACGGCACGATCCAGCTGGGCGCGAACAATGCCGTCTCCAGCACTGGCTCCGGTGATGTGAGTCTCGTCACTCCAGGCACGCTCGACCTGAACGGTTTCACTGACGCCATCAATGGCTTGAACGGCAATGGCACGGTGGATGTCGCCAATGGCGGTTCTTCCACGCTGACCATCGGCGCCAACAATAACGGCGGCTCCTTCTCCGGCAAAATTCAGAACACCTCCGGCACGATCGGCATCGTAAAAAACGGCACGGGCGTTCAGATTCTGGGCGGCTCCAATTCTTATAGCGGCACGACGGTCATTAACGTCGGCACGTTGCGCGTCACCGACCGTAATGCGCTGGGTGGTGGTAACAGTGCTGTGACTGTCAGCGGCGGCACGCTGGATCTTTCAACCAATGTCGTCGCCGCCAGCATTGCTGGTGCGGCCGGCATCGCCAACAACTCGACGACGACCACGAACCAGTTGAATGTATTGGGCGCTTCTACTTGGGCCGGCACTATTGCTGACGGCAGTGGTGGCGGCGGAGTGTCTGTGCTGGTCAGCAGCGGCACGCTGCGTCTGAATGCGGCCAACAGTTTCAGCGGCGGCAGCATCGTGGCGAACGGCGCCGGCCTGCAAATTGGCAACACCGGCACCGCCGGTGCCGGCGGCATCATTGCCAGCAACAATTCCGTGGTCGGCATGGCCAATAACAACAACCCGTCCAGCGGCATGGGGAACACCGTGACCATAGTGGATAATGCCTCCTTGCTTTTCACGGGCGGCGGCAATCAGGCTAACAACTTCTTTGGCCAGTTCATCGGTAGCTCCACGGCCACCAACGTGTTGACCAACGCATTCACCATCGGTAGCACCATGACTTTTGGTGGTTTTAATGGCCGGGTGATTGTGGCGCCTTCCGCCAATGTTCGCATAGGCGCTGGTTCAGTTATTACTACTGGCGGCAACAATGCCATGTTTGATTTCCAAGGTGGTAACATATTTTGTCGCGACGGAAGCACGGTTTATCTTGGCGCGGTTAGTGGTGGTTCGCCCAATTCTGGCATAGGCCGGCCTAGTGTAGGTGGGGCTAGCACTTGGATTATCGGCGGCACGGGTCAGGACATGGTGTTTTCTGGCTACATCAACAACAACGGCACGACAACAACCAACATCTCGATTGTCAAATCCGGCGCGGGCACGTTGGTTTTGAACGGTGTCAACATCGTGACCAACACTGACAGTGCCAATTATACCAACTATCTCTACACCGACATCGTCGTGCCGATGGGACCCACAGTCATCAGCAACGGCGTTCTGAAATTGGTAGCGCCGATTACCTTTAGCAATACGCCTTCCATTCGTTTGGCTGGTGCTGGCGCGGTGCTCGACGCCCGGCAGATGGGTGTGATCAGTGAAACAACCGAACCTTTCAGCGGGCAGCCAACTGACACCTTAATTGTGAATGGCACCCTCCCGCTGTTTGGCACGCAGACCTTATCCGGCATCGGCACCATTTGGGGCAAACTTTCGGCTGATGTCGGGGCGACCATTGCTCCCGGCAATCCCACTGGCACACTCACTATTACGAACAATGTAACACTGAACACAGTCACTATGAACGTGACTCTTAATCGCACCAACACGCCAAACTGTGGCCAACTCGCGGCCGCCGGCGCATCCACCATCACCGTCAACGGCGGCACGTTGACCATCGCCGCCGCCGGTAACGACCTCGTTACGGGCGATGTATTCCACATCTTCAACAAAGCGAGCCTCGGCAACTTCGCCGTCACCAACCTGCCGGCGTCCAATGCGCTCAACACCATCAGCTACGTCTGGACGAACAAGCTGGCGATTGACGGCACGCTCGTCTTGGTGCAAGGCGCTTCTGCCGTGAACACCACCCCGGGCGTCATTACCAACAGTGTGAGCGGCAATACGCTCACCCTCTCCTGGTCCGCAGATCGCATCGGCTGGCGCTTGCAATCGCAGACCAACACCTTGAGCACCGGCTTGAATCCGTCTGGCACTTGGTTTGATGTTGCTGGTTCCACCACGGTGAACACCTTGAACTTCACCCTCAATCCGAATAACGGCACCGTGTTTTACCGCATGGTCTATCCGTAAAAAAATTCAACGGCGCGCGGAGGCGTCAACGCCTCCGCGCGCTTTAATTTTAAGAAAACACAAATGAAATCAGGTAAAAAATCCGGCTTCACGCTGATTGAACTCCTCGTCGTCATCGCCATCATCGC
>JANOBC010000095.1:0-7935 GCA_031411455.1 Limisphaerales bacterium
CGCCGTATTTGATGCAGTCAATAAAGTGCTGGCACTCGGTTTTGAGCGGTTCTTCCTGCTTGATGTAGGGCGCATACATATCGCCGTAGTGATAGGCATATTGGAATTCGCCGAAGGTGTCATAATGCGGCGGACGCTCAACGCGCATATCGAACACGCGGATTTTTTCGAGCGGCGCGAGGTCATCATAAACAATCATGCGCTTGCTACCGACGATGGTCATTTCGCGAACCTTGCGCGGGTCGAGCCAACTGCTCTGAATCGTGGCGGAACGTTGCTTGGAGAAGCTTAAGCACATCGTAGTGACGTCTTCGATGCCGGGCGTAACGTGGGCACTGCCACGGCAGTTCACGGATTCGGGCATCTCGCCCATGAGTGAAAGAATGATGGAGAGGTCGTGCGGCGCCAAATCCCATGCGACATTGATGTCTTTTTGGAACAATCCAAGGTTCAAACGGCGAGCGGAGATGTAACGAATTTCGCCGATGTCGCCCTTGTCCACGATTTCTTTAATTTTGCGGACGACGGGCGAATACAAAAATGTGTGGCCGGTCATGAGCACGAGACCGTTTTTCTTGGCGATGTCCACCAGTTCTTCGCACTGTTCAACGGAGGAAGCCATCGGCTTTTCGATGAACGTGTGCTTGCCTGCGAGCAGCGCGGCTTTCGCGAGCGGAAAGTGGGTCTTGACGTTGGTGGCGATGACGACGGCGTCCAAGTTGATGCCGTTTAGCATATGCTTGTAGTCGGTAGAGGCCTCGACTTCAGGGTAAAGGGACTTGAGATGTTTGAGGCGACCGGTGTTCAGATCGCACATCATCTTGAGGTTCACGTCCGCCAGCGAGCGGAAGTTACGAATAAGGTTCGGTCCCCAGTAACCGCAACCCGCCACACCGACTTTGATTTTCTTTGACATAAAATTGTGTTTGTTGTTTTTGTCTTGTTCGACTTACCTAGCAACCTAGATGCCTAACAAATTGTTTTAATTGTTGGTCACCCGCGCGGGAATCACCACTCCGGCGGCGGCGGTGGAATTGCAGGCTTTTTTGGCCTGTTTCATGTCCCACATCTGCACGAGCAACGCGGGAATCGTCATAAAAATAATCTTCAAATCAAACCACAGGCTCTTCCGTCGGGTATATTCGATGTCCAACTCCATCATGCGCGAGAAAGTTGTCCTGTTTTTACCGCTGACCTGCCACAAACCGGTCAAGCCGGGGGCGGCATTGAAACGTTCTTGTTGCCAGTCTAGGTATTTTTCAGCCTCATAAGGCACACAGGGGCGCGGCCCAACCAAGCTCATTTCGCCACGCAGCACATTAATGAGTTGCGGCAATTCATCCAAACCGGAGGAGCGAAGAATTTTGCCGTAGCGGATGATGCGCGAATCACCATTTGCATCCAGCTTAGTCATCGGCGCGTCGGAATTAATCAATTGCTGAAGATGCCCCTGATGGGAAACTGTCTCTGCACCGCAGTGCATGGTGCGAAATTTCAAGCACATGAAGGTCTGCCCGCGAAAACCAACGCGCTTCTGCTGAAATAAAACTGGCCCGGGTGAATTGCGACGGATGATGTATGCGATTGTCACCATCAGCGGCACCAATAAAGGCACAGCAAGGAAAACAAACGTGCAATCAAGCACACGCTTCCAAGTTGGTAGCGCTATGGTTTCTTTAGTATTCATCGAGTCTCACATGGCTCCGCACTTGTTCGTTTGAAGTGGATCAAGACGAACTCAACAAATCCGCTTTTAACGGAGTAACTTTCGCGTTGGTCAAACCACGCATTCAAGCTGACAACCTTTCCCGGTGAATTGAGGCGGCCAGAGCCGGAGCCAAGTTCACCAATGTGTTATTCTTCAACATCACCGCGTCCCGTTTCACCTCTACGATGGTTGGACGCCCCAAAATGTCTAGCAGGATTTGAACCCGTTGTTTAGCTGGAAGGCTTTTTAAGACACGCGCGCTCATGCCAGCAAACGCCTCCCCTGTCACAGTTACTTCGTCACCAGGTTCAAGTGCGCTCCGAATTTGAAGAATTTCCTCATTTTCAAAGCATTCTTGTAATTCAATGATGATCTGATCGGCTACTTGTGGAATACGCCCACCAAAACTGACAAATTTGTTAATCCCAACCGAATGTTGAATGTCATTCAACTGCTCCTCTAAAACACACTGCACGAACAAGTAGCAGGGAAACAATGGTTCGGTGACATTGACCAGTCCACGCCGGGTCAATTTTTCCAGTCGCAAACGGGGTGAAAAAACCTCCAAACCCAATTGTTTACGGAGGTTTGCAGCCGCAATATGCTCATGCTTCGGCTTTGTCCGAGCGCTATACCAAGCTGGGGCGGTGGTTTGCATTATTAAGTTCGACGAGATTGCCAATGAGCATGATTCTAAACTAAAATTGCCCGCGCAAAGACTTCATTGATGACAGTGAATTTGAGCGAGCAATAAAACTCGATTAGCCGGTTTGAACTAATCTCCATGTCCTTAAATTATACAAATGGCAGAGTTTTGTCCATCTCAATTTCAAGCTTGATGTATTTGCATTCACTGGAGAAGACTATGAGGCTTTAGGTGAGAGGAAACAATGGGGTGAACACCTTACTAACTCCATACCGATGCCCGGCCACAATGCCGAATTCAAGAACCAGTTTGATTTAGATCAAATCAAAATTGGTGGAGTTTGAATCTCGACTATATTTGAACATTTGCGAAAAAAAATTTTGGCGGAAGACTTGTAGCCAAAAATTGAGGGATCTGGGATAAACTTTCTTTCAACTGCGGGTAGCAACCGTCCCATGCTTGCACAGGGCATGGCTTTTTTTGGGACACATTATCAAGACAAAACCACTAGGCAGCCGGCCACTTGGATTCTTTGCCGGCAGATTTACCGCCGTAATGAAAGCCGTTTTCGTCTTGATAACCCACTGGAACTTCAATTTTTACCATATTACGCAGCTTGGCGATGATGCCAGCGGGCGAAAAACCAAAGCTGGTGTGAGACCAAGGTTTGTAAGTCAGGATGTGTTGTTTGTATGTCATACTTGGTTTTAAGCATTGGCAATGCCAACGCAAATTTAAGTTTTATTTTATGGTTTGTAAAAAGACCGGTAATATCGCTGATTGAAACTCGTGCTGTTGCTATCCGTGAAACTGAAAGGCGCGGTGTTGGTGTGGATCGGCGTCCAAGTTTTCAAATCCGAAGACGCTTGCACAACATATTTTGCACCAGGAACTCCATCCACTTCAAAAGCAAAATGGCCATTAACCGTTTTGGCAGCTTTGGAGATGTTCGGAGCTGGATTGGTAAAAACCGTCAATTGAGCCGTCGCGCTGTTCGTCATCCCGGCATTATTGGAAACCTGCACGGAATAGGCTCCTGCATTGCTGGCTTTTAATCCCTTCAACGTCAAGGCGGCACCAGTGGCTCCAGGTAAGTTCTTACCGTTGAATCGCCACTGATATTTGAAAGGAGCCCGGCCCGAAACAGTCACACCCAGCGTAACCGTTTTGCCGGGCAGTGCGCCAGTGCTGGCAACTTGCTTCAAGATTTTGGGCATGGCCGCAAGTATCGCTGGATTGACGACCGTCACCGTAAAAACTTGAGTGACAAAGTTGCTGCCAGTCCCGCTATCACTCACGGTCACGCTGATTGTTGCTGTGCCGGTAGCATTGGCGACCGGCTTGAAGGTTAAGACGCCAGTTGAATTGGGGCTCGTATAATTCACCAAGACATTGGCAATCAACTTGGTATTACTGGAAACCGCTTGCACAGTCAAACTCTGGCCAGCATCGGACGCCCCGGCAGATATACCTGTCAAAGCCACGCTTTGCACACCGTCATTCATGTTGATGTTCCGGCTGGAAATGATATGCAACGTCGGCGCTTGATTTTCCGTCAACGGAACATACCAAACCAACTCCACCGACCCCTGGCTTTTGGTCCAAGTATTATCAAATTCATTCATCGCAAAATAGTTCGTCGTTCCCGGAACTAGGCCATTGATGACACAGTTCGTCACCAAGCCCACATTGACAAAGCTCGGATACGAACCACTGCTTAACCCCTTGCAAATCTGATAGCCAATCACCCCTTCATCCGAACTAGCCTCCCAAGAAATCGTCACACTGGTGGAATCCCCAGCCTTCGGCGTCAACACCACATTCCGAACTTGATTCAAACCCGGCTGCGGATTGGGCGGTGTTGGATTATTCGTAGTTGAACTCCCATTGGTATCACCGCCAGCAGGTGAATTCGTGACCACGCCGGGATCATTGGTAACCGTCACCACCGACGGCGGAACATAACCAACCACCTCGTCAGAAAGAACGCTCTCGTTGTTAAAGGCATCGTAAGTTTTCGCCGCAAAATAAAAAGTAGCCCCTTCCACCAAGCTGGTAATCGTCACATTCGTCGCACTGCCCGCATCCACCACATTCACATAGTTGCCGCTTGATAGCCCATAATAAATTTTATAACCCGCCACCGCACTCACCTCGCTCGGATTCCAAGAAATCACCACGTCCTGCACCGCGAAAACCGGGAGCTGCCCCAACAGCACAAGCCAAGCTGACACCACTGCCAGACTGGCTTTTTTTCCGGTCAAAACTTTGTTCGCAACGCACAACATCCGTGCGTGCTATCGCAACCGCTTTGCCAACGGATTTTTTTATTTCACACCAACCAACCAGAAGAACTTCAAACCACTTTCAAGACACACCCGCACTTATCAAAAACAAATAATCACCTTTGTTTTCAATTATTTTCCCGGCGAAAACCAGCCAACCTAAAATGAAAAAAATATTTCTGGACGGTGTCGACTCACAAGCGCTTTGGCAACGTTTCTGAAATTCTTCAAGACAACCCGTGTCCCGAACTGTCTTGAAAAAGTGCAAGCAAAAGGACGCTGGCGTTGCCACCAGCGTCCTTGAAATTGAATCGCTTTTCGACGGTTACTTTTTGAAGAAATCCTTCACCACTTCCGCCACGCGCACAATCTGCTCGTCCGTCAATTCTGGGTAAATCGGCAGGCTCAAACACTGGCTCGCCGCCTTCTCCGAGTTCGGAAAATCCCCCTCCTGATAGCCCAATTCCTCGTAGCACTTCTGCAAATGCAGCGGCAGCGGATAATGCAGCGCGCAGCCCACACCATTCGCCTCCAGATGCTTCTTCAATTCCTCACGCTGCGCATGGCGCACGACATAAAGATGCCACACGCTCTCAGCGTAGCCCGGCTCCGTCGGCAATTGCAGCGGCGTTCCCGACAGCAATTCCGCATACCGCTTCGCCACGCGCTGACGCTCGCTCGTCCATTTCGCCAAGTGCTTCAGTTTAATTCCCAGCACCGCGCCCTGAATGCCTTCCATCCGATAATTGAATCCCACCTCATCATGGTAATAACGCACCGTCGAACCGTGTTCGCGCAATGACCGCGCGCGTTTTGCGAACTCCGCATTGTTCGTCACCAACGCTCCGCCCTCGCCAAACGCGCCGAGATTTTTGCCAGGATAAAAACTGAAGCACGAAACTTCGCCCAACCCACCTACCGTCTTGCCCTTATATTTCGCCCCATGCGCCTGACAGGCGTCTTCCATCAACGGCAGATTATGTTTCTGGCAAACCTCGCGGATGCCATCCACATCGAACGGTTGTCCGTAAAGATGCACCGGCAAAACCGCCTTCGTCTGCGGGGTAATCGCCTCCTCAATCAACTTCGGGTCGAGATTCATCGTCGCGTCATCCACATCCACAAAGACCGGCGTCGCGCCGACATAAGAAATCGCCCAACTCGTCGCCACAAACGTGTAAGGCGTCGTGATGACCTCATCCCCCTGCCCCACGCCCAGCAACATCAGCCCGACGTGTTCCGCCGAAGTGCCGCTGTTGAACGCCACGCAATGTTCCGCGCCGCAATACTTCGCGAAATCTTTTTCAAACTGCACCACGTCCGGCCCGAGGCAGAACGAACAATTATCAATCGCCTTCGCGATGGCCGCATCAATTTCTGCGCGGAGCGGTTTGATTTGCGCCTTGAGGTCGAGATACGGAACAGGTTGATGTGACATAATTTGCTGGAGAAGTTATCTGCCGCCACCGCGTTTGTGAATCTAAAAATCCTCTTCATCGTCAGCCTCACGCTCACCTCGATTTAATTTTTGACGATGACGATGAGCATGAGAAAGATTATTTGTTTAACCACACCAACCGCAATCCCTCCAGCGTCAAGTCCGGGACCACCACCGAAATCTCCGGCAACTTCGCCGCGATGAGCTTCGCGTAGCCGCCCGTCGCGACCACCGGCAATTTTTTCGCGCCCAACTCCCGCTTGAGCTGCCCAATCAATTCTCGCACCAGCCCGCGATAACCATGCACCGCGCCCACAAGCATTGCCTGCTCCGTGCTTTTGCCGATGGCCGTTTTGATGTCGCGGATTTCAATCTTTGGCAATAGCGCCGTCTTTTCGTGCAAATAATTCGTCATCACCGCCAGCCCCGGCGCGATAATGCCACCGACGTAATTTCCTTTTCCATTCACGACATCAAACGTGACCGCCGTGCCGAAATCCACGACCACGACCGGCGCCCCAAAATGAAACTTCGCCGCCACCGCATTCGCCAACCGATCCGGCCCAATGGACTTTGGCTTCGGATAATCAATGCCCACCCCGCGCAAAGTTTTCGGCGTGAGCTCAAGCGCTTCCAATTTCCAGATGGAACGAACTGCCTTATGCACCAGCGCCGTCGCCCTCGGCACGACGCTGCACAGCGCCACGCCCTCGATTTTATTTCTCCCAATAATTTTCCCCACCAGCGCCCCCGCCGAACCGCCAAACCAAGCCAGTGTCGGAATGTTGGCTTGTTTGATGACGCGCTTGCCGTCAGCTAGGCCGACGTGAGTGTGCGTGTTGCCGATGTCGAAAAGCAGGATCATTTTATTATCCGCAGATTACGCCGATTTTCGCCGATGAAAACAAGGTTTTGAAAGAATCTGCGCTCATCTGTGAAATCTGCGGATTACTTTTCCAAAATCACATCACCGCCAATCACCCGCTCCAACAGCCCATGCTCCGTGCGCACGAGTAGCGCCCCATCATCATCGAGCGCCTCGGCGCGACCGCGAAATTTCAAAACCCCGGTATGCACCGTCACATTTTTGCCGATGGTCACGCAAGCCGCCTCCCATTCATCCGCGACCTCGGAAAATTTCCCAGCGCCGATACGCGCGTAATCCACATCCAGCTCGCGCAAAATTTCCGTCGCCAATTCCGCGCGGCAAATTTCTTCGCCCGCTTCCAGCTTTAGCGACGTTGCAATCTTTCGCAACTCCGCAGGAAACTCGTTCGCGTCCTGATTCACATCCACGCCGATGCCGATGATGATGTGCCGCACGCGATCCACCTCCGCGCTCATTTCCGTCAGGATGCCGACAACTTTCTTCCCGCCAATCAACAAATCATTCGGCCACTTGATGTCCGCCGTCAAACCCGTGACCGTTTTAATCGCGCGCCGCAGCGCCGTCGAGGAAATCACCGTCAACTGCGTCGCCTCCTGCGGACGCAGCTTCGGGCGCAGCAGCACGGAGAACCAAAGCCCCTTGCGCGTCGGCGACTGCCACACGCGACCGAGCCGTCCCCTGCCCTTCGTCTGCGATTCCGCAAAAACCACCACACCCTCCTTCACGCCATCGCGCGCGAGTTTTTCCACAACGTCATTGGTCGAAGTCGTCTGCTCAAACACCTGAATGTCGCGGCCAACGACTTTTGTTTTGCCCAGCCGCGCCACCAAATCATCCGCGTGCAACGCATCCGGCCAACTGACGAGGCGATAACCAAAATGCGGCCCCGCCTCGATGTTGTAACCGACTTGACGCAACTCCTCAATCCGCGCCCAGATCGCCGCTCGACTGATGGCAAGCTGATCCGCA
>JANOBC010000096.1:0-13586 GCA_031411455.1 Limisphaerales bacterium
GAGGTGAAGCGGATGAAGGCGATGTTCAGGCCGTGATTGTCGGCGGGTTTATCCAGCTTCAGCCGCGTGACAAAAACATCAGGCACGAGTAATTCACCCGCGCCAATGGGCTTGGGACTGACAAATGCTGACAGTTCCATCGCTACCGCGATCTCGTTCATCTCTTCTGGCGGACATTCGGTGGGGACGGGGGCGACGATCAAATTATTTTTCCACAGCGCATAGGTAAGCGCGACGTAGTGGATGCCGTTGCCGAAGCACAAACCGACCCGGGAACCGGGAGCGAACTGGAGCGCTTGAATTTTTCCAGCGAGGGAATTTATTTTTTCAACAAGCGCGGCGTAGGAAATTTCCGAGGTGTCCTCGACGAAGGCAATTTTTTGCGGCCAGCGGCGGGCGGAATTTTCCAGCAGTTCGGTCAGATTCATTTTTATGGTTCCGGTAACGGGCGGAAAATTTAACCGCGAAACACACGAAACACACGAAAGAATTTGCGCGGGGCTTTAACCTTGTTTCATAGGGTTGAATCCAGTATTTGCTGACGGACTTTTTATGAATCCGAGCGCCATCGAGGGACACCTGACTTTAGTTTTGATCCAATGGATGATCATCATCGCTGCCGCGTATATTTTCGGACGGCTGGGGAAACGCTTTCTCAACCAACCGCTCGCGGTCGGGGAGATCGCGGCGGGAATTATCCTTGGGCCGTCAGTTTTGGGCTTGGTCTATCCGCACGACTGGCCGGTGCTGTTTCCGGCGGAGACGAAGACCTCGATGCAACTGCTCGGCAAGCTCGGCATTGTTTTTCTACTATTCCAGGTCGGGATGGAATTTGACTACAGCCATCTGCGTTCCAGGTCCAAGACCGTGACGCTAGTTTCCCTCCTCGGCATCCTGGTCCCGGTGTTGTGCGGGCTGGCCATCGGGCCGTGGTTGCACGAAAAATTTGCGCCGGAGACGCCGAAGTTTGGCTTTCAATTTTTTCTCTGCATTGCGCTTTCGATTTCCGCGCTGCCCGTCATGGGAAGGATTCTTTTGGAAATGAAACTGGAGCGCACCGCCGTCGGCGCGATGGCCATCAGCGCGGCGGCGATTGATGACGTCATCGGCTGGTTGATGCTGGGCGTGGCGACAGTGTTGGCGACGACAGGATTTGAGTGGAAAGCGTTCTTGCTGCAAGTCGTGGAGATTGTCATTTTCTATTTCTTGCTGCAAAAAATCGTCGGCCCCGCGCTGCGGAAATGGTGGCGGAAAACGGCGGCGGCGGATCCGGCGAACGGCCCGATGTCGGACGCGTTTCTGGCGGTGCTGCTCATCGGTTTGTTTTCGTGCGGCTTGGCGACGCATTACCTCGGCATCTTTATCATCTTCGGCGCGTTTCTGTTCGGGACGTGCCTGCATCAGGAGGCGGGACTGGTGAAAGCGTGGCGTGAAAAATTTTCCAGCGTGGTGCTGGTGGCGTTCGTCCCGATTTTTTTCACGAACACCGGGTTGAACACGCGCATCGGCTCGCTGGAAACGGCGGAAGCGTGGCTCGCATGTGGCGTGGTGTTGCTCGCGGCGGTCACGGGCAAACTCGGTGGCTGTTTCGTGGGCGCCAAACTCACGGGTCAGCCCACGCGCGAGGCGGGCAGCATCGCGGCCTTGATGAATACGCGCGCCTTGATGGGACTCATCGCCATCAACGTCGGCCTCGAACTCAAGCTGCTCAATTCCGCGCTGTTCACGATGCTCGTCATCATGGCCTTGGTCACGACGGCGATGTGCGGGCCGCTGCTGCGCTGGTGGCTGCCGCTGGAGTTGAAAAAACTGCTTCCGCGCTGAAGTTTTGGGGCGGTCTGACGCGACACTGTTTGCTCCGCTGTTCCCGCCGGGCGTAGCCGCCTAGGCCAAAGATTTCATGCTGCGGTTCAGGGTTGAAACTTTGCGCTGGCTGACTTCAACGGGTGCGTTGAATTCTTTCAGATGTACCTGCGGCTGGCCCGCCGGAGTCTGGTCCACGTAATCCAAGAACAACAGGTTGATGATGGCCTTGCGATGGACGCGGACGAATTGTTGCGCAGGCAGTTCCTGCTCCCATTGCTTCAAAGGCTTGCGGAACATCATGGTCTGGTCTTTGCCCCAAAATGCGCGGGAGTATTCGCCTTCGGCCAGCAGGACTTTCACTTCGGAAAGCTTTACGAAAAACTGGCGATTGGCCTTGGTGGCCAAGAATGAAGCGGGTCTGGCAGGTTCTGGCGGAGGCAACGTCGCGTCGGCGTGACTGGTGGAGGCGGCCTCGGCTAGCCAGTGGATGGCGGCTTCGGAAGTTCCCAGATCATTAACGATGCCGGAAAAAATCTGCACGGCTTTTTTCACCTGCTCTTCCTGCCGTTGTCGCTGCCGCTCGTGGCGGCGCAGCCGGGAATGAACCGCATCCAAGATTACGGACATGGCTGCGGGCTTGGGGATGAAATCATCGCCGCCCAGATTCATGCTTTGCCGGATCTGTCCGTTGTCAGTGGAGCCGCTGAAAAAAATAAAAGGGATGTCTTCCATCCGCCCGTCCTGCCGCAGGGCCGATAGCACGCCATGTCCGTTGATGCCGGGCATGGTCAGGTCGCAAATGATCAAGTCGGGTTTTTCCAAGGCGGCGGTGAGACCCGTTTGACCGTCCGAGGCGGTGGTGACTTCAAATCCTTCGTGGCGGAGAATTTTTTCCAAGCCAACGCGGATGTGGACGTCGTCATCAATGATCAGAATTTTTGACATGGGATGAATGATTGCACGGCTGCATTCTGATATTGAAGGGAGGATTAAGCTTAACCAGATTCGGTCAAGCCTTTAATTTTTTGGAGGCGCACCATGGCGCGCCGAGAACTCTGGTCGGCAGGAAGCGGGCGGGCGGGTGGAATGTTGGGTGGGCCGTTTTTTGGCGGCACACGGCGGAGCAATTCGCGGGCGCGAATTTAGTTGCGGGAAAGCCGGTCGGTGGACAGCAGTTTCAGATTGGATTCGCCGGTGATGGCGACGAGCACATAGTCGTCACCAATCTCTAGGCACTTGACGGTCAGCTTGTCGGCGGGCGTCCGCTTGGGGCCGTTGGCGGAATGAACTTCAATGGTGTCGCCCGCCGCAAAAGTGGTGCTGTTGATGACGACCAGTGGTTTGCGGCTGCTGAGGCTGATGCCCTGAATCTTGAGCCGCACGTCTTGCTCGTCCACCGCCCGCACCAGACTGGACGGCCAATGCCCAAGGCGATATTCGTCCGCGAGTTCCTGTGCCTGCCGGACATCACCGGGTTCGAGCTGCACCACCAGCCGGTCCAAATCCGGCTTGCGCGAGCGATCAAGCTGGACGGCCAACTTCATCCAAGCGTAGGCGGCGATGAGATTGCTTTGCACGCCGGTTCCATTTTGAAACACCCCGGACAAATCCGCGCACGCCTGCGGGCTGCGGTTGGTGGCGGCGAAAAAAAGATAGCCGATGCTTTCGGAAAATTTCAGGATCCGTTCCCGTCCGCTGCTGCTTTTGGCCTGACTCGACAACAGGTTGCCGGCCGCCAGGGCGCCTGCCACGCTTCCGGCTTTGGCGGCCTTGCGAAAAGAAAATAACGCATCCGCAGACTGGCCATTGTTCAGAAATGACCTGCCCTCGGCGACGAGCTGGGCGGATTCTTGGTCGGAAATTTTTTGGGCCGCCGACGGCGTCACCATTCCCATCAGGCAGGCGGCACTTAAAAGGAGGAGGTTTAAGAATGGAGTTTTCATTTGGGTGGCTGGTTTGAAAGCAGGTCGGCCGGTTTGATCCAGTCGTTGGAATTTTCTAAGCGGCAGAGCACTTCCGGGTTGAGCAGGCTAGCGGTGTTCAGGTCGGCAATGAATTTTACAGGGAATGGTCCGGTGATCTGGTGGTTGTAAAGCAGGAAGCAGCCAACGGTGACGGAAACGTTGGGAACGGCTGGACCGACGGCCAGCTTTTGGGTGGAGGCATGATTGCCCTGCTTGAAAGTGTAGAGGATTGTTGCTGACACGAGAATTCCCACCGCCAGCAACGCGATGACTAGGTTGGCATATACCCAGCGGTGCGGCTGCTTGCGGGGAATGGAAACCGGCTTGGTGAAGGCCTTGGAATTTTTCACCAGCCGCTCGGCGTCACTTTCGCCAATTTCTTTGCGGATGGCGTAGCAATGTTCTGCGTCGCCTGGCTGGCCGTATTCCAGCACCTGCGCTTCTTGCGACCGCCAGATAACCCGCCAGGGCAGGTCGGCGAGGTCAGCGTTCAACGGCGGCAAAGCTGCCCGCGACGATTTGAGCAAGGTGTAAAGCCAGTGCTGGTTTTCGATTTTGAGATAAACGCGGCCCTGCACCACCTCATCCAGAATGAGGCTGCTACAAGTCTCCTCCATGTTCAACGTGGTAAAGAACGCCCGCAGGTTGTCTCGGTTTTCCTCCGCCGGCACGTCCACCTGGCTGATTTCGGCGTTGGTATAAAAACAAAACAGCCGCAGCGTGTCGCCGATTTTCTCGGTGAGCAGAACCCCGATGAGCTTGGGGTTGATCTCGATGCCGATGGTTTGGGAATGCTTGATCATGGTGAGTGCGGAATGGGTTTGATCATCGGCCGGGAGCGGAAAGTTCCTGCCACGAGGCGGGAATGTAGCCGATGCCGGGGCCGTTCTTTGCCAGGCTTTCGTCGTAATGAAAATTGGCGTGGCCGTTCAGCTTGCAACTGTTGGCCACCAGTGAGCCGACGTAGTCGTAGTTATTGTTGCCGCCGCCGCCAAAATCAAAGTCCGCTCCGGGCGAATAGATGGTTCCGGTAAAGGCAGCATTGCCGCCGAAGCTGATGCTCGTCAGCGAGGGCAGACCGTAGATTCCTAGGGAGTGCGCATTTTGTTTTTGATTATTGATGGTTGCCTGCCCGGTCAATCGGAAGGACGGTCCGCCGACATAGATGGTCGCACTGTTGACATTGGTGGTGACGGTAATGGCGCTCTGGCCGCTCATGTTGATGACGCCGCTCACATAGAGAACGACATTGGAGGCATTGATGGTCAGATCGCCATAGATGCTGTAGATGACGTAATTGCCGCTGTTGGTAATGACGTTGCTGGCCGGCACATATTGCCAACTGCTAGCTCCGGTCGGCAGCACGACATCGGGAAAGACCACGTTCATGTCATCCTTAGTGTAGCCGGGCTGGATGCCGGAACCGACTTGGGGCAAAGGCCCCACGTATCCGTTGTTGCCGACGGTCGCCGTGCCGCCGGGGCCAGTGTCGAGATGGCCGTAGATGTTGGCCTGGCCGACGGAGATCGCGCCGATCAAGGACGAGTCAGTCGCCACGTTGCCATTGGCTCGCGCCTTGGTGATGTCGTAGAGGCCGTAACCCCAGTTGGTCACCCACGCACTGGCGCTGGCCATGGTGGAGTCAAAGCTGTCCACTCGCGCGTTGTTGCCGTTCAAATCTATGTTTGTCTTGGTCGTGATCGCGCCGGGAAACAACGCCGAGTAGGTGGCCTTCACTTGAACCGTGCGGCGCACAGTGGAAGCGCTGGCGGTCGGCATACCGATGGCCGCAAACATGAATGGCGACGCGGCCGAGGCGCTTAACATATAAGTTGCCGTCCCACTACAACTGATGACCGGTGCGTTGGAAATGGTGTTGTCAATGGCGACGTCGTAATAGCCCGCAGCGGAATCCACGACGCGGTGCATGGTGTAGATGTTACCGCTGACCGACCAGCCATCTTGCTGCGCCGAGGCGGCGGTGGACCACTGGGGCACCATCGTGACATCGCCGGCATACTTGTTCATGAACGCGAGCGCGTCTTCCACACCGGCCTCGGTCAGGACGATGGTGGTGTTCCATGTCTGCGAGCGAGCCACGGAAGTGTATTCGCTCTGCGTCAGAACCAGATAGGTGGTAAGCAGACCGCCGACCAAGACGAGGAGAAGCGCGGTGAACACCAGGATGCCGCCGGCGCGACGCCGGGATGTTGGGTGGGTGGTAATTTTCATAGATGGCCTTTTTGATATTTAGTTGCGGATACAAATCTGAGCGGTCTGGACGCTCTCGGTGTTTATTTTCGCCCCGAGAATCTGGCGCGAACAGCGCCAACTCACGCTGATGAGCTTGGTGGCGGCCGGCGTGGTGGCGGGCAAAAATTGAAAATTGACCGTCGGGTTCCGCTGAAAGTTGCTGAAGCAAAGATAATCGCAGTTGACCAGCATGACGCTGGCCGTGCTATTGAAAGTGCGCGTCACCTTGTTGCTGCCATCCCAGGCATACGAGATCATGTCAGCCGTCAGGACATTGCTCACTGTGACTTGCTTGCTGCTCACGGAGGTCACCACGGCCGTGTTGCGAAGATCGGCGCTCATCATGTCCAGAGTGCGGCGGCTCGCCCGGTTCAAATCGCAGTAGTTGCCAATGGCCACCATCGTGTTGGTCGCGGTGATGCCGGTGGTCATGATGGATCCCATGATGCAAGTGCCGGTCGTCACCGCCACCAGCATCTCGATTAGCGTCGAACCGCGTCGGGCGGACGCTGGTTTGCGGGATGGACTAGATGGAAGAGCGTTCAGCATATCTGGTTCAGTGGTAGTAGACATAATTTTGCAGTCCGTATTGCGCGACATAAGTGCTCATGGAGCGCTGATGGATGCTGCGCACACTGCTGACCCCATTGGTCCAGGCCAACGTGACGGTGACCAGGGCCAGGTTCGGGCCATAGCTGGCGGCAGGACTCACGGCGGGATTGGTCGTGATGGTCAACGTGCCGACGTAAGCCGTGCCGCTGTTGGTGGTGGTGTTCAGACCCAGCGGATAAAACGAATCAGTAAATTTCAAAGGGACGACATTGGTGTTGAACAACTGGCTGCTACTCCACGCGCACAAACGCAACCCTTCCAAACGGGAAATCATGATCTGCGTGGCGCGCAAATTTTCCCGCGCGGCTTGCAACAGGCTGAAGCTGGTCGAAATCCCCGAAAAGAGAGCCGAGAAAATCAAGGCCATCACCGTGACCGCAATCAACAACTCCAGCAGCGAAAACGCCGCCTTCGCCGTGCCGTCGCTGTTGTTTGATTTGTTGTTAAGCCGCATAAACGTTTGGTTCTTTTCTATGGTGCATTTATTCCCCATTCATTCATGGCCTTCAACGCAAATGCAGTGAGCGATGATGAATTTGCATTAAGCGATGAAGGTTTAAGCCTGACGGCGGATTTGTGACCGTCGAAAAGCTTTGATTTTGAAAAGCTCACACTGGCGTTGCCCCCGCTGGTTTGTTAATTTCGGGGTGATGGAAAAATCACGCCTCGAAATCAAAGTCGGCCTGTTCGTATTCGTCTGCCTCGGGCTGCTGGCGGCGATGATGGTGCAGTTCAACAAAGGCGCGAGCCTGCTGCACGACACTTACATCCTCAAGCTCCGCACCGCCAACGTGGGCGGACTCAAGCACGAGGCGGCGGTGCTGCTCGCCGGCGTGCCGGTCGGCATCGTCAAAGACATCCAAATTGACCCGCCCGGCAAGAGCGTGACCATCCTCCTGAAAATCAATAAAAAATTTAACATTTACGGCGACGCCCGTTTCGTCATCGAGCAGGCAGGCTTTCTCGGCGACCAATATGTTTCCGTAATTCCCACGGAGAACCTAGTCCCGCCGTTCGCGGACGGCGCGGAGGTGAACTGCCAAGAGCCGTTCGATTTGCAGGAGGTCGCGCGCGGCGCGGCGGGCTTCATCAAGCGCATGGATGAGACGGCGAAAAAACTGGATGCGTCCGTCACCGATTTGCGCGCGCAGGTTTTGAACGCACAAACCTTGTCCAGCTTCGGCGTGGCGCTGACGAACATGAAAGCCTTCACCGAAGACGCGCTCAGCGCCATTCAAGCGATCAATGCCATCGTCGCCACCAACGGTGCGCAAGCCGGCGTGGCGGTGAGCAACCTCGTGGTGTTCTCCGCCCAGTTGAACCAGCTCGGCGCGTCCGCCCAAAACATTCTCGCCACGAACAGCGTGAACATCACCGATGCGACCAAGAACATTGATGACGTCACGGTGACGTTGAAACAACTCGCGTCCGATGTGCAGGCCGGGCGCGGCCTCGCGGGCGCCGTGCTGCAAAATCAGGAACTCGCCACCAACGTGCAAAACATCGCCGCCAACCTCGCCGTCACCACCAGCAACTTGAACCGCGTGGGCATCTGGGGCATCCTGTGGTCATCCAAGCCCGCCGCGACCAATTCCAGCGCGCCAAAAAAATATAAATGAAACCACTCCGGGCCATCCGCACGTTCTTCCTCCTCCTCTGTATCGTGGGTGGCTACGCCGTCAGTCAGGTGCGCCCGGAATATGTCAGTCATAGCTACCTCGGCATGGTCATCGGTTTCGGCTTTGGCGGGCTGCTGATTGCGGTGGATGAAATGCTGAAGGGCTTTTCGCTCCGCGCCTTTTCCGCCACGACGTTCGGCCTGCTGCTGGGCATGGCGGTGGCCGCGCTCGTGGATCATTCCGGGCTGTTTGAAAACACCGAGGAAAAAACCCGCTGGCTCGTGCGACTCGGATTGTTCATGAGCTTCGGCTACATCGGCATCGTTCTCGCCATGCGCAGCAACAAGGAAGATTTCTCCCTCATCATCCCCTACGTCCGCTTCTCGCCGCAGAACAAGCCGGATAATTTTCTCCTGCTCGACACAAGCGTCATCATTGATGGCCGTATCGCCGACCTCGTCGAGACGCGGCTGCTCGATGGCCTCATCGTCGTGCCGCGCTTCGTGCTGCTGGAGCTGCAGCAGATCGCGGATTCCGCCGACGACATCAAACGCGCGCGCGGTCGCCGTGGCTTTGAAATGTTGAACCGCCTCCAGCACAACACAAAGATTGAAGTCCGCATTCATGACGGCGATTTCCCGGAGGAAAAAGGCGTGGACGCCAAGTTGGTCCGCCTCGCGCGCACCTTGAACGCGAAACTGTTCACGAATGATTCAAACCTCGCCAAAGTTGCCAGCCTCCAGCAAGTCATCTGCGTGAACCTCCATGAAATTTCCCACTTCATGAAGACGGCGATGATTCCCGGCGAAAACATCAACCTAAAAATCGTCCGGGAAGGACGCGACAAAGGTCAGGGCATCGGCTACCTGCCGGACGGCACGATGGTCATCGTCAACAACGGCCAGACGCACATCGGCCAGCAAGTTGAAGCACACGTCCAAAGCACCGTGCAGACCGGCGCAGGCGTGCTGGTATTTGCGGAAGTCAAAGCTGAAAATGGAAAATGAAACTCGTCACCATCGCCACCAACTTCAATCTCGCCGACGCGGAGATGATGCGTTCGCGGTTGGAAGCCGCCGGATTTCACCCATTCATCGCCAATGAAATGTCGGCGGGTTGGCTCGGCGGCAGTTCCACCGCCACCTTGCTGCGCATTGAAGTGCCGGACACCGAAGCTGCCGACGCGAAAGAATTTCTCGAAACACCCGCCACGCCGGCCGAATGAAAAGATGCGGTAAGGACTGACGCTTTTTGCCGCCGCCCGTCTTTGGCCTTTTCAGTTTTGCCAACTGCGCCTAGCATTGCGCCCCTCTGAAGATGGAAGCCTCCGAGCCAGTCAAAATTTCGCGCGGCGTGAAGCTGTTGCAGCACGCCATCGGCCTGCTGTTCTGGCTCACGCTGGTGCTGCCGTATGCGCGGCGCGTGCGCGGGTTGGATAAAGTTCCGCCGGGCCGCTGTCTCTTCGTCTGCAACCACGTCAGTCTGCTGGACACGCTGTTTCTCTCCGGCCTGCAATGGCGCGCGGGTCGCCTGCCTATGCTGGTGCTCGGCGACAAGGGCGCGTGGAATGATTCATGGACGCGACGGTTTTTGAGCGGGCCGTTCGGGTATCTGTTGGAACGGGGGAAATTCAACCCGCGTCGTCTCCGCGAACTTAAAACGTTCGGTCGCGCGGTGGAAAATTTTCAACTCATCGTCTTCCCCGAAGGCACGCGCGGCAACGGGGTGGACGTGGCGGAGTGTCAGCCGGGAATTTTCTACGTCGCCCAAGAAGCGCGCGTGGCCATCGTGCCAGTGTTCATCGAAAACATGCACCTGCTGTCAACTAAACTGGGCAAGGTGCATCCGCTGGCGGCGCTGGGGAAACTGGAATTTCATTTCGGCGAGGCCATCATGCCGGAAAATTATCTGCCGCTGGCGCGCGAGGAATTTCCAGAGTTCATTCGCCAGAAAATCATCGCGGCGCAGCCATGTAAGACAAAGTAAAAGCGCCCGGCGGTGGCTGGAAAGTTTTCTTAAAACCTTCAATTCGCCTCGATATGCAGGAGGGACGCGTTTTTCCGGCCTACAATTTCCGTTTGCGCAAGGCTGGCCGGAATCAGGCAAAACTGGCCGGCGGATAATTGCACCGCTGTTGTGCCGCTCTTAATTTCAACTTCACCGGCAGTCACGGCGATGATTTGTAATTTGCCCGGCTGAAGCTTGCCATCAGCGCCGGGATTCAACTGCCACGCGGCGACGTTGAAGAGCGGGTCTTGCACCAACGAACGCTTCAGAATTTTCCCGTCCGTGACCCACGCCGTCGCCACGAGCTTTGGCTCGAAGTCATTAAAGTCAATGCTAGCCAAGGATTGCGCGACGTGCATTTCACGCGGCTTGCCGTCCAAGCCCAAGCGGTTCCAATCGAACACGCGGTAGGTCGTGTCGGAGTTTTGCTGAATCTCAAAAATCACGAGGCCGTCGCCGATGGCGTGAACGCGTCCGCTCGGGAGGAACATCGCGTCGCCCGCTTGGACGGGAATTTTGTGAAAGCAATCCGCCACGCTGCCATCGGAAACTTTCCGCTCGAACTCCGCGCGCGTCACGCCACGTTTGAGGCCGACATACAGGCTCGCGCCCGGCGCGGCGTCGGCGATGAACCACATCTCGGTCTTGGGTTCGCCTTTGAGTTCAGCGGCCTTGCTCGCAGGCGGATGGACTTGCAGTGAAAGTTTTTCGCGCGCGTCGAGGATTTTGCAGAGCAGGGGCAAGCGTCCGGCGGCGGCTGGTTTCGCGTCGCCGAGAATTTCCGCCGCGTGGTTTTCCATGAGCCAGCGGAGATTTTTCCCGGCGAGCGACCCGTTGGCAATGACGCTGGCATCGCCGGGGCGGTCGGAAATTTCCCACGCCTCGCCGATCTGGCCGGCGGGAATTTTTTTACCGTAAAGCCGTTCAAGTTCGCGTCCGCCCCAGATGCGGTCTTTGAAAATTGGGCAGAACGTCAGCGGATAAAGCATGATCAGGCGACGGCAAGTTCAACAGTCTTGGCAGGTTTCGCTTCCACTGCCTCGGGATTCTCGATGAAATGGCCGTGCGCGCGGAATTTGGCGTAACGCTTTTTTAGCCGCTCCGCCACGGGCAGAGCCGAAATTTCTTCGAGGTGACGGATGAGATTTACTTGGAGCGTTTTCGCCGTGGTGGCGTAATCCACATGCGCACCGCCGAGCGGTTCGGGCAGGATTTCATCCACGAGCTTGAGCTGGAGCAAATCTTTGGCGGTGATCTTCAGCGCGGCGGCGGCTTTGCCAGCGTTGGCGCGGTCTTTCCAGAGGATCGCCGCGCAGCCTTCGGGGCTGATGACGGAGTAATAGGCGTTCTCCAAAATCAAAACGCGATCCGCCACGCCGATGCCAAGCGCGCCGCCGGAACCGCCTTCGCCGATGACGGCGGCGATGATGGGAACTTCGAGCAGCATCATCTCACGGAGATTGACCGCGATGGCTTCGGAGATGTGCCGTTCCTCCGCTGCGACGCCGGGATATGCGCCCGCCGTGTCAATGAGCGTGATGATGGGCAGGCTGAATTTATTTGCGAGCTTCATCAGGCGAAGCGCCTTGCGGTAGCCTTCCGGATGGGCGGAGCCGAAATTGCGAAGGATGTTTTCCTTGGTGTTGCGGCCTTTCTGCGTGCCGATGACGACGACATGGTGTCCGCCCAACCGCGCAAAGCCGCCAATCATCGCATGGTCGTCCGCATACATCCGGTCGCCGTGCAGTTCCTGAAAATCCGTGAAAGTCTTCCCCAAATAATCCAGCGTGTAAGGGCGCTGAGTGTGCCGTGCCAGTTGAACGCGTTGCCAGGGCGTGAGGTGGGTGAAAATCTGCCGGCGGGTTTCCTCCAGCTTTTTTTCAATCTGCTGAAGTTCTTCCTCAAAGCTGATGCCGAGCGAATGTTTTTCGGGATGCGCTCGCAGATCGTCCAGCTTGTTCTGCAATTCCGTGATGGGCTTCTCGAAATCGAGCTGATGTTTCATGCGTGGAAGATTTTAGCGAAATTGCGGCTCAATGAAAGTGGAATTCAGGGTGGTGGGGGAATCATCCTCAGGCTCATCGTCATGCTCCTCCTCAAATTTACGTCACCCGCAGGCGAAGCAAACCATAAAGAAGCGCACACTGGTGAATACGGTCGGATGCCGCTAAAATCCTCTCGCCATGAACAGACACGCAGCCCATTTGCTCCAGCTTAAAAAACTTCTGCCCGGCGAAATTTTTCTCCAGCCCGCCACGCTCGCAAAATATTCCGGCGATAAATGGTTTGCCACGCACCATCCCGACGCCGTCGCCCTGCCCCGCTCCGCGAAATCGGTTTCCACGATTCTCCGCTTCGCGAATAAAAATAAAATTCCCGTCACGCCACGCGGCGCGGGGCATGGCTACGTCGGCGGCTGCGTGCCGATGCACGGCGGCATCGCGCTCTCCACCGAGCGCATGGGAAAAATTTTAGAAATCAACGCGAAGGATTTTATCGCCGTCGTCCAGCCAGCGGTGAACACGGCGGAATTCCAAGCGGCGGTGGAGAAGAAAAAACTTTTCTATCCGCCCGACCCGGCGAGCCGTGCGAACAATTCCCTCGGCGGCAACATCGCCACGAACGCCGGTGGGCCGCGCTGTTTGAAATACGGCGTCACGCGCGATTACGTCCTCGGCCTCGAAGTCGTTTTGACCAACGGCAACATCGTGAAACTCGGTGGTCGCACGCACAAAAATAAAACCGGCTTTGACCTGCACCGCCTGTTCGTCGGCTCGGAAGGTTTGCTCGGCGTCATCACCGAGGCCACGCTGAAACTCATTCCGCTCCCGCCGTTCCGCACGAATCTCGCGGTGGGATTCAACTCCATGAGCGCCGCCGTGCGCGCGTTGCAATCCATTTTCGCCGCCGGTTTTCTACCATGCGCCGCTGAACTGGCCGACCAGTTCACTCTCGCCGCCGCCGCCAAACGCACCGGCAGCAAGCGGCTCCTCGGTTGCAAGGCACATCTTATCGTGGAGTTGGACGGGCAGGAAAATTCTGTGCGCGGTGACATTGCCGCGCTGGAAAAAATCATTCGCCAACAAAAGCCGCTGTTCGTCGAACGCGGATTCGGCGCGGTGGAATGTGAAGCGATTTGGCAAATCCGCCGGGAATTTTCCTACGCGCTGCGCGACACGGGACTGACGAAGTTGAACGAGGACATCGTCGTGCCACGTGGAAAACTGGAATTGCTTTTCAAGTTCGCCGCCACCTTGCAAAAGAAGCACGGCCTTCAGCTCGCCTGCTTCGGCCACGCGGGCGATGGCAACATCCACACGAACGT
>JANOBC010000097.1:0-1712 GCA_031411455.1 Limisphaerales bacterium
ACGCGCAGGCCGAGCTGACCGACATCGTGTTCGTGGAACTCCCCGCCGTGGGTCGCCAGGTCAAGGCCGGCGAAGCCTGCGCTGTCGTGGAATCCGTTAAGACCGCGAGCGACATCTATTCGCCCGTCAGCGGCGAGATCATCGCCGTCAACGCCGCCGTGGTGGACAATCCCTCGCTCGTGAACACCGCGCCCGACAGCGACGGCTGGTTTTATAAAATCAAATTGAGCAACGCCGCTGAAGCAAACGCGCTGCTCTCGCCGGACGATTACAAGAAGCAGATTGGGGGGTGAAATGGCGGATGTATGATTTCCAAAAAAATTACAGAACGCGATGACCAGCTTCTAAAGCGGGAAGCAGGCATCCGGCGGGAACGAAAAATTTGTATTGGAATTGGAATTCTTGGTCTGGTCTCAATGTTTCTTGTTCCATTGATAGAACAAGGTGAAGTCTTTAGCAGACCTGCTTTTAATGCCATTATGCTGCTTTTGGCCTACGGATATGTTTGCACACTTCGGTTGCGACACATTGAAACTATTAAAGCGTATCGAGCAAATACAGGCCAAGTGGACAAAAAGTAAATTTGCTTTTTAAATCGAAACACTATGATCCGTCTCTTCATCAAACCGTATTACGGTTGGTATCACAAGGCGATGCGCTGGCTCGCCGCGCGCTTGCAAACTGCGCAATTGTCGGCTACACGTTGAATATGAAACTTTCTGTGACCATTGACCGCGACGAGGACGGAATTTGGATTGCCGAGTGTCCATCCATTCCCGGTTGCGTGAGTCAGGGCAAAACCAAACCGTTGGCGTTGAAAAATATCAAGGAGGCGATCGTGCTGTGCCTCGAAGTGCGCGCGGAACGCGGTTTGCCGCTCACGGTGGAAACGCAACAAGTCGAAGTTCTGGTCTGATGCCATCGCTTCCGGTCATCAGCGGGCGCAAAGCGGTCCGGGCATTTGAAACTCTCGGCTGGCAAGTTGCTCGTCAACGCGGCAGCCACATCATCATGGTCAAGGACGGTGAAATCGGCACGCTTTCAGTTCCTGATCACAAGGAAATCGCCAAAGGCACATTGCGGAGTTTGATTCGCACAGCTGGAATCACGGTGGATGAATTCTGCGAACAGATTTAAGCCGATGAAAATCCGTCTCTTCATCAAACCCTACTGCGGCTGGTGCCACAAGGCGCAGCGCTGGCTCGACGAGCGCGGCATCAAATACGAAACCCTCGACGTGATCGCCGACCGCGAGGCCATGACCGAGATGGTCGCGCGTTCCGGCCAGTCGCTCGCGCCGGTGATTGATGTGGACGGCGAAATCCTCGCCGACTTCGGCCCGGAAGAATTGGCGAAATTTTGGGAAAAACTTTCAGCCACGGATTGAACACGGATGAAACACGGATTGAAAAAATTGAGATGCAGTTTTCCGTGTTTAATCCGTGTTCAATCCGTGGCAAAATAAATTTGTAATGACAACGACTGAATTAAAACCCCGCCCGCGTTTGCCGGACTGGCTGCGGCTGAAGCTGCCCACGTCCAGCGCGTTCACCCAGACGCGCGCGCTGCTGGACGAACTCAAGCTGCACACTGTCTGCGAAAGCGCCAAATGTCCGAACCATTGGGAATGTTGGAGCAAAGGCACAGCGACGTTCATGATTGCTGGCGACCGCTGCACGCGCGCCTGCGGTTTTTGCGCCGTCAGCACCGCC